>DATIUW010000324.1:0-71767 GCA_035466435.1 Polyangiales bacterium | reverse complement strand
CCTTGAGAAACTGAAGGACGTCACCGCTGCCGGGCTGGATTACCAAGGTAACCGTGTCTGCGACGTGCACCACGTCGATCTCGGACTGGCCGACTCCAGTCGTCTCGACGACGACGACGTCATAGGCAGCGGCAAGGACGCGCACCGCCGAGTTGGCGGCGTAGGCGAGCCCTCCGACCTCTCCTGCCGTGGCGAGCGAGCGCACGAACAGCCCTGCGTCGGTGGGGTCGAAGCTCATTCGCGCACGGTCTCCGAGGAGCGAGCCGCCGGACCTCATGCTGGACGGATCGATGGCCACGACGCCCACGGTGCGCCCGCGCTGCCGTAATGCGCGGGCCAGCGCCGACGTGAGCGTGCTCTTGCCGACTCCGGGTGGGCCGGTGAGCCCGACCCGATGTCCGCCTCGAGCCTTGGGCGCATCCTTGAGGGCTTCGAGCAAGTCCGCCACCCGTGCGTGTGATTCGGGGCGACGGTCCTCCACCACGTTCAGCGCGCGCGAAACCGCCGATTTGTCCGCGGACATCACCCGCCCTGCATCGTCGGCGAGATCACTCGGCGGCATGCTGGCGGTCCACCAAGTCAATCAAGTCGCTCATGATCTGATCGAGCTCGAAGTCTTTCGGCGTATAGACCGCTGCGACGCCCTCGCGGCGAAGCCGGGCGGCGTCCGCATCCGGAATGATGCCCCCCACGACCACCGGAACGTCGCTGAGACCTGCTTCGCGAAGCTTCTGCACGACTTCCGGGACGAGCGCCAAATGCGAGCCGCTCAGGATGCTGAGGCCGATGAGGTGGACACCTTCCTCGAGCGCCGACGCCACGATCTGCGCGGGCGACACGCGAATCCCCTCGTAGACCACGTCGAACCCCACATCACGTGCCTTTATCGCGATCTGCTCGGCGCCGTTCGAATGTCCGTCGAGGCCGGGCTTGCCGACCAGCAGCTTGGGCCTTCGGCCCATTCGCGCCTCGAGATCGTGCAGTCGATTTCGAAGTCGCTCGACGGTTTCGGCCGCCGCTCCGGCGCCGGATGTCTTGGTCGTCGCGCCGGACACGCCTGTGGGTGCGCGGTATTCGCCCCAGACCTGACGCAAGGTGTGGGCCCATTCGCCGGTCGTCACGCCCGCATGGGCCGCGGCGATCGACGCGACCATGATGTTTTCATCGGTCTTGGCTACGCGCCTCAGCTCGGCGAGGGCCTCGTCCACGGCCGCGTCATCGCGCGTCTCCTTCCAATGGGCTAGCGCTTCGCGCTGTCGCGCCTCGACCTCGGGATCGACCGTGAGGATCGCCTCGTCGAGGTTCTCGGTGAGCGGAGACGGCTCTCCTTCCACGTACTTGTTCACGCCTACGACCGCCAGCTCTCCGCTTTCGATGGCGCGAAGACGGGCCGCGTTCGATTCGACGAGCTTCTGCTTGATGTAGCCCGTCTCCACCGCTTCGACGGCGCCGCCCCGCTTCAGTACCTCTTGGACCTCGTCCCATGCGGCCTCGATTAGCTCGTTGGTCTTGGCTTCGACGACCTCGCCGCCCGTGAACAGGTCGGCATACTCGAGGAGGTCCGTTTCGTAGGCCAGGATCTGCTGTGCTCGCAACGACCATTGCTGATCCCAGGGTCTCGGAAGCCCGAGGGCTTCGTTCCAGGCGGGAAGCTGGATCGCCCGGGCCCGTGAGTCTTTGCTCAGCGTCACCGCAAGCATCTCGAGGACGATGCGGATGATGTTGTTCTCCGGTTGCTGCTCGGTCAGGCCCAGCGAATTGACCTGCATTCCGTAGCGAAAACGTCGCTGCTTGGGATCGGTGACCCCATAGCGCTCCCGCGTCACGCGGTCCCACAGCTCCACGAACGCGCGCATCTTGCACATCTCTTCGATGAAGCGGATGCCGGCATTGACGAAGAAGCTCATTCGGCCGACTACCTTGCCGAACTCACTTTCGGGGATGCGGCCAGTGGCCTTCACGGCGTCGAGGACGCCAATCGCGGTGACCAGCGCATAGGCGAGCTCCTGTGTCGGCGTCGCACCTGCTTCTTGGAGATGATAGCTGCAGATGTTGATGGGGTTCCACTTGGGGACTTCGTCGACCGTGTAGGTGATGAGGTCCGTGGTCAGCCGCATCGAAGCCGCGGGCGGGAAGATGTACGTGCCGCGAGAGAGGTATTCTTTGATGATGTCGTTCTGCGTCGTGCCGCGAAGGACACCGTGATCGACGCCTTGGTCTTCGGCCGTGGCGATGTACAGCGAGAGCAGCCAGACCGCCGTCGCGTTGATGGTCATCGACGTGTTCATCTGGTCGAGCGGCAGACCCTCGAAGAGCGCGCGCATGTCGCCGAGGTGCGAGATCGGAACCCCGACCTTTCCGACCTCGCCGCGGGCGAGTGGATCGTCGGCGTCGTACCCCGTCTGGGTAGGAAGGTCGAAGGCCACACTGAGGCCCGTCTGACCCTTGGCCAGGTTCGTTCGATACAGCTCGTTCGACGCGGTCGCCGTGCTGTGTCCAGCGTAGGTACGCATGATCCACGGTTTGTCGCGCTCCCGCTTGCCGTACTCCGCCATTCGCCGGTCCTTTCCTGTGCGATTCGCCCGAAGGGCCAGAAGCCTACCTCGTTTTGCGTTGCGTTGCGTTCCAGACCCTCGTGACCATTGCGGTGCCCTTTACAGCTTCACACGGTCGAGCCCAGTCTTTTCCGATTACCACACCGCAAAGGCGGGTCAAGCAGCCGGTAAACCTTGATTTTCGATGCAAGAGGGCCCTGGGCGGGTCTGTAAATTTGCGGTAAAAGAGCCCGATGGCAGAAACCAACGCGGCCATGGGACAGCGATTGCGCGAGCTGCGGGTGCGGCGTGGGTTGCAGCAGAGCGAGGTCGCGCGGCGTCTTCAGATCTCCCCTGCGTACCTCAGCTTGATCGAGAAGGGAAAACGCGTCGTCCAGCTACCGCTCTTGTTTCAGGCGCTCGAGCTCTACGGCGTCGCCGTCGAGGACTTCATGCGGAGCCTCGGCGAACGTCATGTGGACGACGGATTGGCGCGTCTCCTCGACGAGCCACTCGTGCGCTCGCTGAACCTCAGCGAGGAGGACTTGGCGAGCATCAGCGCGGAACCGCGCATGGTGACCACGATCACCGCTCTGTTCAACCTCTACAAGAACACGCGCAGTCAGCTCGATCACGTGCTTGCGAGCGTCGCCCAGCGTGAGCGACAGGCAGCCGACGACTCGCTTCGCTTCGACTACAGTCCCTACGACGAGGTGACCGATTTCCTCGAGCGCAACGACAATTGGTTCGAAGCGTTGGAAGAACGTGCTCAGCAGTTCCGGCGAGACGGCGCATTCGGAAGGCGAGTCAGCAGCGCCGATTTGGAAAGGGCGCTGTTCGACCAGTTGGGCGTACGTGTCCACCGAACTCCCGAACGCAGCGACAGCTCGGTGATTCGAACGTGGCAGGCCGAGGACCGCGTCCTCACGATATCGGGCGATCTGTTCGAGCAACGCCTGAAATTCCAATTCGCGCACACCGTGGCTCTCGCCTTGTTCGACGAAGAGAAGTTGCACGAGCCGATTCTCGAAGGCTACAGCGGTCAACACACCGAGACGCGCAAGCTCATCAAGATCCACCTCGCCAACTACTTCGCCGGTGCGTTGCTATTGCCGTATCCGGAATTCTACCGAGAGGTCACCACCACCCGATACGACGTGGAGTTGCTCGCGCAGCTCTTCGAGTCGTCGTACGAGACGGTGGCTCACCGCATGTGCAACCTGTCCGATCCGAGACGTCGCGGCGTTCCGATGCACTTCTTGCGAGTCGACGTAGCGGGGAACATCTCGAAGCGATATTCGGGCGACGGGATTCGCTTCCCGCACCAAGATGGGTCTTGTCCCAAAATGGCCGTCCATCTCGCATTTCTGACGCCCAGCGTGATCACGAAGCAATACTCCGCGTTTCCCGATGGATCGACGTACTTCTGCTTCGCCAAGGTGGTCAGCGAGCCGCATCAGGGTTCCCTGGTCAAGGGAACGACCTACAGCATCGGCCTCGGCACACATGCCGGCAACGCCAAGTACTTCGCCTACGCGGACGACATGCCGTTTGCAGATCCCAAGAAGATGGCGGTGCCCGTCGGAACCACGTGCCGTTTTTGCGAGCGCACCGATTGCAACATGCGTTCTGCCCCGAGCTACAAGTTCGCGTTCCGCGTCGACGAGTCCACCAAGAAGGACAATTTCTTTTCGCCGATCGTCCGTGCGGACTCCGGCGTGGATCCTCAAAAGACGGCTCGCCGGAAAGCGACGGCGTGATATGGTCGCCACTGGGAGGTTCACATGCCGTCGTTCGATGTCGTTTCAAAGCTAGACCAGCACGAAGTCGACAACGCGATCAATCAGGCTGGCAAGGAGATCGCACAGCGATACGACTTCAAGGGAACGGAAGCCACGATCGAGCAGACCGAGGAAGGCATCGTGATCCGAGCCAACAGCGAGGGCCGACTCGATGCGGCGCGGGATGTTCTCGAGACCAAGATGGTTCGGAGGCAGGTTTCTCTGAAGTCGCTCGATCCACAACAACCGCAGCCGGCTGGCGGTAAGATGTGGCGTCAGCTCATCAAGCTGAAAGAGGGCGTGTCCAAGGAGAAGGCCAAAGACATCGTCAAAGCGATCAAGGACAGCAAGCTCAAGGTCCAGGCCTCCGTTCAGGGGGATACCGTGCGCGTCTCGGGCAAGAAGCGAGACGATCTGCAGGCCACCATCGCCTTCCTCAAGGAACAGGACTTCGATCTGCCCTTGCAGTTCGTGAATTTCCGGGACTGAGGCAAGCTGCGTTGACCGAAACCACCCAAGAGGCCGCAGTTGGCTACCAGGGCTCCGAGGGCGCTTACAGCCAGCTCGCGGCGCTCCGTCACTTCGCGCGCGCCAGTGCGCCGATTCGGTGCATGGGTTACCGCAGCTTTCGGGCCATGCTGGAAGCCCTCAAGGCGGGACAGATCGACTACGCCGTGCTCCCAATCGAGAACTCGATCGCTGGATCGATCAACGAGAGCTACGACCTCCTCGCGGAGATGGGGCTCTTCCTGGTCGGGGAGGAGTTTCAGCCGATCGCGCACTGCTTGATTGGCGCGGCAGAGGTGCCGGTAACCGAGATTCGGCGTGTGTTCTCACACCCGGTTGCGTTGGCGCAATGTGGAGCCTTTCTCGCGACCTTGACGGACTGCCACGTGGAGGCTTTCGTCGACACCGCGATGGCGGTGGAAAAGGTCAAGCATGATGGCGACCCGACTCAGGCAGCCATCGCCAGCGAGCAGGCCGCCGCGCTTCACGGTCTACCGATCCTGAGACGCGACATCGCCGATCATCCGGAGAACTACACGCGCATGGTCATCGTCGCGACGGAGCCGGCACACTACGAGCACGGTGTGCCTTGCAAGACATCTCTCATCTTCTCGACGATTCACGAGCAAGGCGCCTTGGCTCGATGCATCACGATCTTCGCCGAGCGCGGTCTCAACCTCACCAAGATCGAATCGCGGCCCAAGCCCGACACGCCGTTCGAGTACATTTTCTACGTCGACTTCGAGGGCAACGTCGATCGCGAGACGACGCAGTCCGCACTACGCGAGCTCGAATCGGTCACGACGTTCTTGAAAGTCTTGGGGTCTTATCCGACGCGGCGGGCCGGCGTCAGCTAGCCATTTGTTCGGCCGCATGCGCCAGGCGATCGGCATCGGTCGGCAGGCCGGCGGCCAGGCAGGCGACGGCGACCATTTTCAAAGCGGCGGCTTCCGCGGGCCCCTCGCCACGAGCCCTGGCGACGGCCAAAGCCTGTAGCGCGTCGATCATCGCATCTCGCTCCCGCCCCTCGGCGAGGTGCAAGCACGCCGACGCGAGGAAGATCCGGATTTCCGATCCTGGACCGTCGTTCGGCCTGCTCGCGGCTGCATCCAATGCGGCTTTTGCTGCGGTGATGTCCTGTCGTGCGACATACGAAAAGACGCGCAGGCAGTGCGCTCCAATCAAGTCGCCGCCTGCGGCAATCGATGCGTCGATGAGCGCATCGAAGCGAGCATGGTCCTGATCTTTGAGTGAGCGCACCACCTCGGCGGCCGGCTTCTCGAGCTGCGCTTCGGGAATGGGCATCGTGGGTCGGTCTTCGAGCTCCTCCGATGGAGGGCCGGAAGGAACGCGAACGGCTCTGCTGATCTCCGAGGCCACGGAGCGAGTGTCTCCGTCGGGCTGGTATTGCACGGCCGCAGCAGCGAGCCGCACCGCGGCGTTCGTGTACCCCTTGTCGGCCGCCAATGAGCCCGCCTCGAGCAAGGCTTGCGCTCCCCGCTCGAGGTCGCCACCCTCGCAGAGGTACGCGCCCACGGTGGCCGCCATCGACGGTCCTACCAGTGGCTCTGCGCTGTGCAGCGCCTGCGCCACGAAACGATAAACCTCGGTGCGTCGGGCCGGAGGCATTCGCTGCACCACCGCCCTTCGGAGAAGCTCGGACGCCGGCTTGGCCTGAGGCGTCAGCAGCCCGTCGTTGATCAATGCGTCGAGGGCTCTCTGTCGGGTATCCTCGGGAATGCCGTCGAGTGCCACTGCGACGTCGATCACCTGAGCCGTCGAAGCAGGAAGGGCTGCGCACGCGACTTCCAGGAATCGCATCGAAGAGGTGTCCAAGGTTGCAAACCGTTCCTCGAGCAGAGCCCGCGGTCCGACGAAGTGTCGCCGTTCTGCATGCGCCTCGCGAAAGGCGAAACCCCGGCCGTCGTGCACCAAGTCGCCCGTCGCGATCATGGTTCGGGCAGCTTCGGTGATGCCGAGCACGGTCAGCCCGCCGGTGATGACGAGCTGCTTGGCGACCTCTTGGTCCGCACCGGGACCGAGAATGGCGGTCGCCACCGACAGCGCCTCGTTCGGATCGAGCGAAGGCAGGTCGATGGTGGTCGCGCGTGGGATGGGACGAAGCCCCGCCGGAATGCTCGATTCGGTCGTGCGAACGACCAGCATGGCGGCCACGCTTTCATCGGACAAGACGGCGCCCAACACCCCGACCGTCGCGGGGTCGACCGCGGAGATGCGATCGACATAGACCCAGGGCATCCCTCGTCCCTTTCCGAGAGCGCGGAGCGTCACCTTGAGGGCGTGGACCGCGGCTTCGCAGGCAGGTGGGGTGGCGCAAGCAATGGCCTTGAGTGCTTCGGCGACGCCGGGATCGCTGCTCTTCAAGCGCTGACGGGTAGGCTCGAGCGTTCGCCATGATTTCAATAGAGCCAATCGGAGGCCACCGAGCGGCTCGAGTCCGCCGGGCACCGCGCCGATCTCGAGAAACGCCGGCGGACGCAGCTCGTCTCGCAACGCACGAAGACAAGACCCGGCGCCGAGCCCGAGGGGGCCTTTCAGATAAAACGCGGAGGTGCGCCCCGCGTTCGAGGCCGCTCGAATCGGTTCGAGGGCGTTGCGAAGCCCGTCGGGCGTCGGTGCAGCTTCGAGCAGACCGACCGCCCTTCGACAGTCTTCGAGCAGCGGCCTGCTTCGATCGATCGTTTCGCCCCTCGATGCAAACGAGCTCGTGCTCACCGTTCGCCCGAACAAGTACGTCCTCGACGCCGCCTCCCGCGAAGCGACGTCGAGCACCACCTCACCCGCCAGCGCCTGGTTGGCCAGAAGCTGCGCACGATCGATGGCGCTTCCTCCGCTGGCTAGGTGCTCGGCGTCGTCCTTGCCGCGCGTGATCTCGCCGGTGGCGATCCCAAAGGCAATCGGCACCCCACCGGCCGGCACCGGCTGCGACTCGGCCTCGGCGAGCAGCCGAAGCGCCAGATTGATGGCTGCCTTCAAATCGTGGAGCGCGAAATGTGCGACCACGGTACCGGCCAAGGAGGACAACACCTCGCCGCCGCTCCGTTTGAGCTCGCTCGTGACGTAGCGCGCCCACTGGGCAGCGGCCGCAGTGGTTTCCTCCTCTTCGAAGGCCGGGGGCAGAATCCTGTGCCAGAGGACGAAGCGTTCCATCGTATCTAGGGGTCAACCGCGGAGCTTTGCTTTGAGAGCCGCTAGCTCGTCCTCGACCTCATCCCCGCCTTCCTCCGACTCGAGAGCTTTGAAGCGTGCGTCGAGCTCGGTGCGCTTGGGGTCCTCGAGGACGTGGTGTGCTTCCACCTCGGCGTCGAGCTGATCGATTTGATCGGCCATGCGTTCGAGGTCGGAGAACGCTCCTCCACCCAGCCTGTCTCCAGCGGGGCGAGACACATCCAGTTGCTGCGTCCGTGCTTGGCGAACCTGGGCTGCCAACGTCTTTTGCCTGGCCTTGAGATCGTCGAGCTTCTTTTCGATCCGCTCGAGCTGCTCTTTCATCGCATCTGCCGTGGTTGTTTGCTCAGCCGCTCGCTCTCGTACGTGCCGCGCCTCCCTCGAGGCGCGTGCTTTGCGGCGCAGCGCCTCGCGCGCCAGGTCCTCGTCCTCGCGCTCGAGCGCCAGAACGGCCTTTCGCTCCCAATCTGCGGCCTCTCGCTCGAGCTCGATTTGCTTCTTCTCGAGGCGTTTGGCGCTCCCCAACGCTTCGATCAGCTCCGTTCGCGCTCGCTGAAGCGCCGATTTCATGTCGGCGACGGTCTGGCCGATCATCTTGTCGGGGTCCTCGGCCTGGTCGACGAGCGCGTTGAGGTTCGACTTGATCACGCGATTGAGCCGACTGAAGATCCCCATGTCCCCTCGCTCACACGATCCCACGTGAGCCGCTCGGTGTAAAGGTACTGAGCTTTCTCGACTTGAAGCTTCCGGGTATGCTAGCTGAGGGCCATGCTGAAGGGGGCGAACGTCCTGATAACCGGGGGCGCGGGGTTCATAGGGACCGCGCTGGCCAAGCGACTGGCCGAAGACAACCACATCCGTGTCCTGGACATCCTGCGCCGGAACGCCCTTTCCAAGGCGGGGCTCGATCGCCATCCCAACGTCGAGCTGATCGTCGGCGACGTGCGAGACATGACCGCAGTCCGGCGTGCGGTCACCGGGTGCGACTACGTCATTCACATGGCGTCGATCGCGGGCGTCGACACCGTGTTGAAGAATCCGGTTCTGACCATGGAGATCTCGTTGGAGGGAACCATGAACGTGTTGCGCGCAGCAAACGACTGCATCGGCGTCAAGCGCGTCATCGACTTCTCGACGAGCGAGGTATTCGGCTCCTATGCCTTCCGGGTCCGGGAAGCCGACGTCACCAGTCTCGGCGCAGTAGGCGAAGCGCGCTGGACGTACGCCGTGAGCAAGCTCGCCACCGAGCATCTGGCTCACAACTATTGGAAGCAGTTCAACCTTCCAACTTGCTCGATTCGGCCGTTCAACATCTACGGCCCAGGCCAGGTCGGTGAAGGCGCCGTACATGCCTTCGTCGTGCGGGCGCTTCAGGGCGACAAAATTCTCATCCACAACGAAGGCGATCAGATTCGATCGTGGTGCTACATCGACGACATCGTCGACGCCATCTTGCTGGCGATGCAGCGTGACGAAGCGATCGGTGAAAGCTTCAACATCGGGAATCCACGCAGCACGATTACGATCTACCAGCTCGCGCAGCTCATCGTTCGTCTCACCGAGAGCAAGTCGCCCATCGAGTTCGTTCCGTGGGACTTTCCGGACGTCGAGCTCAGGATTCCCGACGTGAAGAAGGCCGAGGAGCTACTCGGTTTCCGTGCTCTCGTCGAGCTCGAGCAGGGCTTGTTGCACACCATCGAGTGGTATCGCCGAAAGCTCAGCGGCGAGGCGTGAAGTGGGCGGTGGCTTTCCACGCGTCTACGATCTTTCGGCGGCGCGCCCCGACCGCTGGTTCGACGGCGTGCTCGCGCAATCCAAAGACTTCGAGAAGGCGTGCCAGATCGTCGGACGCAGCACGCTCGGGCTCGCGTTGGTCGCCGGTGCCCGCATCTCGAGCCTAACCGCCAATCGGCACGCCCAGGAGGGGACCTCGGTGGAGTACTCGATCGGAAGGGATCCGACCGTGCGACAAGTCCCTCTTCCCGAATTCCGCCAGACGATTGCCCAGTACCTGCTGACACCCTTGGAGAACGTCGATCTTCCAGAGGATCCCGACGTCGAGGCGCTTCAAGCCCACATCGGAGGCCGCTACTTGCTCGAAGCGTCTCTGTTCTTCGTGCAACCGATCGAGCTTCGGCACGAGGCCGGCCTCTCCGAGATCGTCGTCGAGTTCAACGAGGTCCGGCATGTCCTACCCCTCGAGGACTTCCGCGAGGTGATCGACGAGCGCGTTCGTGCCGAGCTCGGGACCGAACAGCAGGCGGACTCGATGGCGATCGACCTGGCCGTCGTCGATCAAGCCGAAGAGGCCAATGCGCATGGCAACTGGGGCGCGACGATTGCGATGCTGACTCCCTGGTTGAACCCAATTTCCATGCTTCTGCGCACCGGCGAGGCCGAAACGCTGAGCGAGGACGTCCACGGCCGACTCTCGGAGAGCCTCGAGCTCTTGGGCACCGCCTACGCGAACATGGGAGACTTCGATGCGGCCAACGAGGTTCTTCGCCTCGGGGTTCAATGGGCTGGCGAATCGAGCAAAGCGGCAGAGCTTTTTCTCACGTTGGGCCGCGCCTCCGTGGCGAGCGAAAAGCACGGGGAGGCCATCGGGTTGTTGCGCCGTGCATTGCGACTCGGCGCCGACGAGCGCCATGCTTTGCCTCTGTTGGCTAGGTCTTTGGCGGCGCGACAGCAGAGCTTGGCGGCGCTGGTTTGCCTCGAAAGGGTGCGCGGCTCGGGCGCGGACGATCCAGCGCTCGCGGATTTGATGGCCGGCTTGCCGGGCCCCTTGGGCGACGCTTGGATGCGGTTTCGAGCGTGGCTGACTGCCACGGAGTAGTCGCTTTACTTTGGCTGCCAGGCTTCGTACCGTATCGATCCGGATGTCGGGCTTTCTTTTGTCGATCGATCAGGGAACCACCGGTTCCACCGCGCTCTTGTTGTCGCCGGATGGCAGCATTCTGGCGCGCGCCAATCGCGAGTTTCGGCAACATTTTCCGCGACCTAGCTGGGTCGAGCACGACCTCGAGGAGATCTGGGAGAGCGTAGGCGGCGCGATCAGCGATGCGGTCGCGGAGGCCGGCGTGAACCCACGAGACTGCCTCGGGATCGGCATCACGAACCAGCGAGAGACCACCGTGCTGTGGGACCGAAAGACGGGCGCGGCCGTCCACCGCGCAATCGTCTGGCAGGACCGGCGCACCGCACAGCGCTGCCGGGAGCTGAAGGATGCGGGCAAGGAGGCGTTGTTTCGGCGGCGAACGGGGTTGGTGCTCGATCCCTACTTGGCCGGGACCAAGCTCGAATGGCTGCTCGATCACGTCGAGGGCGCGCGAGCCCGTGCCGAAAAGGGTGAGCTCGCTTTCGGCACGATCGACTCGTGGCTCGTATACCGGCTTTCTGGCGGCAAGGTTCACGTGACCGATGCGAGCAATGCATCGCGCACGCTTCTGTTCGACATCGTCGAGCAGCGCTGGGACGAGGAGCTCGCTGCCGAGCTACACGTTCCCATGACGCTGTTGCCCGAGGTGAAGAGTTGCTCGGAGGTTTACGCCCACACCTCGGGCGTGCCGGGCGTGCCCGACGGCATTCCGATAGCGGGGATGGCTGGCGATCAACAAGCCGCGCTCTTCGGTCAGACGTGCTTCGAGGTTGGTGACGCCAAGTGCACGTACGGCACGGGTGCCTTTTTGTTGATGAACACCGGGTCGGAGGCCGTGCACTCCGACAATGGGCTGTTGACTACCATCGCATGGAGGTTGGGCGACCAGACGGTATACGCTCTCGAAGGAAGCGCGTTCATTGCAGGCGCCGCAGTCCAATGGCTGCGGGACGGGCTCGGGTTGATTGCTTCCTCGGACGAGATCGAGGCGAAGGCCCGCGAGGTCGACACGACGGGGGACGTGGTGTTCGTGCCCGCGCTGGCGGGTTTGGGCGCACCGCACTGGGATCCGCAAGCGCGGGGCTTGATTTATGGGCTTACGAGGGACACCACCGCCGCACATCTCGCGCGCGCAACCCTCGAGGGAATGGCTTTTCAGATCGTGGACTTGGTCGACGCCATGGAGGCGGACGCCGGTCGGCCCATCAAGCGATTGAGGGTCGACGGTGGTGCGGCTCGCAATGACTTATTGATGCAATTCGAAGCGGACATGCTCGGGGTGACCATCGATCGCCCCGAGAACGTGGAGACCACTGCATTGGGCGCTGCTTACTTAGCCGGCATGGCCGTTGGCGTGTTCGGCGGACTTGACTCCGTAAAGGATGCTTACCGGATCGAGCGTAGCTTTGAGTCTCAGGTCACCCAAGCCGAGAGGGAGGGCCACTTGAGGCGCTGGCGCGACGCGGTGCGGCGGGCGCGAAGTGAAATGGGAATAACATGAGTGACGATGATGTCGGGCAGGCAAAAGAAACAGTAGAGGTACCGGTAGCTTGGGAGGCACTCGAAGACGCTTTTGAGAACAATGCACCCGAGGTGCACAGCTACTTGCATTTCGATACGGGTGAGGTGATTCGCATCGTGGACGGCGTGGCCGATCCCACGATGCATTCACGCATCATGAACGACAAACGGTATCTGCGGATCGATCCCGTCTCTTCACGGGAGCAATACCGTTGGATGGAGCGATTCATCGCCACCGTGGAGGACGACGATCTACGGCGGCGGCTCAACGTGGCCATCGACGGCAAGGGCGCGTTCCGGCGCTTCAAGGATGCGCTGATGAGCCACCCGGTCGATCGCGAGCGATGGTTCGCGTTTCGATCGGAGCGGCTGCGCGCTTGTATGGAGTCTTGGCTGATGGCGCATGGAATCCTTCCGGTCGACCGACCCACCTGGCACGTCCCCACGGCAAACGAAGTAGTTGCCTCGGAGGCCGAGCCCGAGCCGACGGAAGTCGCGCCGGGCGAGCCCGGCTCGAACGACGCGCACCGGCGCCACCTCCACGAGCTGGTCGACGGCCTGGCCTCGAGAGACCTCGAGACCGCTCGCAGCTTCCTCGAATTTTTGAAGGAGAAGCGGCACGCCCCCAGGGCCAAGGTCCGGCCTTCGAGCGAGGCGAGCGGCACGACCGCCCAGTCCGCCGAACGTGATTAGGACTGGCCTCGGCCGACGGGACGTGGCCGTGTCAACCTGACACCACAACATATTGTGGGGGTCACTGGCTGACAATCGCTTCTGGTCGCGGAAACCATTGCAATATCGTATGTTCAGTGATAGCCACATCCAGATACTCCTTTGGGGGGCAGTGTGAAGATCAAGAAGCTTCAAATCGTTGGCTTCAAGTCCTTCGTGGACCAGACGACGGTCCATTTCGACCACAACATCACCTGTGTCGTCGGACCGAACGGGTGCGGGAAATCCAACATCGTCGACGCCATCAAGTGGTGCATGGGCGAGCAATCACCGTCCCGGCTGCGCGGTAAGCACATGGAGGACGTGATTTTCAGCGGCGCCGAGGGGCGCGGCCCCCATGGCTTTGCCGAGGTGACAATCACCTTCGACAACACCGACGGCCTCGCGCCCCCCGAGTACAGCGAGTACGAGGAGATCCAGGTGACGCGGCGCCTGGATCGACAGGGTCACAGTGATTACCTCATCAACCGAACGCCGGTTCGGCTGCTGGACGTCACCAACCTGTTCTTGGGAACGGGCGTCGGAAAACGGGCGTACTCGATCATCGAGCAGGGCCGAATCGGATTCATCGTCACCTCCAAGCCGGAGGACCGCCGCGCGATGATCGAGGAAGCGGCAGGCATCAGTAAGTTCAAGCTGAGTAAACGCGCGGCCGAGCGCAAGATGGATCAGACGCGCCAGAATCTGCTCCGCGTGACCGACATCATCGGCGAGCTGGAACGCAGCCTCGGTTCGCTCAAACGGCAGGCACAAAAAGCCGAACGCTACAAGCGCTACAAAAAGGAGATGCGAGACCTCGACCTGTGGGTCGCGTCACATCGATTCCTCGAGTTGCGCGGACAGACTGCGTCGGTCGCCGCATCTCTGTCCATGGCCAAGGAAAGCGCACAAGGGGCGCGCCACGAGCTCGTCGCAAAGGAAGCGTCGGTCGAGGCGGAGCGTGTTTCCTTGCAACGCTCGAGCTCCGAGGTCGAGCGTGCGCAGGCGCTCACGTACGAGCTCGACAACTCGGTACGCCAACTCGAGGGCCTGATCCGGCAACAGCAGGAGCGGCAAACGGGCTTGGCGGAACGCAAAGAGCTGGCGAGCCGAGAGTTGCGCCAACTCGAGCAACAGCGTCAACAGCTACAGCAGGAAGCCTCGGGCGTGCGTGTCTCGCTGACCGAGCTCGCGGCCCTCGAAACCGAAGCGGAACGCCTCCTGGCCGAGGTCGAAACCGAGCTTCAAGACCGTAAAAACACCGCAGAAGAGGCGGAAGTCGCGCTCGGAAACGCTCGGGCCTGGCTGTCCGAGGGACGGGCTCGCGTGGCGGGCGCCGAAGCGGTCCTCGCCGGTTACGGCGCGCGGCGCCAGGAGATCAAGACCCGTCTCGAGCGCTTGCAGGAGGAGACCGAGGCTTCCGCCGCGCGTGAGGTCGAGTTTCGACAACAGCGCGGTGAGCTCGAGGGCAAGATCAACGGCTTGCGCAGCGGCAAGGTCGAGACCGCTGAACGTCAGACCGAGATCGAGGCTTCGCTCGTTCAGCAAAAGAAGGCGCTCCAACAAGCGGATGCCGAGGTCGATGCGCTTCGCGAGAAGCTCGCCGTGACGAGCTCGCGGTTGCGCTCGCTCGACGAGATTCACGAGCGCTTCGAGGGCGTCGGCGCGGGAACACAAGCCGTCATGACGGAGTACACGCGAGACGTGGGCGATACTCACTCGGGCTTGGTCGGCTTGGTCGCCGATCGACTCGAGTGTGACGCCGAGCACACACGCGCGTTGGGTGCCGCGCTCGGTGCATCGCTCGAGTGCTTGCTGGTCGAAGACACCGACTCGGCGCTGCGCGCCGCTGCGTACCTCGCACGCGAGGAGAAAGGCCGCGCGGCGTTTCTGCCACGCGCGCCGAGCAGCGGGCCCCGTGTGGTTCCACCTTTCCCCACCGGGTCGGGCATCGTTGGGCCGCTGACCAGCCTCGTGCGTCATTCCCAATCGGATGACGCGTGGGTCCGTCATCTTCTGTTCGACGTGCTGGTGGTCGACGGCTTGGAGACGGCGGCGCGTCTGCACCGCGAGGGGTTTGCCGGAAAGCTAGTTACGCTCGACGGCCAAGCGTTGCTTTCGGATGGAGCCGTCGTGGGAGGCGCCAACGACGAGTCCGCGACGCATCTGCTTCGGCTTCAACGGGAGATCCGCGAGCTCGAGCAGACAGCCGCATCACAGAAGGGGGAGCTGGAACGCGCGGTCGGCGAGCAGGGACGTCTTCGTGCCGCCATTGCGGAACGGCAAGCGGCAATCGATTCGGTGCGTGCCCGCGCACACGATTCCGAGCTCGAAATTCTGGGCGCCGAGCGTGACCTGCAGGCGCTCGAGATGGAGCTTCGGCGCATCGCGGAGCGCCGCTCGGAGATCTCCCTCGCGGAGACCGAAGCAAAGGCCGCGCTATCGCAAATCGAGGTCGATGAAAGCAACACCAACCGCGAGCTGGCCGATGCGCGTCGCCACGTGACGGATGCTGAAGAAGCGACACGAGTCGCCGAGAGCATCCTCGGTGAACGGCGGCGGGTCGTCGAAAAGCAGGCTGCACGGGCGACCGAAGTGAAGGTCGAGGCGACCCAATCACGCGAGCGCGCGGACCGCGAGCGTTCGGTTCTGGCTCAGCTCGACCGCGCGCTGGCCCAGCTAAACGCGAGGGAGGACCGGCTTCGAGAGGACGTCGCCATCGCCGATCGCGACCAAGGCCAGGCCGCAGGCCGCATTCTCTTGCACCGAGGCCGGGTCAGCGAGGCCGCGCACGAAGCGGCCTCCGCACGCGAGCAACTCTCGAGCCTGCGGGGAAAATTCGACGAGGCCCAAGTGAAGCTCGGGGAATCCGAAGCTGCCCTCAAAGAGCTGCGCGCCGCGCTCGAGGAGCGCTCGAACGAGCTCAACGAGCTGACTCTTCGGGACCGTGAGCTGGCGCTTTCGCTCGAGCACCTCGTGGAACAGGTCCGCGACAAGCATCGCGTCGAGCTCGCCTACGTGTTGGGCGATTACCACGACCGGCCGATCCCCGACGCCGAGATCGCGGCGCGCGCCGAAGAGCTGCAGCGGCTCATCGATCGCATGGGCGAGATCAACCTCACCGCCATCGAGGAGTACGAAGAAAACGCCGAGCGCTACGAGTATCTGACCAGCCAGCGGCGCGACCTCGAGGAGGCGCTCACCAAGCTCGACAAGGCCATCCGGCAGATGAACCGTGAGAGCCGCGCGATGTTCCGCGAGGCGTTCACCGGCATCAACGAGCGATTCAAACGCATCTATCCGCTGCTGTTCCGTGGAGGTCAGGCGGAGCTTCGGTTGACCGAGCCGCAAGACATGCTCGAGACTGGCGTCGACATCATCGCGCAGCCGCCAGGCAAGCGACTGGGCTCGCTCGAGCTGATGAGCGGCGGTGAGAAGGCATTGACCGCGGTCGCGCTCATCTTCGCAATCTTCCAGTACAAGCCGAGCCCTTTCTGCCTGCTCGACGAGGTCGACGCGCCGCTCGACGAAGCCAACATCGGCCGCTTCGCCGACGCCATTCAGCAGATGACCGACCGTTCCCAGTTCATCATCATCACGCACTCGAAGCGAACCATGGAATACGCCGACGTCCTCTACGGCGTCACCATGGAGCAACCCGGCGTCTCCAAGCTCGTCTCCGTCGAGCTACGTGGCGAAAAACGCCCCGTCCCCGCCGCCGTCGAAGCCGCCGAATAGCGGGACACTCTCCACCCCCCTAACACGCCGAAAACGAAGCACTCCCTCGCCGAAGATCGCAGCATCAAATCATTCGACTTCCGTTCCCGATTCCGGGCGATTCCTGGGCTTGGGATCCGGCATCGGCCTGGTCGTCGCGAACATGGTGGGTGCAGGCGTTTTTCTCAGCGCCGGCTTCATGGCCCAGGAGCTCAGCGCTGGCTGGATCCTCGCTGCGTGGGCAACAGGCGCGCTTCTAGCCATGGCGGGTGCGCGATCATACGCGGAGGCCGCCCTGTTGATTCCTCGCTCGGGCGGCGAATACCGCTACCTCTCCGAGCTGCTCCATCCCGCAGCGGGTTATCTAGCCGGTTGGGCTTCGCTCTTGGTCGGGTTTTCGGCGCCGATGGCGATCAGCGCGTTTGGCGCAGCGGCTTTCGTGTTTGCCGTATTCGGCGCAGGGAACGAGCGCTTCGGCGCAGCCGTGCTCATCGGCTTGCTTTGCTCGTTCCACGCGGTCGGTCTTCGCTCGTCCAAGTGGGTGCAAAACGCCCTCGTCATCTTGAAGGGGCTCCTCATCCTCGCATTCGTTGCTTTCGGCTTGGCGCTCGGGGACAACGGTTGGCCCGCCTGGGAACCCGCCCGTGATTCGACGAGCGTGGCGCTCCCCTTCGCAACCAGCTTGTTTTTCGTCGCCTACGCATTTTCGGGCTGGAACGCGGCAGCGTATGCCGCTGGCGAGTTCTACCAGCCCCGGCGCGACGTGCCCCGAGCCATGCTGATCGGCTGTGCGTTCGTGGGCATCGCGTATCTACTGGTGAACTGGATTTTAATCGCAAACCTCACCCCGGACCGCGCCGAGGTGGTGTTCGAATATGAAGAAGCCAGGGTGACCTTGGGCCACTTGGTCGCGCGCGACTTCGTCGGCGAAGCCGGCTCGAATGCCATGTCGATGGGCATCGCGGCGCTCATGGTATCGAGCACTAGTGCGATGCTCTTGGTGGGTCCTCGCGTCTACGCGGAAATGGCCCGCGACGGCTTCCTTCCGAAGGTGCTACGCGCCAAACCCGGAGCACCGCCTCGGGCGTCGATATTCCTGCAAGGCGCCATCGCCATCGCCTTGCTCTACGTCCACACCATCGGCGACCTGTTGATCAACGTCGGCGGGATTCTGGTCTTGTTTTCGGCCTTGGTGTCGGTGAGCCTCTTCGCGGTGAAACGCCGCAGACCCGACCTCGACGCGCCACGGCCGCGAGCGTTGGTGGCCGCCGCCATCTATTCGGGTTTTTCGATGTGGATGCTCTACAACGCCTTCAAGACCCAAACCGGCCTCATCCCGTGGATTGTCATCGCGGCCTTGGCTGGGCTCGTCGCCTACGGCCTGACCGTCAGGAAGGCTCGTCGACGATGAAGTCGAGCGCAGCCGCATGTGCTTCGGCCAGCTCTTCGATTGGAACGTCGCAAATGTCGTCGATCGACAAGGTATCGCCGCCAACCCTGCCGAGCTTCTGGAAGGGGACCCCGTAGCGACGACAGATTTCCCCGACCTCGCCCACGTCGCTCGGCGAGACGCTCACGATGATGCGGGAAGGCTCTTCGCTGAAGAGCAGGGCATGTGCCGGCGCGTCGTCGCTCGGGGGTAGGGCGATGCGCGCGCCGAGACCCTCGGCGATGCACGATTCCGCCAAGCAGATTGCGATACCGCCGTCGCTGATGTCGTGTGCGCTCTGAAGTAAGCCGTTGCGGATCAGCTCGAGCATCGCGTGTTGCAGTGCGACCTCGGCATCCAAGTCGATTCCCACGGACGCCCCCGTCACCGACCCAGTGGCCTGGACCAGCCATTCCGACCCGCCGAGCACTCCACGCGACGGCTCCCCTAGGTGCACGATGACGTCGCCATCGCGAACGAATCCGAGCCCCAGCCGCTGGCTTGGATCCTCGAGTTGGCCGACGGCGGCTACGGTGGGCGTAGGCAAGATCGATTTGCCGTCCGTTTCGTTGTAAAAGCTCACGTTTCCCGAGACCACTGGGGCGCCGAGCGCACTACACGCGGCCGACAATCCGTCGATGGCCTGCGAGAAACGCCACATCTGTTCCGGCACTTCGGGATTTCCGAAGTTGAGGCAGTCGGTGAGACCAAGCGGCTTCGCGCCGACGCACACCAGGTTGCGAGTGCATTCGGCGACCGCCATGGCCGCACCGACGAATGGGTCGAGCTCCACGTGCCGACCGTTGCAGTCCGCCGATATTGCGAGGTACTTCTCGCGTGTACCCGTCTCGTCCTTGCAGAACACGCGAACCACGGCGGCGTCTCCATCGCCGGGCCGTATCACCGTCCCGTCCTGCACGATGTGATCATACTGGCGCCAAATCCACGATCGGCTCCCGATGTTCGGAGAGCCGATCAAACGCACGATCTCGGCGCCGAGATCCTCGGGCGCGTCTCCGGTCAGAGAGACGATCGAAGCCCGTTCGGATCGTGGTTGCTGTGGACGGTCGTACTTCGGCGCGGCATCGGTCAGCAGATCGACCGGCAGATCGACGACCACCACCGGATCGCGCTCGCCCGTTCCGTCGAAAGGGTCATAGCCGGGCGTGGCCTTGCACACGAAACGACCCGTATCAGTCACCCGGCCGACGATGGAGGCATCGAGGTCCCACTTGGCGCAGATGTCGAAGACCTCTTGCTCACGGCCGTCTTTGGCCACCATCAGCATGCGTTCTTGCGACTCGCTGAGCAGCATCTCGTAAGGGCTGAGAGCCTTGGTCCGACGCGGAATCGCATCGAGGTCGAGCTCCACGCCATTGCCCGCACGCGCAGCCATCTCCACCGACGACGACGTGAGCCCGGCAGCGCCCATGTCTTGTACGCCGGCTAGGCAATCGGTCTCGAATATCTCGAGACACGCCTCCAACAAGAGCTTTTCCATGAATGGGTCGCCTACCTGCACGGTCGGTAGCTTGCTCTCGGTTTCGTCCCCGAACTCGGCGCTCGCCATCGTGGCCCCGTGAATGCCGTCGCGGCCCGTTTTCGCACCCACGTAGATGATTGGGTTGCCGACGCCTTCGGCCACGCCGAAGAAGAGCGCCTCGGTCTTGGCGATCCCGACGGTGAACGCGTTCACCAGAATGTTGCCGTCGTAGCTGGCATCGAACTGCACCTCGCCGCCGACGGTGGGGACACCGATGCAATTGCCGTAGCCGCCGATCCCCGCGACGACTCCTTTGAGGAGATGCGGGGTCTTCGGATGGTCGGGACGTCCGAAGCGGAGCGAGTTGAGCGAGGCGACGGGCCGCGCGCCCATGGTGAATACGTCGCGCAGGATTCCGCCGACCCCCGTCGCGGCACCCTGATATGGCTCGATGTACGAAGGATGATTGTGCGACTCCATCTTGAACACGGCGCAAAACCCATCGCCGATGTCGACGGCGCCCGCATTCTCGCCGGGCCCTTGAACCACCTGCGGCCCGGTGGTGGGAAGCCTGCCCAAGTGAATCCTCGAAGACTTGTACGAGCAATGCTCGGACCACATCACGCTGATGACCCCGAGCTCCGCGTAGCTCGGCTGGCGTGAAAGCGTCGTCAGCACCCGATCCCATTCGTGATCGGCGAGACCGAACTCCCGCGCGATTTCGGGGGAGCTTTCGGGTTCTCCGGGAAAATTGGCTGGTGCGCTCATTCGAACCCCAAGTGACGTCGAAGCGATTGAAAAATGGCGAGCCCGTCGTCGTTCCCGAGGATGGTCTCGCTTGCTCGTTCCGGGTGCGGCATCATACCGAGAACGTTTTTCTCGCGGTTGTATACACCTGCGATGTCTCCGACCGATCCGTTCGGGTTCGCATTGCTTCCGTCTGGGGCGCCGCCTCTGCGCGTGCTGTAGCGGAAGGCGACCTGGCCGTGACGCTCGAGCTCGGCGAGGCCTCGGTCCGTGGTGTGGTAGCGCCCGTCCGCGTGGGCAATGGGCAATCGAAGGACGCTTCCTTTGCCCATGTCCGTGAAGGGACCCTCGGTTTCGACGCGCACGTAGACGTCGCGGCACTCGAAACGAAGGTGCGCGTTGCGAGTCAAGGCTCCCGGCAAGAGACCCATCTCGGTGAGGATCTGGAAGCCGTTGCAAATGCCGAGGATCGGACCCCCGCGGCCTGCAAACTCTCGGATGGCGCTCACGATCGGGCTGAACCCGGCGATCGCGCCGGCGCGCAGGTAGTCTCCGTACGAAAAGCCCCCCGGAATGACCACCGCATCGGCATCACCCAGGCTCGTTCGCTTGTGAAAGACGTACCAGGCGTCTGCCCCGAGGACGTCTCGCACGGCGTGCAAAGCGTCCCAGTCGGCGTTCGATCCCGGAAACTGTATGACCGCGACTCTCATTGGCTTGGGCGCTCTCGGCGGGCGCAGCATAGAACGGACCACGATTCAGGCAATGCGGAGACGTGCTCAGCCGATCGGCTCGAAGTAGCCGTGCGCGAGGCCCTGATCGAGCCCGTCGACGGGCGTGACCCGGAACACGATGGTGCCGCGACACTCCGATGCGTCGACCGGTCCGTATGCGCGACTGTCTTGGCCCATGTACGCCCGGTGGTCCCCGAGAAGATAGAGCGTTCCGCCGGGAACCTCCGTCTTGCGAATCGACTGGCGGCGGTCTTCGCCGATGAAGATGCGGTGCGACTGGGCTCCGACATACTCGTCTCCCCAAATGACCGCCGTCGTTTGTTCGTTGTCGGCATTGTAGAAGGAGGTCTTTCCTTTCTCGTCGAAGACGACCGGCTCGCCGTCGACGCGAAGCTTGCCGCCAGCCGAATCGACCACCATGCCTCCGGTCGCAACCACGCGTCCGACCACCCAGCCGTCCTCGGTCGGATGCCGGCAAACCGCAATCGATCCGATCACCGGGTCCGCGCGTTTGTTGATCAACACGCGCTCGCCGTGAATCAGCGTGGGAGCCATGCCGTTGTGCCCCACTTCCGCCATGTCGAAGACGAACGCCTTGAGGACCAGCGCGATGACGATGACGACCGCGCCTACCCAGGAGAGAAATCCGAGCCCACTTCGAACCGCACCCACAGGCTGGCTATTCGCCGCACTCGGGGCGCTTGTCAAGCAGGGTCGACAAAGCCCGGAGTGTCTCAGCCGGATCGGTCGAGTCGTAGATCGCACGCCGGACGGCCACGCCGAACGCGCCGGCTGCGATCAAGGGCTCCACATGCTCGCGGCCGATGCCGCCGAGCGCGAACGTCGGCATGCCGACACCGGCGATCGCCTTTTCGAATCCCGCGATTCCCATGGGCGCGCCCTTGCCGGGTACCGCAAAAACCGGGCTCAGAAAGCCATAGGACGCGCCCTGCCGCTCCGCGAGGTGAAGGCCGGCCCGGTCGTGGCGCGAAACTCCAATCAACCTGAATTCCGGCCAAAAGCGGACCACGGCGTCTGGCTCGAGGCCTCGCTCGGGAAGATGTACGCCATCGGCGCCCACGATCTGGGCGACGTCCGGCCGCCGATTGATCGTGAACGCGGCGCCGGCTGCGGAGGTCAGCGCGCGCAGCTCCCGCCCCCAAGCGACCAATTGGCGATCGGACGCCCGCTTGGCTCGTAGCTGCACGCCCACGCGGCTCGGACAGCCGTCGAGCGCGCGTCGAATCGCCTCTATCGGACCTTCAGGACGATCCGGGTCGGTGATCATCCAGATCCGGGGCAGGTCTGGCGCCATGGCGTCGACTCAGGAGCGGCCGTCTTGCTCGGAACCGATGACGCCTTCGAGCGGGCTCGACGCGGTGGCGTAGAGCTTTCGAGGGATACGGCCGGCGAGGAATGCATCTCGGCCGGCTTCGACGGCCGCCTTCATTGCACGGGCCATGCGAACCGGGTCTTTCGCGCCCGCGATCGCGGTATTCATGAGCACACCGTCGATACCTAGCTCCATCGCGACCGCTGCATCCGACGCCGTGCCCACACCGGCATCGACGATGACCGGCACGCCTGCGTGCTTGACGATGATCTCGATGTTGAAAGGATTCCGCACACCGAGGCCGCTCCCGATGGGCGCAGCGAGAGGCATCACGGCAGCGCAACCCATGTCCTCCAAGCGGCGCGCCGCGACTGGGTCGTCGTTGAAGTAGGGCAGGACCGTGAATCCGTCCTCCACCAGGGTTTTGGCGGCTTCGAGCGTGGCGGGGACGTCGGGAAAGAGGGTCTTTTCATCTCCGATGACCTCCAGCTTGATGAGAGGAGTGTCGAGGAGCTCGCGAGCCAGGCGCGCCGTCCGAATGGCGTCCTGCGCGGTATAGCAACCCGCCGTGTTGGGCAGGATCGTGTAGTTGCCCTCCCGCAGCACCGCCATGATCGAGTCGGCTCCGGTGGCCTTCAAATCGACGCGCCGAACGGCGACGGTCACCACCTCGCATCCGGATGCCTTCAGTGCTTTGCGCGCGACATCCAGATCCGGGTACTTGCCGGTGCCGGTAAACAATCGCGAACGAAACTCGAACGGACCGATCTTGAACGGATCCTGAGACACTCAACCGCCTCCTACGAAGTGCACGACTTCGATGCGGTCGCCCTCGTGCAACACGGTGCTCTGGTGTTGCGCACGTGGGACGACTTCTTCGTTGCGCTCCACGGCCACCAGCGTGTCGCCCAGACCGAGCGAAGACAAGAGTTGCTTCACCGTCAAGCTCGCTTCGACCTGCCGTTCCTCTCCGTTGACCAAGAGCCGCATCGGACAAATGCTAGGACCGGCTCCACTGAGCCGCAAGCGGGCTTCGCATGGGCGTGCACGCCGCCCGATGGTACGCTCGCACGCGTGAGGCAGATTCTGCAGGGCGACAACCTGGAGCTATTGGCGAAGCTTCCGCGTGGGTTTGCCCGCCTGATCTACATCGATCCTCCGTTCAACACGGGACGCAAACAGGCGCGAAGCCGCATGAACGTCAGGGCAAACCCCCAGGGCATCCGCACGGGCTTCGGTGGTAGGCGCTACGAAGTCGAGCGACTGCAGAGCCCTGCATACGAAGACGACTTCGACGACTACGTCGCATTTTTGGTCAGCCGGATCGAGGCGGCCCTGCCTTGCCTCACCGAGGACGGCTCGCTTTTCGTCCACCTCGACTACCGCGAGGTCCACTACGTGAAAGTCGCGCTCGACCGGTTGCTGGGGCGTGAGTGTTTTCGCAACGAAATCATCTGGGCGTATGACTTCGGCGGCAGGCCGAAGCGATGGTGGCCCGCAAAGCACGATACGATCCTGTGGTACGCCCTCGATCCCGAACGGTACGTCTTTCGCTTCGAGGAGATGGACCGGATTCCGTACATGGCGCCGGGCTTGGTGGGGAAAGAGAAAGCTGCCCGTGGCAAGACTCCGACCGACGTTTGGTGGCACACCATCGTGCCCACGAACAGCAGGGAAAAAACCGGCTATCCGACCCAGAAGCCGCTCGGTGTCGTCGAGCGCATCGTCAAAGTGCACACCGAGCCCGGTGATGTCGTGCTCGATTTCTTCGCGGGCAGCGGGACAGCGGGAGAGGCCGCGGCGCGGCTCGGTCGAGGTTTCGTGCTCGTGGACGAGCACCCGGATGCAATCGCGACCATGCGAAAACGCCTCGCACGGTGGGACCCTGAAGTCGCGGTGCTCGGCGACTATCGGGGTACCAGCTCGACCTCGAATACGTGAGGCCAGAGCTTCCCAGTCAATAGAAACGTGTCGGTTTCGGGTTTGTACGCGATGCCGTTGAGAACGTCGGCACGCAGCGCCTCTCGCCGAGAGAGAAGGTTGCTCGCATCGATGGAGCCGGTGACCCTGCCGGTCGCTGCATCGATGCGCAGAATCTCCTGGCGCTGCCAGATGTTGGCGTAGACGTCGGAGCCCACGCACTCGAGCTCGTTGAGCCGCGGGACTGGGCGTCCGTTCTTCGACACGGTGACCTCCCGGACCAGCTCCATGGTTTCGGGATCCCGAAACTCCAGAATCGACGACCCGTCGCTCATCACGAGCGAAGTGCCATCGAAGCACAGCCCCCAACCTTCGCCGGCATAACGAAGCCTCTTTCGCTCCTCGAGCGACCCGACATCCGACACGACGGCGACGCCCTCCCGCCAAGTGAGTTGAACGAGATGCTGACCCACCAGCGCCAGTCCTTCGCCGAAGAGATCGGATTCGAGCTTGCGCTCGGCCAAAATCGTGCCGTCCTCGAGACGTACTCTCCGCAATGACGAGCCGCCGTACTGTCCGGTGCTCTCGTAGAGCACGCCTCCATGCCAGATGAGGCCTTGGGTGAATGCATCGTCTGCGTGCGGGTACTTCCGAACCACACGGACCGCGAGCTCTTCCACGATGGGGGCGGCGCCCAGCCCCCGTGTTTCTTCGGGCGCTATCTCGACCGGACTGACCTTCTCGTCGGATGACTCCCGAAGCCGAGGTGCGAGCACGACGCCAGCGGCGAGAATGCCACCCAACAAGACTGAACCCCAAAGCAGCCCCGACGCGCGGTTGTCCCCGCGCTTGGCTCCCTCCTGCCGACCTCCTCCCGCCCTCGCCATGAGGCAGGAGCCTAGTCCCCGCCGGTAGGGACGCCAATGCTTGACGCGGACCTGGCCAACCGGTAGCTCCATGCGGTGCAATTCGATTCTGCCACACCATTGCGGCCTGAGATGCGACGCGCCGAAGCGTCGTTGCGCCCCACGCGCGCGGAGATCCTGCTCGATGCGATCGCACACAATCTCCAGGTAGTGCGCGCGGCCGCGCCGGGGCGCAGGGTCCTCGCGGTGGTGAAGGCCGACGCCTATGGGCACGGCGTGGTTCCAGTGGCCCGGCGGCTTCAGGCCGAAGGGGTGGACGGGTTCGGGGTTGCATTGGCGGAGGAGGGCATCGAGCTTCGCGAGGCAGGCATCGACCGCGCGATCTTGGTGCTCAACGGCATCAACGGCGGCGCACACCGAGAAATCATCGCCGCGGGGCTGACCCCGGTGGTCTACGAGATCAGCGAAGCGAGAGCCTTCGACGCGGTCGCCGGAGGCCGCCCTCTCGACGTACACCTCAAGGTCGACACCGGAATGGGGCGCCTAGGGGTTCCGCTGCGAGAGCTGACGGCTTTTCTCCGGGAGCTGCGCCGCTTTCCTTCGATCCGCGTCGCAGGGCTCATGACGCACCTGTCGACCGCCGATGCAGATCCCGAATACGTCGGGCAGCAAATCGCAGCGTTCAAGCATGCGGAGGGTCTGGTCCGCCGGTTCGGCCACGAGCCGGCCGTCATGCACGCGGCCAATAGCGCTGCTCTATTCCGCCATCCCGAAACGCACTTCGATTGGGTGAGGCCGGGGCTCGCGATCTACGGCTATCCCGGGTCGAGCGCGATCGATGCGCCCTTGAGGCCTGCGATGCGTTGGCGAACCGAGGTCTTGCAGCTGAGGACACTTCAGCCGGGTGAGTCGGCCGGCTACGGCCGTTCCTTTCGCGCCGCACGGGAAACGCGCCTGGCTACCCTCCCACTGGGCTACGGCGACGGCTTGCTGCGTTCGGCGTCGAATCGAGGGGAGGTCTTGATTCACGGGGTGCGTTGCTCGATCGTCGGAAACATCTCGATGGACCTCACCACGGTCGACGTGACGGAGGTGCCCGGAGTCGCCATCGGCGACGAAGCGCTTCTTCTCGGACGGCAGGATGGCGGCATGCTCGACGCGAGGGATCTCGCCGCTGCGGCGAGAACGATCCCCTACGAAATTCTAACCAACGTGTCCCGGCGCGTGCCTCGCCTCTATCTCAACGCCTGACGGTCCCGCGCCGAACCATGCTATGAAGCCTCGTGCCTGACGCCGCGCCCACTGCGTCCGACCCAGAAGAGTCGTCGAAGCGGCGCACGTCCTTGCGCGATGCGGGCGAATGGCTCGTGAAGCTGCTTCTCGCGCCGTTCGTCGAGCTCGGCGGTCTCTTCGAGCTGTTCGGGGAGGCCTTGTTCTGGGGCATTCGCCCGCCTTATCGCGGTCGGCTTCTCGTCGAGGCCATGGAGTTCGTCGGCATCGGCTCGATCTTCATCGTCTCGTTGACCGCGCTTTTCGTAGGAGGCGTCCTGGCCCTCCAGCTCGTCGACGGCTTCCGCGACTTCGGGGCAGAGAACCAAAGTGGTGCAGTCATCGGCCTGGCTCTTGCCCGCGAGGTGGGACCGGTGTTCGCTGCGTTGATGGTCACGAGCCGCGCGGGCAGCGCGATGACGACGGAGCTCGGTTCGATGCGGGTGACCAGCCAGATCGATGCGCTGATCACGATGGCCATCAATCCCGTCCAGTTCTTGGTGGTGCCGCGTCTGGTGGCCGGGCTCGTCATGGTGCCCGTGCTGACGATGCTCTTCAACGTGGTCGGAGTGTTCGGTGCGTTCTTCGTCGCGGTGAGCCTGCTCGGGCTCGACCCAGGGGTCTTCATGGACCGCCTGCGGTGGCTCGTAGACTGGGAGGACGTTTCGCAGGGCTTGATCAAGGCGATGGTATTTGGCATTGCGGTGACCCTGATCGCGTGCCGCCAAGGCTTCTATGCAAAGGGCGGCGCAGCCGGCGTCGGCCGGGCGACGAATCGTGCGGTCGTTCAGAGCGCGATCGCGATCCTCATGCTCGACTACCTCGTGACTAGCCTGATCTTGGGTCAAGGTTTCTTCTGATGAAGATCTTCGGGCGCAACGCGATGCGGCTCGCACGTGCTTCGCTGCCTCCGCAGACGAAGGACGATCCCATCCACGTCCGCATCGTCGACATACACAAGAGTTATGGAGAGCAGCACGTCTTGAAGGGAGTTTCGCTCGACATCCATAGGGGCAAGACCAACCTGATCATCGGTCCTTCCGGTTCCGGCAAGACCGTGTTGATGCGCCAGCTCATACGGCTCGAAAGGCCCGATTCCGGAAAGCTGCTCGTCAATGGGATCGACTTCGCGAAGCTCGAAGGTCTGGAGCTCGCGGCGATGCGCCGCACGTTCGGCATGGTGTTTCAAATGTCGGCCCTCTTCGACTCCATGACCGTCTTCGACAACGTCGCATTCCCCCTCCGCGAGCACACGCGGCTCTCGCGGAAGGACGTACGCGATCGCGTGATGGCGCGTTTGTCCGCTTTGGGGGTCGCCGCCGCGGCTCACAAGCTGCCTGCAGAGCTCTCCGGCGGCATGCAGAAACGCGTTGCCGTGGCGAGAGCGATGATCATGGAAAGCGAGATACTGATCTACGATGAACCCACGACGGGCCTCGATCCGATTACCACCGAAATGGTGGACGACCTGATCGTCGAGGCCGAAGAGATGTTCGGGGTGACTTCGATAGTGATCAGCCACGACATGGCCTCAGTCATGCGCATCGCAAACTACTTGAGCTTCCTGCACGAGGGACGAATCGTGGCGTCGGGCACCAAGGCGGAGCTCATGCGGAGCGAGCATCCCGCGACTGCGGAGTTCGTGAGGGCGTCGGGAATCACGCTCGAGTAGCCGCCTCGACGGCTTGCGGCCGGAGTGACGGGCCCCAGAGTCCGGCCGTGTCCGACAGGCTCCCACCACACGTCGTCGAAGCTCACCGCGCGGCGATGAGGCGTGGCGATCAAGGGTACCTCGACCCGGACACCCGCCTATTCGTCATGACGGAAGCGACCCTTCGCGCCCGGGGCCGGTGTTGCGGGTCCGGATGCCGACACTGCCCATACTCTGCCGAGGAGCAACGGGCCGCCGGGCGGCCGACCATTCGGAACGAGGATCAGTCGAGATAGCCGATCGCCCGGAGTTGCTCGATCAGCTCGTCGGGTAGGTTGCCATCGACGATCGGATCCGATTTCTCGTGCTGGCGCTCCCACTCCTCGAGAAAGGTCTCGAAGCGGGCCGCCTGGTCTGGGTGGCGGATGATTTGGTTGGTGCGGGAGCCGAGCTCCGGCGACCCCGGCCGCTGCAGCTCGGTCGGATCCATGCCTTTCCAGCCATCCATGTTCTTGTAGTAGTTCCAACTCGCCGCGTACACCGACTGCTTCTCAGCGTCCTGAAAGTAGGTCTCGGCCACGAACAGCTCGGGGAGTGGGATGTCGCTGCCCGGGTCGGTGATCAGCGGCCTGAGCGAAACGCCATCGATGTCCCGATCGACCTCGAAACCAAAGAGATCGACGAGCGTGGGGTGGAGATCCATGACGCGGACGGGGCGCTCGATCACGACTCCGCGCCCGAGGGCACCCTTGGAGTGATAGAGGATCAGCGGAACCCGCAGTTGCGTCTCGTACAGGGTGAGCCCGTGTCCGTGCGCGTTTTCAATCCCCGGATGGTCGCTCAGCCCTTCTCCGTGGTCGCTGGTGATGACGAGCAGTGTATCTTCGAGCCCTTCGGTCGAAAGCCATCGGCTCACGAAGGCACCCACGTCGATGGATGCTTGCCGCAGCTTCGCGAGGTACTGGGCGTCTTTCTCTCCCTCGAAGGCGTCCTGCAGCTCGTCGCGGATGCGGGGGCCCCATCCGTGCATCTCCATGATGTTGAGCTGTACGAAGTAGGGGCCCTCGGGGTGCTTCGGGAGGAGTCGCCAGACGTGCTCGAACACCTCGGTAGCCGGCATGAGCTGGCCGGGGTAGGTGGCCTTCTTTCGCGCGTCCGCGTCATCGTCTTTCATCCAAGGCCAGATGCGTCGACTGTCCACGTACGCATCGAAGCCCTGATCGAAACCAAAGACTGCATTGATGTTCGGATTGGCGGTGACGCCGATGGTCGTGTAGCCGTGCGCATCGAAGACTTCGGCAAGGGTCTGGTGACTGCTGCCCAGACGCTCACCTTCTTCCTCGTACAAGCCGAGGCTCCTCGGGTATCGGCCGGTCAACATGCTGCCAATCGAAGGCCGCGTCCACGAGCACTGCGCGATGACGTTTTCGAATCGAACCCCCGCCGCGGCAAAGCGATCGAGCTCGGGAGAGGTCGGTGATGCGAAGCCATACGCGCCCATTTTGTCGGCTCTGAGCGTGTCGATGATCAGGAAGATGACGTGCGTCCGCCCGGCGCGCAGGAGCGGACCTTCCTCCGAGCTCCTCCCGAGCGCGGGCTTCGGAGCCGGAGGGTGCTCCTTCTTACACGCGCCGGCAGCGACCAGAAACGCAGCCAGCAAGAACGGGACTGAACTTGGAGTTCGCACGAATCAGGATTCAGCGTAGTCCATTCCGTCCGAAAGGGAATGGCGCTTTTCAACCGTAGTTGCGGACTACGACCTCGGTCACCTTGCCACGCTTCGCCGCGTCGCAGTTGATCGCGCGAGGCGCGGCGACGGTGTCCACTTCGAAGCGTCGATATAGGTCACGGATGAAAGGGACGTCGCTGTTGGACAACATCAGCTTGCACCCTCTGCGGTCGAGCGCTCCAAAGACCTCGGCCAGCCGGCGTTGATCATCTCGCGAGAATCCATCTCGCGCATAGGAGGTGAAGCTTGCAGTCGTCGACACCGGCTCGTACGGCGGATCGAAATAAATGAAGTCACCGGGTTTGGCGGTTTCGAGCAGGCCCTCGAAAGAGGCGCAGCGAAGCTCTGCGACACGGAGCGCATGGCTTGCGGCTCTGAGACCCCCCTCGTTCAAGATGCGCGGATTCTTGTACGAGCCGAAAGGCACGTTGAACTCGCCCTTGCGATTCACGCGGTGCAGACCGTTGAAGCAGGTCTTGTTCAAGTAGACGAACATCGCCGCGCGTTTCGGGGCGGCGAGGCTCGTGCGACGGTTGTAGCGTTCGCGGACCTGGTAGTAGCGTTCCTTGCAATGACCGGCGGCAAGCTCTTCCAATGCGTCGATGACCCGATCCACGTCGTCCCGGATGGCATGGTACGCGTCGACCAACGCGGGGTTGATGTCTGTCAAGAGGGCCCGTTCCGGCTGGCGCGAAAAGAACATGGCCCCTCCGCCGACGAATGGCTCGACGTGCCGCATCTTGGCGACACCCGGAGGAAGAAGCGGCCGCAGCTGGCTGAGCAGCCGCCCTTTGCCTCCAGCCCACTTCACGAAGGGGCCCGCGTCCCGGGCTTTCCTCTCGATCCTCGCTGCGACCGCCGCGGATGTCGTCATGTGTAGCATGGTTGCCTACACAGGCCGAAATCCGGAAAAAAGCAGCGTGCCTAGGGCGAATTCCGATCAGATTTCGCCGAGTTGAGCAGATCGCTAATCTGCGTTGCGCACCATCGCATCGAGCCGCCCGAGCGCCTCCTCGAGCACGCCCATGGGCGGCCCGAACGAGAACCGGACGTGTTGGACGAAGCGAGATGGCCGGCCGGTCCGGCGCTTTCCCGGGTTCACGTCGAAAAAGTGGCCGGGCACGCAAATCACCTGGTGGTCGAGGGCGGCTTTGAAAAAGTCGTCGCTGTTGCGAAGCGACGCCGGGAGCCCGCTCAAATCTCCCCATGCGTAGAAGGTGCCTTGCGGCTCCAGATCGAATCGGACGCCCATCCCCTTCAGCCCTTCGACCAAGAAGTTCCGCTTCTTCTCGAACTCGGCTTGGATGGCGGCCGTTTCCTGCAACGTCGGCGCCTCTTGGACGAGATCGACGGCCGCACGCTGAACCGGCGCCACGCCTCCGCCGTCGAGAAACGATCCAGCGCTTGCGGCAGACTCGATCACCCGCTGCGGACCGACTATCCAGCTCACCCGAAATCCTGGATAGCGCCAGTTCTTGGTCAGCCCATCGAACACGACGACCGGATCCTCGTCGACGTCTTCGACGTACTCAGTCGCGCTGATGATCGATCGTTCGCCCGTCCAGACATAGTGAGAGTAGAACTCGTCGAGGAGTAGGGCGCAGCCGAGATTCCTCGCGGTTTCCACCCATCCGGCGAGCGCATCTCCTTGCACCACCTTTCCGGTCGGATTGCAGGGGTTGCTCGCAAGGATCGCGCTCAGGCCACGTCCGAGAATCTCCTGTTCGAGCTCCCGCTGGGTGAACTCGTAGCCATGCTTCGGATCGAGGAGGATGGGAATCGGCAAGAACCGCCGAAACACGTCGAGAAGCTCCTCGTATGCCGTGTAGTCAGGCAGAAAGTGGCCCAAGTGAATGGGTGCAATCGCGGCGCATGCCCGCATCACGGCCACACGTCCGCCTCCGGCGATGGCGACGTTTTCCGCCGAATACTGGGACTTCATTCCGCGGCGGAAGAGCTGATTGTAGAGTCCTGCGACCGCTTCCCGAAGCTCCCACACGCCGGGTATCGGAGCGTAGTCGAGGTCGCCCGGGTGCACGTCGATGCTCGTCACGCGCTCGGGAGCGCCCTCGAGCGGCGACGTGTCGGGTTGCCCCTGGCCCAGGTTACACCAGTCCGGCGCATCGTGGACGTAGCCGCGCTTCTGCGCTTCGACGGTGACGTAGATCACGCCCGTTCGCGGCACCGGGCGAAACGCCGCCACTTCGGCGACATCGCTGATGGGACTCGACCTCGGATCGCTCATGGGCTGCGGAACTCTAGCAGAAGTCGTGAAATGCGATAGCCTTCGCCGGATGGACGTCCTGCGGATCGAGGAGCTGATGGTGGACTGCGTAGTGGGAGTCTATCCCCACGAGCGGAACGCCTCCCAACCGCTCCGCGTCGACGTCGAGATGCGGCTTTGCACCGAGGCTTCCGCGGTCAAGGAAAGCCTCCGTGCGACGGTCGACTATGCGGCCGTGGCGTCCCAATTGGTGTTCCTTCTGCGGAGCTGCCGCTTTCGTCTTCTCGAAACGGCTGCGCACGTGCTCGCCCGCTACATACTGGCCCCGCCTGCGCCCGACGAGCGGCGGGCTCAGGTCGACTCGGCGATCGTACGCCTGAGCAAGCCCGGCGCGCTGCGCGGATTTGCCATCCCGTCGCTCGAGATCGAACGACGCGCGGACTGGTGCAGCTTCGAGGTCGAGCACAAGCCATTCGGTACGGTCGACATCATCCACGAGACGAAAGGCGCCGGCATCTACCGGTTGAACGTGGCGCCCGGCAAGGGGATCCCGCTCCACGTACATCAGCAAATGCGCGAATCCGAGATGGTCCTGAGCGATGGCCTGCTCTGCCAGGGGCAACCATGCGCGCCAGGAACGGTGCATCGTTGGCCGCGCGGCGCTGCGCACAGCTACTTCAATCCGACCGAACGCCACCAGACGATTCTCTGTGTCGACTCTCCGCGATTCATCCCGGAGGACGAAATCGAGGTACAAGGAGAGCCGGCGGACGTTCCAGCAGAGCCCCCCTGGGGTCCGATTGCGGGTTTCGGCTGAAATGAGGATCTCCGAGGGCAGGGTGATCGTCACCGGCGCGACCCGCGGCATCGGACGCGCGACGGCCGACGCCATTCTCGAGGGCGGTGGCAAGGTAATCGCCGTCGCCCGGGATGAGCTTGCGCTGCAGGCGCTCGAGGCTCGTGCGCCCGATCGAGTCCGAACCGTGGTTGCGGACCTCGGAAATCCGAGCGACGTGCCGGAAACGGCCCGGCGTGCGATCTCCGCGTTCGAGGGCGTCGATGGCTTGGTGAACTGCGCTGCCATCGCGCGGTACGAGCCGATTGGGGCGATCGGAATCGATTCGATCGAGATCCAGCTTCGGGTCAATCTCGTTGCGCCCCTGTTGCTGTCCCAGGCAGTCGCGATGCATCTTCGCGATCGGGGGGGCTCCATCGTGAACGTGTCGAGCACTTTGTCCGATCGAGTGGCTCAGTCGACGGCCGTCTACGCGGCGACCAAGGCCGCTTTGAATGCCCTGACCAAGAGCATGGCCTTGGAGTTGGCGCCCTTCGACGTACGCGTCAATGCGGTCTTGCCGGGCGGGGTCGACACCGACATGCTACGCATCCCGAGGCTTCGTCCCGGAGAGTCGCTTTCCGAAGAGCAACTCGAGGAGCGTGTTCAATCCCAGCTTGCCGAGCTCGGAGCGTTGCACCCGCTCGGGCGCCTCGGCAAACCCGCGGAAGTAGCCCAGGTCATCGTGTCGGTGCTCGATCAGCCCTGGCAGACCGGCAGCTTGGTCACCATCGATGGTGGGCTATCGCTCGCCTAGGCTTGAAGGGCCAGGGCTTTTCAAACACACTCAGCCGAACGTGGCTCGAACTCAGAAGGTCGTCCTCGATGCAGATGCGATCGAACGAAGCATTCGACGCATTGCCGTGGCGATCCTGGAGGCGACCTCCGGGCTGGAGGATCTGACGCTGGTAGGCATTCGGCGCGGAGGAGACGCCTTGTCTGCGCGGATCGCCAAAGAGATTGCCCAGGTCGAGGGGAAACCGCCCCCGGTCGGCACCATCGACATCTCGCTCTATCGCGACGACGCCGCCACTGCGCTTCCGAATCCGAAAATCGGGCCCAGCGAAATCCATTTCGACGTGTCCGACCGTCACGTCGTGCTCGTCGACGACGTCTTGCACACCGGCCGCACCGTGCGGGCCGCAATCGAGTGCCTGCAAGATCATGGCCGCCCGGCGCGTGTGTGGTTGGCGGTGCTGTGTGATCGCGGCGGCCGTGAGCTTCCCATTGCGCCCGACTTCGTGGGCCGCACCATCGAGATCGGACCGACAGGCCGCCTCGACGTTTGGATCGACGCCGCGGGACCCGACCGGGTCGTGCTCACGGAGGGACAATGACGTCCGGCTTTTCTCGGCGGAGCCTTCTCGACATTCAGGGGCTCACCAGGTCAGAGGTCGAACGCATCCTCGATACCTCCGAGGTCTTTCTCGAAGTGTCGCGGCGTCCCGTGAGGAAGGTTCCGACGCTCCGCGGAAAGACGGTGATCAATCTCTTCTACGAAGCTTCGACCCGCACTCGCACTTCGTTCGAGCTCGCAGGCAAGCGTCTGAGCGCCGATGTCATCAACATGAACGTGCCGGCCTCGAGCGTGAAGAAAGGCGAGACGCTGCAGGATACGTGTCGGACTCTCGAAGCCATGCACCCCGATGTGGTGGTCATTCGGCACAACGCTTCGGGAGCGCCCAACTACGTAGCGTCGAAAATCCAGTGCAGCGTGATCAACGCCGGCGATGGTATGCACGCGCACCCGACGCAGGCGTTGCTGGACGCGTTCACGATTCGCCGCGAGAAGGGCACGATTGAAAACCTGGTCGTCACCATCGTGGGTGACATCGCACATTCGCGAGTGGCACGTTCCAACGCACACCTCTTGCGCCTCTTCGGCTGTGAGGTGAGGGTGGTCGGCCCTCGTACACTGCTTCCTGCAGCGGCCGACTCGCTCGGCGTTCGGGTGTTCGACCGCCCCGAGCAGGCTCTCGAGGGCGCCGACGTCGTGATGGTGCTTCGAATACAGAGCGAGCGACTCGAAGGTGCGCTGCTGCCGAGTCTGCGCGAATACGCGAGGACGTTCGGGATCGGTCCGCGCACGATCGAGTATGCCAAGCCAGACGCGATCGTCATGCATCCCGGCCCGATGAACCGAGGGGTCGAGATCGACAGCATCATTGCGGATGGCGAACGTAGTGTCGTGCTCGAGCAGGTCGAGGCTGGAGTCGCCGTGCGCATGGCTCTGTTGTACCTCTTCGCTGGCGAAGCGGCCGAGCCACCGGCCGTGGGTGAGAGCGGTTGACGGGCGTGCGGACAGGCCTCGATCGGATCGCCGAAGGCGACACCGACGTAGTGCGTCTGGTTTCAGGGCGCGACGTGGGTCTGCTCGCGCACGCCGCCAGCGTCGACCGTCGGTTGCGCCCGGCCGCGGACGTTCTGGGTCAGGCCGGTGCGCGCATCCGAGCGCTCTTTGGCCCCGAGCACGGCTTCGCCGGGGCAGCCCAAGACATGGTGGGCGTCAACTCGACCCAAGAGCGCGAGATCGCCGTCCATTCGTTGTACGGAGAAGACGCCGAAGATCTGGTTCCGCGACCCGAGTGGCTTCGCGGCCTCGATGCGCTGGTAATCGATCTTCAGGACGTGGGGTCGCGTTACTACACCTACGTGTGGACGGCAGCCCTCGCCATGAAAGCGGCGGCAGCGCAGGGCGTCGAAGTCGTAGTCTTGGATCGACCCAATCCTCTCGGAGGCACACGAGTCGAGGGCGCGCCCCAGCGTGAAGGCTATCTTTCCTTCGTCGGCTTGTATCCGGTTGCGGTGCGGCACGGTCTCACGATAGCGGAGGTCTTGCGCTTCGTTTGCGACATCGAGCATCTCGATCACGACGTCTTGCAGGTGGTTCCCATGGACGGTTGGCGCCGAGCGATGGAATGGAGAGATACGGGGCTTCCTTGGGTGATGCCCTCTCCCAACATGCCGACGCTCGACACTGCGATGGTTTACCCTGGGGGATGTCTCATCGAGGGCACTACGCTGTCCGAAGGACGGGGAACCACCAGGCCATTCGAGCTTTGGGGTGCTCCTGGTCTGGACATTTCCGGGCTCCTCGCGCTGGATCTTCATGGCGTGGCGCTGCGGCCGGTCGAGTTCGTTCCGACGTTTCAGAAGCACGCCGGCCGCCCTTGCCGCGGGGTACAAACCCACGTCACCGATCCTTGGGTATTCCGACCCTATGAGTCGTATCTCAAGATGCTTCGCGCCGTGCTTCCAGCGCTGCCCAAGGCGGCTCGTTGGCGTTCCGAGCCATACGAGTTCGTGTCGGACCGGCCGGCGATCGATCTGCTCACCGGTGGACCGGAGTTTCGACTCGCCGTGGACTCGGGCGCGCCACTCGAGGAGGTGCTCTCGGAGGAATCCCGTGGTGCCGCCAAGTTCGACTCGGAGCGGCGCAGCGCCTGGCTCTACGAGAAATGACGAAAACCCCGTCTTTCGAATTCAATCGATTCGCCGCGTTCGTCGACGACCCGAACACCCGTGCCTTCGGTGATCTCTCCGATGAGCGTTGCGAACGATGCGGCATCCTCAGACTGCGTAGCGGTAAACAGCAGCTCGTAGTCTTCCCCCCCGGTGAGCGCCAACTCCCGCGGATCGACATCGAGCGAGCTACAGGTCGCCTCGTATCCAGGCTCTAGAGGAAGGGCATGCGCGAACAGCGTGGCGCCGACGTGAGAAGCGGTACACACGTGTTCGAGGTCTTGAACACAGCCATCGGACACGTCGACCGCGGCGCTGGCGAGCTCGGCGAGTGCCTTTGCACCTTGGCCGTTCATGGGCGGCTTGCGCCAGCGTTCAGCGAATGTCGACCCGTGCTCGAGGTCGAGGCGTCCCGACTCGAGGACGAGCAGGCCGAGGGCGGCCGCCCCGAGCGTACCGGTGACGTAGATTGCATCGCCGACTCTTGCGCCGTCGCGCCCGATCGGCTGGGCGATGGGGAGGCCGAAAACGGTGGTCGTGATCGACAAGACCTCTCCTCGGCTGAGATTGCCACCGATGACTCGCGCGCCCGTGCCGCGTGCGGCGTCCGCAAGACCCTCGATCAGCTCGTGGAAATCGTCGTCGGACAGCGCGTTGGGAAGATTCAGCGCGACCACCGAGGCGTTCGGCATGGCCGCCATGGCCCACACGTCACTCACAGCGGCAACCATTGCCCGGTACCCGACGTCGCGGTGCGAGATCAAGTCCAGCCGAAAGTGAACGTTCTCCACTTGCGTGTCGACCGTGATGACGGTGGGCCGGTTCCCGAAGTCCATCACCGCTGCGTCGTCGCCTATCCCGATCACGACCTCGTCATCGTCTCCATCGAGCTCGAAACGGGTCTTGAGCCAGTCGATCTTGGCGAACTCGTCACGCATCGTGATTAGCCGCAGGCAGCGTCACCGTGAAGAGTGTGCCTTCCCCGGGCTTGCTCGTCACGTCGATCGTGCCGCCATGGGCGTCGACGAGTTGCTTCACGATCGACAAACCGAGACCCGCACCGCCGTGGACGCGCGTCGTGCCGCCATCCACCTGGTAGAATGCCTCGAAGATTCGGGAGAGCTTGTCTTCGGCGATGCCCATGCCGGTGTCTCGAACGTGGAGCGCCACCGCCGGACGATTGGCGGTGAAGAGCGCGGAACCCAAGCCAGCCGGACCTGCGAGCTCGAGCCGTGCGGGGGCTGCCGCGAGCTCCACCTGGCCTCCTTCGTGGGTGAACTTGATCGCATTGTCGGTCAGATTGAGGATGATCTGGCGGAGCCGGATTGAGTCGCCCCAAATCTTTGGCGTATCCACAGCGACGCGAATGTCTAGCCCGACGTTGCGTCGATTGGCGCTCGGAACGACGGTCGAAGCGATTCCGGACAACAGAGCGCGCGGGTCCACCACCTCGTATTGCAGATCGAGCGTCCTCGACTCGAGTTGTCCCAAATCGAGCAAGCTGCTGATCAGGCTCAAGAGCTCGCCGGCCTTCCCATGAACGGTCTTCAGAATCTCCGACTGTTCGCTACTCAGCGTACCAATTGCTCCACTTTGCAGCATCTCGGTGTAACCGATGATCGAGGTGAGCGGGCTCCGTAGCTCGTGACTGACGGTCGCGAGAAAGGTCGATTTGAGCTTGTCGACCTGCTTGAGCGCCTCGTGCGATTCGTTGAGCGCTTCGTTCTTTTCCGCGAGCTCGCGGTAGCTTTCGCGCATGCTGGCAACCTGCATGGTCGACGCGAGCTGCGCGCGATGACCAGAGAATACGAGTAGCTCTAGAACCTCCTCGAGGTGGGCACATATTTGCTCTACGACATCCTCTCGTGCGCGGGGCATCTCACTGAAATGCGTGCTGGCCGCACCTGCGTCGATCGACTCGACCGAGCCGAGTGATTCCGGGGGGCTCGAAGCCTCGAATGGAACGTAAGGCCCCACGACGAAGCGCCCGATGGCGCGTTGCTGATGCAACAGAGGCACGATTCGGTACACGGCGCCCGAGAAGCAAGGGTGGACGATCGATCCGCCCTCCGGTTGGGTGAGGCGCGCCTCTTCGAGGGTCTGCGAGCAACGCCGTCGTCCTTCCGCGAGCGTATTGAGGTACTTGCAAAGGGGGCGTTCGCGGCGCGATTCGGCCACGAGCTCGCCGTCTTGCGAAAGGATGCGCACCGGCAGCCCGAACAGCGCGAAGAACGATTTGCATACCGAGGCGGCCGAGGCTCGGCTCAGAACGTCCTCGAGGCGGACGACGTCTCCCATCAGGATATCGGCCGAGCTGGGGTCGTTCTGCATCATGATGACCGCCATTTGGTTTGATTCCCGAGCGTCGACTCGAATGCCTGCATCGAGCTCGAAGGACTGATTCCCAGCCGGTCCTCGAGATGGTGTTCCTCTTCGAGCCTGCTCCAGGTTTCTCGGATCAAGCCATGCAGTGTTTGCATGACTCCTCGTCCGCGCGTCGCGACGGCTTTGTAGATCGGCTCGCGGCTCCGGGTCCCGATCGTTGCGAGATCTTCATCCGAGTGAATGTCTTCGAGGTCGCGTTTGTTGAATTGAACGACCATGGGCATACGCGCCGGCTCGACGCCGTTGTGCTGTAGGTTTCGATGGAGGCGAAGGAACGACTCCCGGTTCGTGCTCTCCTCACTCCTTCGAGAGCTCGCGATGAATGCGACGCCGTCTGCATCCTGGAGTACCAGACGCCGAGTCGGCTCGTGCACGAGTTGGCCTGGCACGCTGAAGAGCTTCAGACGAATCCTGAAGCCGTTCCCGACCGTGATCCCGATGGGCAGCATGTCGAAGAACAGCGTGCGTTCGTTCCTCATGCCGAGCGTCATGAGCCGGCCGCGGGTTTCCGGGCTGGCAAGCCTGTGAAGGGCACGCAGGTTGGTCGTCTTTCCGCTGAGCGCCGGTCCGTAGTAGACCAGCTTCAGGGTCAGCTCTCTTACACCAAGATCTAATCGCATCTCTCGAGTCGCTAGCACTTCCGAGGGCGGATCATCCCCGCATCAACAACCAGGCCCCCGCGCCCATCAACAACAGCATCATAGTGAACGCGACCCAGGTCAGCGTCCTTTTGTGATTGGAAGTGGCGGGCGCCACCCGCGTGTCCTGAAGGCGCTGGGTGGCCAGGACGATCAGGGTATCGATGTGCCTGGCCGCGTCTTCGCTCCGGCCCGGATCGGTCTCGCGGGCGTGGCGGTATCGCTTGCCAGCTTCGGGCAGGCGGTCGAGGGCCATGCACACAGCCACGAATTGGCGATGTGCTTCCTCGCTCGCCCAGTCGGCCTCGACCCGCGCCCACGCTTCGTCGATCGGATCCAAGGACTCCAGAGTAGCATGCGACCGTCGCCACCTAGGCGGCGGAAGTCGAACGATCTCCGCATGAAAGCCGCTCTCAGCCGAGGACGGGAACAGGGCTCGACTCGCGGCGCGTTGATCGGTGGAAGCTCTAACCTTCCCACCTAGATTCCCACGTTTGATACACCCTCGAGTCAAGGGAAAAACCCTTTTAATTCTGTCACTTGGGCTGAAGAAAGAAGTTGACATTTCAGGAGCTAGAGCCTTAGTTTCCCGCCTTGGTGGGAACTTGTGGGATCAAGTGCCAACCACCGGCTAAATACGACGAGAGGGCGGATTGTTCCGAGGACGCTACGAGCACAGCATCGATGCCAAGGGACGTACATCCGTACCCTCTCGGTTCCGTGAGGTGATGATCGCTCGCGGCGACTCGAAGCTGGTGGTGACCACCGGGCTCGACACCTGTTTGGTCGCCTATCCCATGGCGGAGTGGCTGACCTTCGAGAAGCGATTGTCGGAGCTCCCGCAGTTCGATGCGGACGTGGTCATCCTGAAGCGGATCTACGTATCTGGGGCGGTGGAGTGCGAGGTGGACAAAGTCGGCCGCATTCTCGTTCCGGCAGCGCTCCGCAAGCACGCGCGCCTCAGCCGCGACGCGTTGTGGGCCGGGATGGGGAGCTACATCGAGCTCTGGGCCAAGGAGAGCTTCGAGGACTTGCGCAACGAGGTCCTCGCGGACGAAGACCGACGCTTGGGGATCGCGAAACGTCTCGCGGAGCTGGGACTATGAGCGCGTTCGAGCATACCCCCGTGTTGGTGGAAGAAGTGCTGGAGCAGCTTCGTCCCGCTCCGGGCCGAGTTTACGCGGACGTGACCGTCGGGGGAGCAGGACACGCGCGCGCGATTCTCGAACGGAGCGCGCCCGACGGCCGCCTGGTTGCGACCGATCGAGATCCAAACGCGCTCGAGGCTGCCGCGGAAGTGCTCGAAGAGTTCGGCGACCGCGTGATGCTCCGCAAAGCGCGGCTTCGGGATCTCGGAGCCGTATTGAGCTCACTCGGTATCGAGCAGGTCGATGGGATCCTCGCCGATCTCGGGGTCAGCTCCGCTCAGCTCGACCGTGAGGATCGTGGTTTTTCCTTGGCAAAAGCCGGCCCCATCGACATGCGTATGGATCCCAGCGAGGGGGAGACGGCATTGGAGCTCATCGCCAGAAGCAGTGAGCAAGAGCTGGCCGATCTGATCTATCGATACGGGGAGGAGCACCGCTCGCGGCGCATCGCACGATCGGTGCGACGCGCCTACGAAGAGGGCGAGCTCGAATCCACCACCGACTTGCGGCGAGCGATCCACCGCGCGACCGGACCTCGCCGCGGACGCATCGACCCCGCCACCAAGACGTTTCAGGCGCTGCGCATCGCGTTGAACGAAGAGCTCGGTGACCTCGAAGCACTCCTCCGGCAGCTTCCCAGCATCTTGAAGATGGGCGGTGTGGTCGCAGTGATCAGCTTTCACTCACTCGAGGATCGAATCGTCAAGCATGCATTCCGGGATTCGATCGAGCTGGTCCCGTTGACCAAGCGTCCCATCATCGCCTCCGATGAGGAGCGGGAACGAAATCCGAGGTCACGTAGCGCGAAGCTCCGCGCGGCTCGTAGAGCGGAGGCTGTCGCATGAAGAACCGTTTCTTGCCTCTTTGGTGCGTTGCCGTGTTTGCGACCGCTGCGGCCTTCGTCGTGCACCTGGCCATCCGCTTCGAGACGGTGCGCCTCGGCTATGAGGTGAGCGAAGAACGTCAGCGGCAGAGCGATTTGCTCCAGGACCGACGGCTGCTTTCCATCGAGGCAGCGACGTTGCGACAGAGCGGTCGCATCGAGACGATCGCACGCGGATCGCTCGGGATGGAAGTACCGAAACCGACTCGCATCATCACCATGAGCGAGGAACGCAATACCACGGCGGCTGGGAGGGTCCGGTGAAGGCACGCTCCAATCGGCGTGAGCGGTGGTTTCGCGCTCGCCTCGCGCTGTTGGGTCTGGGCCTCATGGCCATGGCCGCAGTCGTCATCGTGAGAGCCTTCCACCTTCAAGTCGCAACTGGGGACCACTTGAGGGAAATGGCCGAGGGACAGCACCTTCGCGAGCTTCGCGTTTCGCCGCGACGTGGAGCCATCTACGACCGTCACGGAGCGGAGCTGGCAGTGAGCGCCGACGTGGATAGCGTCTATGCGAATCCGCGCCGGCTCAAGGCGATGGACCAAGATCCGAACGCCGTCGCACGGCGCCTCTCGAAGATCCTGGACGTCGACGCTGCCAAGCTGACGAAGCGCCTCGCATCCAACCGCTATTTCGTATGGATCAAGCGACGCGTCACCCCGCACGAAGCGACGCGCGTCCGCGAGATGGAGATTCCCGGCGTCGAGCTGACGACCGAAGCGCGACGCTACTACCCAAACCGCCATCTCGCTGCGCATCTATTGGGCTTTGCAGACATCGACGGCCGAGGCATCGAAGGGATCGAGCTCGCCTACGAAGAACGGCTTCGCGGCTCCGATCGCCGTGTGGCCGCCATTCGCGATCGTCGCGGTCAAGTCGTTTTCGCCGATGACCTCGAGGACGATCGCTCAATGCAGGGGCAAAACGTCGTGCTCACCATCGACAAAGCGATCCAACACGTGGCCGAGCGTGAGCTGGCGCTGGGCGTCCGTACGTTCGAGGCGCGGGGGGGAAGCGTGGTGGTCATGGACCCCTCCACGGGCGAAATCCTCGCGCTTGCAAACTATCCTCCCTTCAATCCAAACGAGCCTTCGAAGCATCCGACGGCGCACCGCCGAAACCGAGCCATGGTGGACCGCTTCGAGCCCGGATCGACGATCAAGCCCTTCACCATGGCAGCGGCATTGACCGCGGGCACCGTGAAGCCCAATCAGTCGATCAATTGCGAAAACGGCGTTGCGCGCATCGGCGGGAGGCGCCTTCATGACGCACACCCGTATGAATGGTTGACGCCTACGCAGGTTCTGGCCCATTCGAGCAACATCGGCACCGCCAAGATAGCGCTCGAGCTCGGAAAGAAGGAGCTCTATCGCGCGTTCCGCCGCTTCGGTTTCGGAGAGCCGACCGGCCTCGGCATTCCCGGAGAAACTGCCGGCATTCTTCGACACTATCGGCGGTGGTACGACATCGACACTGCGGCGGTGTCGTTCGGTCAGGGCATGAGCGTGACGAACGTCCAGTTGGCAACGGCCATGAGCGCGATTGCCAACGGCGGCCAGTTGATGCAGCCGATGTTGCTGCGCCGCATGACCGACGGCCACGGTGCAACCATCGAAGAGGTGAAGCCGAGGGTTCGACGCCAGGTCGTACCCCGGAGGATCGCGAAGCTGATCGCACAGATGCTGACGGCGGTCACCGAACCGGGCGGCACTGCCATGGAGGCTGCAGTCGACGGCTATCTGGTCGCGGGCAAGACGGGCACCGCCCAAAAAGCCGACTATGAGCGTGGCGGCTACGCCAAGGATCAATGGCTGGCATCGTTCATCGGATTCGTGCCAGCCGACCGTCCGGCGGTGGTCATCTCGGTGGTCATCGACGAGCCGGTCATCGCTCACTACGGAGGAACCGTCGCCGGTCCCGTGTTTCGCCGCATTGCGGAGGTCACGCTGCGCCATCTCGGTATTGCGCCCGCGGGCCGCCAAGAGCCGATCGTGCCCAAGAAAAGACAAGAGGTGCAAGCGCCGGTCGCGCAGGTCGAGGCAGAGCCCGAAGATGCCGAGGTCGAGCACGGTGAAAGCGCAGTGCCCGACGTGAGATCGCTGCCGCTTCGTCAGGCCGTGATCGCGCTGCATGCGAAATCCTTGGTGCCGGAGGTTTCCGGCTCGGGGATCGTGGTCGCGCAGGATCCGGCTCCAGGAAAAGCCATCCCTCATGGCGCCGTCGTGCGTCTTCGACTCGAGAGGCGTCGCTTCGACACCTCGGCTCCAGCCCAGGGGTCGCCGACGCTCACGGCTGCGGTGTCACGGAGGCCGCATGCCCCCTGATTGGAAACGAGGCATGACTCTCGCGGAGTTACGAAGCAGCGGCCTCGAAGGCCGGATTTCAGGGTCGGCGGAAGCGCTGGTGACCGGCGTGCAGCACGACTCGAGGCAGGTGCGCCCCGGCGATCTCTTCGTCGCAATGCGGGGTGCATCCTACGATGGGGCTCGTTTCGTCGACGACGCACTGTCCCGAGGCGCCGCCGCGATCATGGCGGAGCAGCGGCTGCCTCACGACGTCCCTCAGCTCACCGTGACCGACGCGCGTCTCGGCCTCGGTCGCGCGGCGGAGCTGGTGTACGGCTCACCAACGCGTGTCCTGCACACGGTGGGCATCACCGGCACCAACGGCAAGACGACGACGGTCTATCTCTTGAAACGAGCCATCGACTCGAGCCGGGGGAGCGCTGCACTCGTTGGTACGGCAGGATTGGTTCACGGTGACGTGGAACGCGCATCGCTCCACACGACGCCCGAGGCGGACGACATCTCGCGGTTTGCACGAGAAGCGCTCGATGACGGAGCGACACACTTGGTGCTCGAGGTGTCGAGCCACGGACTTGCCCTGCGTCGGGTCGACGCCTTGTCCTTCGAAGTTGCGGCATTCACCAATTTGTCGCGCGATCATCTGGACTTCCACGGAACCCTCGAAGCCTACTTCGAAGCCAAGTCGAGGCTCTTCACCGAGCTTGCGCCTGCTTCCGCGGTGATCAACGTGGACGATCCATTCGGCGCTCGCCTCGCGCAGCAGCTATCGACAGGCGTCATTCGATGCTCGCGCCACTCGGGAAGCGACGCCGAAATCCGTGCGCGTACCTGGTCCGCGAAGCGGGAAGGAATCGAGGCCGACGTCGAAACGCCAGAAGGCCCGTTGAAGCTGAAGAGCCCGATGCTGGGCGAGCACAATCTCGAGAACCTGCTCGTGGCTCTGGGGTGCGCCTACGCGCTTGGGCTGGATCTGCATGCGGTGGCCGCGGCCTGGCGCACCGCCGGCGGCAGCCCGGGACGACTGGAGCAGGTGCCGCATCCCAACGACGTCGCAGTGATCGTCGACTATGCCCATACACCCGACGCGCTCAGACGGGTGCTCGAAACGATGCGCGCCATCACGCCGAACCGCTTGATCGTCGTGTTCGGCGCCGGAGGGGATCGGGACAAAGGCAAGCGACCCGAGATGGGTCGGGTCGCTGCGGAAGGCGCGGATCTCTGCGTGCTCACCAGTGACAACCCACGGAGCGAGGACCCCGTTCGTATTCTGGAGCAAGTCGAAGTTGGTGTGCAGCAGGCTGGCGCGACTCGAATCGACCCTTCCGATGTCGACGCTGCGAGCCGAGGCTATTGTCTGTTGGTCGACCGGAGAGATGCCATTCGGTGCGCCATCCGCGCAGCCGTGCCCGGAGACACGGTGCTCGTCGCCGGAAAAGGCCACGAAACATACCAGATCATCGGAACGGAACGCACGGCATTCGATGATCGAAGAGAAGCTCGCGCTGCCATCGACGCGCTCTTGGGAGGTGCGTGATGGCCACGCGCATCCCCACGAACCATGCCCGATTTCGCGCTGATGAGGTCGTCTCTGCGACCCAAGGCGTCCTTCGCGGACCTGCATGGGAGGAGGTCTGTGGCGTCGTCACCGATTCGCGCGAAGTGCAGCCTGGCAACCTCTTCGTGGCGCTGCGTGGCGAGCACTTCGACGCGCACCAGTTTGCCGTCCGAGCATTCGAGGCTGGGGCGGCGGCCATCATGGTGGAGGCGGGGACACCTCTTCCTGCGCAGGTGAGCGCGATCGAAGTGGACGACACGCTCCATGCGCTCGGGGAGCTGGCGAAAGCGCACCGGAACGCGTGGAACGGCAAGCTCATCGCCATCACTGGCTCGGTTGGAAAGACCACTACCAAGGAGCTGCTGACCCGCGCGCTGAGGGCGGGGGGTCATCGCGTGCTCGCCACGACGGGAAATCTCAACAATCGCATCGGGGTGCCGATGACGCTTTTCGAGCTGGACGATTCGGTCGACGTGGCGGTCATCGAGATGGGCACCAGCCAGCCCGGCGAAATCGCGCGCTTGGCGGAGATCGGCGCGCCAGACGTCGCGATCGTCACGCGCGCCAGCCTCGCACACACGCAAGGGCTCGGATCGGTCGAAGCGGTGGCCGACGAAAAAGTCTCGCTCCTACAGGCCCTCGCTCCGGATGGTGTGGCGGTCGCGTACGGCGACGACGCGCCCGTGAAGAAGCGTGCATCGGTCGTTCGAGCCAAGCGAAAGATCTTCTACGGCGTCGCCGCCGAGAACGACGTTCGGGTCTTGGACTGGACGGTCGACTCGACCGGCACGAGCGCGCACTTCCAGGTTCGCGGCAAAGATGTCGAGATCCACATGGGCCTGCTCGGGGAGGGCGCCGTGCTCAACGCTGCTGGAGCGCTCGCCATCATTCTCGGTCTCGGCGCGTCCATCGAAGATGCGGCTCGCGGCATTGCAGAAGTCGAGTCCCCGCCCGGTCGAATGCAACCCAAACCGGCTCTTGGCGACCGTCTGCTCATCGACGATACCTACAACGCCAACCCCGCATCCATGAAAGTGGCGCTCGAAGCGACGCGTGCGATTGCGCAGAAGCGCGACGCCCCTCTGATCGTCGTTCTCGGCGACATGAAGGAGCTCGGGACGCACAGCGAGGAAGCCCACCGGAAGGTGGGGGAGCTGGTCGCGAGCAACGACGTGTTCCTGTTCATCGGTGTGGGCGAAGCGATGCACGCAGCGGTGGCCGCCGCAAACGAGCGAGGGACCGACACGCTGTGGTTCGAACGGGCCGCCGACTGCGGCCAGATCATCGATCGACTTCCCCTGCACTCCGTCGTTCTGATCAAGGGATCCCGATCCATGGAGATGGAGCGCGTCGTCGATCCGCTGCTGGAAGGGCAGAGCCGATGATCTACTACCTGCTCTATCCCTTGCATACCCACGAATCGCTTTCGTTCCTCAACGTACTGCGGTACGTGCCCTTCCGTCTGTTGATGGCGACCATGACGTCGCTCCTGCTCAGCTTCGGCCTTTATCCGTGGTTCATCCGCCGGCTGCAGCGCAAGCAGATCGGCCAAATAGTCCGCGCCGACGGTCCGGAGACGCACTTTTCCAAAGCGGGCACGCCGACCATGGGTGGCGCGTTGATGTTGCTTGCGCTGGTTTTGTCCACGGTGTTGTGGGCCGACCCCTCCAATTCGATGGTCTGGGTGGTGACGCTCGTCACGGTCGCGTACGGGGTGGTCGGATACATCGACGACACCTCGAAGATCCGCACCCGCTCGACGGGCGGCCTCGCGGGCCGGTACAAGCTCTTGCTGCAGTTCGCGACGGCGATTCTCGTGTGCAGCTGGCTGTTCTACGGGGAATCGGGGCTTCCGAGCGACTGGCTCGAAATTCGCCACCGCCTGGCGGCTCCATTCTTCGCGTTTTCCAAGTACCCGATCGAGCTTCCGGCCTGGCTCTACGTGATCTTCGCCTCCTTCGTGATCGTGGCGACATCCAACGCGGTCAATCTGACGGATGGGCTCGATGGGCTGGCCATCGGACCCGTGATGATCTCGGCGGGCACCTACGCCATCCTGGCCTACCTCGCAGGCCTGACTTTGTTCGGCAACGTCGTCGCCGACTACCTGGACATTCCCCACATCGAGAGCGCCGGCGAGCTCAGCATCTTCGCTGCATCCGTCGTCGGCGTGGGTTTCGGGTTTCTTTGGTACAACACCTATCCGGCTCAGGTCTTCATGGGTGACGTCGGCTCACTCGCGCTCGGCGGTGGACTCGGCGCGCTTGCGGTGTTGACCAAGAACGAGCTCTTGTCCGCGATTCTCGGCGGCATTTTCGTCGTGGAAGCGGTCAGTGTGATCCTGCAGGTGGGCTACTTCCGCTTCACCGGTCGCCGCATCTTTTTGATGGCGCCGAGTCACCATCACTTCGAAAAGAAAGGCTGGCCCGAGCCACGCGTCATCGTTCGTTTCTGGATCATCGCCATCATGCTGGCTGTCTTCAGCTTGGCCACGTTGAAGTTGAGGTGACCGTGGATCTGTCGGGAAAGAGTGTGATGGTGGTCGGACTGGGCGAGAGCGGGTTGGCGATGGTGCGCTTTCTCGCTGGACAGGGGGCGCGAATCCGAGTCAACGACAAGAGGGCTCGAGATCTGCTTGGCGCAGCGGCGGCGGAGGCGGCCGAGCTCGGTGCGGAGCTCGTGCTCGGTGGTCATCCGCCAAGCGCCTTCGAAGGATTGGACCTGATTGCGGTCTCGCCCGGGGTGCCACCCCTGCCCGAGCTGGATGACGCCGAGAGCCGAGGCGTTGCGGTGATCAGCGAGGTCGAGCTGGCGGCTCGCTTCATCGAAGCGCCGATCGTGGGCATCACCGGGACGAACGGCAAGAGCACGGTGACGACCATGATCGGTCGGATGTGCGGCGGTCTCGGCCGGCCGCTGTTCGTGGGGGGCAACCTCGGCCGTCCCATGATCGAGGCCGTCGGAACCGATGCTGCGACGGCGTCCGGCCTCGTCGTGGTCGAGCTCTCGAGCTTTCAACTGGAGCGGGTAGCGCAGATGAAAGCGCACGTTGCCGTTCTGCTCAACTTGAGCCCGGATCATCTCGATCGCTACGAATCCGCCGAGGCGTACGCTGCGGCAAAAGGGCGCATCTTCGAGCGTCAAGAACCTCGGGACTACGCGGTTCTTCCGGCAGATGATCCCGGGCTGCGCCAGCTCGTGCATGGTCGAGGGACGCTCGCGTGCTTCGGCGGAGCAGACGGAGAAGTTCGCATCGTAGACGGCGTCCTGACGGACACCAAGACCTCGCTTCGCGTGCCGCTCGAGCAAGTTCGAATTCGCGGCTCCCACAACGCGTCCAATGCCTGTGCGGCGGCGCTGACGGCGCGTTTGCTGGGTGCCTCCGTCGAGGACATTGCATCCGTGCTGCGCGAGTTCGGCGGCCTGCCTCATCGAATGCAACACGTCCGCTCGATCGAAGGAGTGGACTACATCGACGACTCCAAAGCGACCAACGTCGGTGCGACCGTGGCCTCCATCGACGGCCTCGCCGACTCGGACGGCAAGATCATCCTGATTGCGGGGGGCGTCGACAAGGGTGGGAGCTACCAGCCGCTTCGCGAACGGATGGACCGAGCGGGAAGGGCGATGGTCGTCATCGGCGAGGCCGCGCCGCTGCTGGAACGAGCCTTCGAGGGCTCGGCAATCGAGGTCCGGCGTGCTCGCACCATGGGTGAAGCGGTCGCCCAGTCCGCGCGTTTGGCGCGCCCGGGCGACACGGTGCTTCTTGCTCCTGCGTGTTCGAGCTTCGACATGTTCCGCTCCTATGCAGAGCGCGGCGACGTGTTTCAACGGGAAGTCGGAGAGCTGGGAGGAAAATCATGACACGCTCCTCGAAACCATCGCCGCGGATGGAGCCGGGGCCGGTCGACGTCACGCTGGGAGCCACGCTCGTCGGCCTGATCGCTTTCGGAGTGGTGATGGTCTACAGCGCAAGCGCCGTGTACGCCGGCAACATGTTCGGGAACGGTTACCACTTCCTCGTTCGCCAATCGATTTTTGCTGCCATCGCATTCCTAACGCTCTTCGTGTTTGCTCGGATCGACATCGAGTGGTTGCGGCGTTGCACCTATCCGGTGTTGTTGATGGCGGTTCTGCTGATGCTCGCCGTGGCGCTCGGCTTCGGACGAAGCGCAGGAGGCGCCAGCCGCTGGATCGCGATCGGCCCGGTCAACATACAGCCTGCGGAGCTCGCCAAGCTCGCCATGATCCTGTGGTTGGCCCATTCGCTCGCCAAGAAGGCACACCGTGTTCGGACTTTTTCGATTGGGTTTCTCCCTCACGTGATCGTCGCCGGTCTGTTAATGCTCCTCTGCTTGGCCCAACCGGACTTTGGAAGCGCAGTGATGATCGCGCTGCTCACGTTCGTCGTTCTCTTCGCGGCAGGAGCGAGGGCCGGCTATCTGCTCGGGGCGATCATGCTGGCGCTCCCGGTGGGATATGCGGCCATCGCCTCATCGCCTTACAGGATGCGCCGGATCACGGCCTTCCTCGAGCCCTTCGAGCATCGCCAGGGTGCCGGCTACCAGATCACGGAATCGCTCATGAGCTTCGGTTCCGGCGGCTGGACTGGAGTCGGGCTCGGCGACGGCCGGCAAAAGCTCTTGTTCCTTCCCGAGGCCCATACCGACTTCATCAGTGCGATCATCGGCGAGGAGCTCGGGTTCGTCGGCGTTGCCCTTCTATGTCTCGCGTTTGCCTGGGTCGTGCTTCGTGGTTTGCGCGCCGCGTGGCGCGTGCAGGACGAGTACGCAGCCTATCTCGCCGCAGGCATGACCTTGTTCATCGGTTTGCAGGCCTTCACGAATCTCGCGGTGGCCATGGGTCTCTTGCCCACCAAGGGGCTCGCGCTTCCATTCGTCAGCTATGGTGGGTCGTCATTGGTGGTCAATGCCGCAGCCGCCGGGATGATCCTCAACATCACGCGCTTCGGAGTGTCCCCGATCGAAAAGGCGGATGCGAGCGCTGCGTCGGAACGCGCCCAGCCGCGGCTACAAGCCGCAAGAGGAGGTGCACGATGATCGAACGCGTCATGGTCGCAGGCGGCGGGACTGGCGGGCACCTGTTTCCTGGGCTCGCGGTGGTCGAAGAGCTGCGCCGCAGGGTTCCAGGTCTGCAAGTGAGGTTCATTGGCACCGCACGAGGGATCGAGGCCCGCGTTCTGCCAGCGCGCGGCGAGCAGCTGGATCTTCTGAAGGTCACACCCCTCAAGGGCCAAGGCGTCGGGGCGCGTCTCAAAGGCCTCGCACGAATTCCCGGCGCGATGAAGGACGCCGGGTCGCTCATTCGCGACTTCGATCCCGACTTGGTGCTCGGGGTCGGGGGCTATGCATCCGGGCCCGTCTTGCTGGCTGCTTCGCTCGGGCGCCGGCCGACTGCACTGCTCGAGCAAAATGCGTACGTCGGGATGACCAATCGAATCCTCGCGCGCTTCGTCGATCGCGCTTACATCAGCTTCGAGCAAACCGAGGAGGTCTTCGGTGAGGCCAAATCACGCCTCACTGGAAACCCAGTGCGCAAGGAGCTCGTCGAGCATGCGCGCCGCGCGCTCGCCGACCCGGAGGGCTTCGAATCTCGCGCCCGTACGGTGCTCGTTCTCGGCGGTTCCCAGGGTGCCCGCAAGCTCAACGAAGAGGTCCCGCGTGCGCTGGCTCGTGCAGGGCTCGCGAGCCGCGGCCTCGAGGTGGTGCACCAGACCGGAGAGTCCATGCGCGACGAGGTCGAGGCGAAGTATCGGGAGCTCGGCGTTCGGGCCAAGGTCGTGACTTTCATCGACGAGATGGCCCGGGCCTATTCGAATGCAGCCCTGGTCGTCGCTCGCGCCGGAGCTACGACGCTGGCGGAGGTTTGTGCGATCGGGCGCCCGTCCGTGCTGATCCCGTTTCCTTTTGCCGCCGACGACCACCAAGCGAAGAACGCCAACGCGCTCGAAGAGCGAGGAGCCGCGATTTGCATTCGGGAATCGGAGCTCGACGCCGAGGCCTTGGCCGGCCTGATTTCTGAGCTCCTCGATGATCCCGGCCGTCGCCAGGCGATGGCGAGGGCCGCGCGCGAGCACGGGAGGCCGGACGCGGCCGCAGCCATCGTAGACGACATCATGGGTTGGATCGGCAGCGCCGATCCTCTGGCAGAGCAGGAAGCGCCCGAGTCGAGTGAGCCCCCGAGCGGCATGCAGTACAGCGGCATTGCCACGACCCCCATGCTTCGTTTCGGTGGTCCCCAGGTCGCTCTACGAGCAGCTGCCCATCGTCCACGTCGGCCGGTTGTCGTGGACGGAGCGGTGTGGGAGTAACCGCGCATGTTTCGAGGCAGGATTCGGTCGATCCATTTCGTGGGCGTTGGCGGCGTTGGCATGAGCGGAATCGCAGAGGTGCTACTCGACTCCGGTTTCGACGTGACCGGCTCGGATCTGAGGGAAAACGAGTACACGAAGCGCCTCGCGACCAAGGGTGCCAAGATATTCGTTGGGCACGCCGCAGAGCAGGTGGCCCAGGCCGATGTCGTCGTTTTCTCGTCAGCCGTTCCACCCAGCAATCCGGAGTTGGTGGCGGCGCGGCGATCCGGGGTGCCGGTCATACCGCGAGCGGAGATGCTCGGGGAGCTCATGCGACTCAAAGATGGAATCGCAATCGCCGGCTCGCATGGCAAGACGACTACGACTTCGTTGGTCGCGACCGTGCTGCGAGCAGCCGGCCTCGATCCAACCGTCGTCATCGGCGGGAAGCTCAACGCGCTGGGCTCGGGTGCTGCCACGGGAGCCGGAGATCTGTTGGTTGCCGAAGCGGATGAGTCCGACGGGTCGTTCCTACACTTGATTCCGTCCATCGCGGTGATTACCAACATCGATCCGGAGCACCTCGACCACTACGGAGACCTGGACGGCGTCAAAGACGCCTTCGTCGGCTTCGCCAATCGAGTTCCGTTCTACGGACTGGTCGTGGCGTGTCTCGATCATCCCAACGTCCAGGACATCCTGCCCCGCATCGACAAGCGCATCGTGACGTACGGGCTCTCGGCGCAGGCGGACTATCGGGCACGGGAGCCCGTCTTCTCCGGTCTGTCCGTAGGCTTCGACGTGGAGCATGCCGGCAAGCCCCTCGGACAGTTCGAGGTTCGCATGCCTGGAATTCACAACGTCCTCAACGCCCTTGCAACGATCGCAGTCGCAGACGAGCTTCGGGTGGATCACGATCAGGTCCGCTCGGCGCTGCGCAGCTTCGAAGGCGTGCAGCGTCGCTTTTCGATCGTCGGTGAAGAACGGGATGTGACCATCATAGACGACTACGGTCACCACCCCGCGGAGGTGGAGGTGACACTGGAGGCGGCGCAGCGGGCTTACGGGCAGCGTTTGGTCGTCGCGTTCCAGCCGCATCGCTATACGCGGACGCGGAGCTTGTTCGATGAGCTCACTCGGGCGTTCAATCGCGCCGATGTCCTATTCTTGACCGAGGTGTACGCCGCGGGTGAAAAACCAATCGAAGGGGCGGATGCACGCCGACTGGCGGACGCCATTCGCGCGCACGGACATCGCGACGTGACGTTCATAGAGGACCGGAAAGACTTGGCGGAGGCGATCGGCGCGCGGGTGCGCCCAGGTGACGTGGTGATAACGCTCGGGGCGGGAGACATCACCAAGACGGGCCCCGAGCTGCTCGAGGTCCTCCGCCGATGAACCGCCGACGGGCCCCATCGGCCGTCCGGAAGAAGCCGGTCCGCAAAAAGCCCATACGAAGCAAGCCGGCCGCGCAAAAAGAGAGCCGAAAGCGGCCTGCGCGGCGCAACGCCGTGGTGAAGAAAGTCGCCAAGAAGCCTGCGTCCCGCTCCGCGTTCGTCAGGCGAATCACGGCCAGAAAAGCCGCGCGCAAAGACGAAGGTGTCCGAAACCGCCGTCGCCGGGCTAGCAGGGAGCGTCCAGCACGCACACCTCGCACGAGCTGGCGAGAGCGCGCGTCCGGCCTGCGCGATTCGATCAGCAGCTGGATCATACGTCATCAGGGATCGGCTCGCCGGGCCGGGCGGCTCCTGCTCCTGGGTGCCGCCCTCGCCGCGCTCGGCTGGCTTGGAAACCAGACCATTCGGTACGCCCACACTGCGGATGCGTTCGCAATTCGCGAAATCATCATCGAAGGCAATCGTCAGCTCGAAGACATCGACGTTCGTCGGGCGGCGCATTTGCACATAGGCTCAAACATTTTCGAGGTTTCAGCCGAAGAGGCCCGCAATCACTTGCTTCGACATCCATGGGTGGAGGAAGCGAAGGTCGTTCGGAGGCTGCCGGGACGCGTTCGCATTCAGGTCGTGGAGCGGCGTCCCGTCGCCTTGGTTGCTTTGGATCAGCTCTATCTGGTGAGCGACGATGGCGCCGTGTTCAAGCGGCTCGGGGTCGACGACCCCGTCGACCTACCGGTCATCACCGGGATCGCATCGGAGCAATTCTACGATGATCTCGACTATCGCACCTCCGTGCTGCTTCAATCGATGGCTCTGTTGCAGGACTACGAGGGTGCCGGCCTCGCCTCGCGGGAGCCGGTTTCCGAAATTCATTTCGCCGGAGCCAACGGTATCGAGCTCTTCATCGGCGACGATGGGATGAACGTGCGATTGGGCAACGGTCAACATCGTCACAAGCTTCGCCGTCTGCGGCAAGTCCTCGATCGACTAGCCCGTGAGAAAACGAGACCTTCCTACGTATACCTCGACAACGTTCGAAGTCCTGAGCGGGTAACCGTTCGCCTCCCGTGAGCGGCGAGCCGGTTGAACGCGCCGCAGACGGGTTAATCCCCGGCATCCAAAAAGTGCATTTCGCCCCTTTTTTTTCTGCACGAAAGTTGTCCCGGCAAAACCCGTTTGTGTATGGGTCAGACAGAGGCGAGGCATGGCGGGAAACGAGATCATTGCGGGTTTGGATCTGGGAACGACGAAGGTCTGCGCGATCGTGGCTGAGCAGTCCGAAGAAGGCCTAGACATCATCGGGATAGGGTCCGTTCCTTCAAAGGGCTTGAAGAAGGGCGTCGTCGTCAACATCGAGTCGACGGTGCAAGCCATCCGCGCCGCGGTCGAACAAGCCGAAACGATGGCCGGAGTGGAGATCAACACGGTCTACGCGGGCATCGCCGGAAGCCACGTCCGTGGAATGAACCAGGATGGAGTCGCCGCCATCGCCAATCGCGAGGTCGCAGCCGAAGATGTCGCCCGGGTTCTGGAGCAGGCCAAGGCCGTGCCGCTGCCCGGCGATCGGCAAGTGCTTCACGTGCTGCCTCAAGAGTACATCGTCGACGAGCAGGACGGGATCAAGGAACCAATCGGCATGGCTGGCGTGCGGCTCGAGGCGCGCGTTCACATGGTGACGGCTGCATCGACGAGCGTTGCGAACGTCACCAAGTGTGCGGAGCGCTGCGGCTTGTTCGTCGAGGAGGTGGTCCTACAGCCACTGGCGAGCGCGCATGCAGTGCTCAGCAGCGACGAGCGAGAGATTGGCGCCGTGTTGATCGACATTGGCGGCGGCACGTCCGACATCATCATCTACGTCGATGGAGCCGTCGTGCATACCAGCTCGATTCCCATCGGCGGGCTCAATCTGACGAGCGACGTCGCCACCGGTCTTCGCACTCCGATGGCGGAAGCAGAGCGCATCAAGATCAAGTACGGCTGCGCCGCATCGCGAATGGTCGACGACGATGAGACCATCGACGTCCCTTCCGTCGGCGGTCGCCCCCCGCGTTCGATCCCGCGCCGCGTGCTCTGCGACATCATCGAGCCCCGCGTGGAGGAAATCTTCGCCGCATGCCGGCACGTGATTGCCGAGACGGGTTACACGGACATGCTGGCATCGGGGGCCATCGTCACTGGTGGCACCACGCTTCTCGATGGATTGCCGGAGCTCGCCGAGGAAGTTCTCGGTCTACCGGTTCGTCGTGGCGCTCCGACGGGCATCGGCGGGCTGATCGACGTGGTGAAGAGCCCGTCCTACGCCACCGGCGTTGGATTGGTGAAGCACGGAGCGGCGCAGTTGATGGGAACGTCCGCGCCCGATCGCACCGTGGAAGTGGCTGCAAGCCGCGGATTCGGTCGACGGCTCGGCGCCTGGTTCAAAGAGGTCTTTTAGGAGGAATCGATGGGTATCTCGATCGAGTTTGCGGACGACGCGGAGCTTCAGGCACGCATCAAGGTTGTGGGGATCGGTGGCAGTGGCGGCAACGCGCTCAACACGATGATTCGGAGCGGGCTCGAAGGCGTGGAGTTCATCGCGGCCAACACGGACGCACAAGCGCTGGACCGCAGCCTCGCGTCGGTGAAGATTCAGCTCGGGCCGACCCTGACACGGGGGCTCGGTGCAGGCGGCAACCCAGACGTGGGCCGCAAGGCCGCGCTCGAAGACGTTCAACGAATCTCCGAAGCGCTCGAGGGCGCCGACATGGTGTTCATCACGGCCGGGATGGGTGGCGGCACCGGTACGGGCGCGGCGCCGATCATCTCCCAGATTGCACAAGATCAAGGCGCACTCACCGTCGGGGTGGTGACCAAGCCGTTCCTGTTCGAAGGACGCAAGCGCGCAAAGAATGCGGAGCGGGGCGTTCAAGAGCTGAGCGAATCGATCGACAGCATCATCACCATCCCGAACCAGCGTCTCATGTCGCTCGGCGACGACGACATCACCATGCTGGATGCGTTTGCGCGCGCCGACGACGTGCTCTTGCAGGCGGTGCAAGGCATCAGCGACTTGATCATCAACGCGGGCATGATCAACGTGGACTTTGCCGATGTGAAGACCATCATGGTGAACAACGGAAGAGCCCTCATGGGCACGGGCATCGCGAAGGGCGACCGCCGCGCACTCGAGGCAGCGGAGATGGCGATCAACTCGCCGCTGCTGGACGAGGTGTCGGTGCAGGGCGCAACGGGAATCTTGATCAACTTCACCGCAGGTCCCGACATCAAGCTCCGTGAGATCAACGAGGCCGCCGGATTGGTGCAGCAAGCGGCGCACGAGGAAGCCGAAATCATCTTCGGCGTGGTCACCGATTCGAACCTCTCCGATACCGTAAAGGTCACCGTGATCGCCACCGGCTTCGAGCGCGGTGCGCACACACCGATTCCGCTCGGGCTCCGCCACGGCGCATCCAGCGGTCAGTCGGCCCATGGCGGCTCCGCCAATAGGGCGACGCGGCAGAGCTCTTCCCGCAGCGACGATTTCTCTTCGACGCTCGAGGGCGTCCCGGCGACGGTTCCTCAAACCGCGGGCACGCGCGCTTTTGGGGCCAGCGCGCTCCACGACGAGGCTGTCCTGGACATTCCGGCATACCTGCGGCGAGGCAGGCCGGGCGCCGAGTAATCATTCGCGCTTTCAAAGACTTAGCTTGAAGCCCGGCGGTGTCCGGGCTTTGTTCTTTCTGCAGCCGCCCTCGAGTCCTCGGGTGCAACGTAAACGTTTCGTAAAATACGTGAGGAATGCTTTGCTTTTGCTGACGGACCAGGTAGCTTCTCCACATCGAGAGGTGCCCATGGTGCCGGGTTTTAACCCATCTGGCGTAAGTACGGGGCTTCTGCCATAGTGAGCAGTGGATGAGTAGAAGGAATGTTCAGTGGGGGTCGAGCACCCCCCGTCGCTGTCCGTGTGTGGGCGTCTTCTGTTTTCTGTGTGCCCTCATCGGCAGTCTTTTCTCTGCCAAGAGCGCTTCTGCCGATCCTCCGACTGCTGCGATCCAATCGGCGCCATTTGCAGCGCCGGCTGCAGTTCTGGGCATCCGTAACCCCTATCTGATCCAAGCTGCCGCAGGGACACCCGAGGTTCAGGGGTTCACCTTCTCACGGGATCTGCTCGATTTCGTCGCACAGGTCGACAGGCTCGCTCGATTTGGAGTCGATCTGAACCAACGCAAGCTCGTCCGTGACGAAAAGCTAAGCCTCCGAGTGAAGGGAAAACTCGGCGGCGGCGTGCTCCAACTCTGCTACCAACGCTAGTCGCGGTCCCCGCACCGCGAAGCTCGCATTGAATCCGACCCGCTCGCCAAGTCGAGGCCAGGGACAGTGTCAGCGGCAGCGTCAGCGACCGTGCCCGTTCTTACGATCCCCGATCTGTTACAGTCCTTCCGTGGCCCGGCCAAAGCATCACATCGTGCTCGTTCCCGGGCTCTTTGGCTTCGCGCGCCTCGGAGGGTTCGACTATTTCATGCACGTCGAAGAAGCCCTCGCCCGACGCTTTTGGGAACAGGGCGCCGAGTGCGCGTTCGTATTGGTCTCGTCCCCGCCTACCGGATCGATCGTGCACCGGACGCAGGTGCTCATCGACGCGATTCAACAGAGTTGCGGCGAGGGGTCCGGGCCCATCCATTTGGTAGGCCACTCCACTGGAGGCCTGGACATCCGCTTGCTGGCCTCGCCGACCGGGGGGCCCGAGGTCCCCGATTGGTTCGACCGCGTCCAAACCGTGACCAGTATCGCAGCACCCCACTACGGCACGCCGCTCGCGTATTTCTTCGCGACCTTGTCGGGCACGCGGCTCCTTCACGCGCTTTCCCTACTCACGTACGCGACGCTGCGATTCGGAGGGCCCCCCCTCACCGTTCTCGCACCCGTCATCGCATCGCTTGGCCGAGTGGACGAGGCTGTCGGTCTCGAAATCAAGGCTCTCGAACGGATGGCGGACCTGGTGATGAGCTTCCTCGGCGAGGAAGGTCAAGAAGAGGTTCGGGAATGGTTCGACGGAATTCGCCGCGACCAGGGAGCGATCATTCAGCTCATGCCGGAGTCGATGGACATCTTCAATGCGGCCGTCGAAAACAACCCCGGTCTTCGTTACGGTTGCGTTCTCACTCGTACGCCGCCGCCGGGGCCTCTACGCGTGGCCAAGAATCTGCGAACCCCGATCCAGGCGCTCTCGGCTGCCTTCTTTTCGACGCTCTACGTCGGGGCAGGGCGGACATCGAAAGTCTACCCGCCTCCGAATCCAGCACCCGAAGTTCGCGGGTATCTCGAAGAGAGGCTAGCGCGGACGTTCGACATCTCCCTCAACGACGGACTGGTTCCCACCGCGAGCATGATCTGGGGGGAGGTCCTGTGGGCTGGCACCGCCGATCATCTCGACGTCTTGGGCCATTTCCGCGGTGAGCGCGATCTTTCGCACACCGACTGGCTGGTCAGCGGCGCGGGCTTCCGCGAGGACGACTTCGACGAAGTCATGGATGCGGTGACAGAGTTCCAACTCGGCCGCACCTTGGCTTGATCATCGGTACGAAGCGACCTCTACTCGGGGGCAGCGATTAGCGCGTACTTGAGATCGGTGTTGCTCGCGTCGTAGTAGGCCACGTGGGCGTTGCCGTCGGCGTCTACGGCGATTGAACAGAACCGTCCGACGTCGGCCGAATCGTCGATCGTCTCGATCTTCCAAGCCTCACCGGGCTTTCTCGACGCATGCTTCAGCGCGGTATTGGTCTCGTCGAAATAGGCGATGTGAGCGACGCCGGCCGGATCGAACGACAGCGAAGCGTGACGTCCCACGTCCGCCTGTGCATCGATCGTCACGCGCACCCAGGCGCCGCCGCTCTGTTCTTCGGCCAGCACGAGATCCTCGTTCGTTTCATCGTAGTAGGCAATGCGGGCTAGGCCCTCGGGGCCAAAGGCGAGGGAAGTGTGCCGACCCGCGTCACCTTCGCTGTCGATGGTCTCGATCGTCCAGGTGCCGTTGCTCAGTCTCGTGGCGAGCTTGAGGTCTTTGTTGCTCTCGTCGTAGTAGCTGACGTGGGCGAGCCCTGCGGGGTCGAACGCCAGCGAGCTGTATTGCCCGACGTCGTCCGCGCCATCCACGGTCTGCAGGTTCCAAGTGCCGTTACTCCGCCGGGCGGCGAACACGAGGTCTTTGTTGGTTTCGTCGTAGTAGCTGATGTGTGCGAGCCCGGTGGGTCCAAAGGCCAGGGATGCGTGCTGACCCACGTCGCCTTGGTCGTCGACGACTTGCGCCGCCCAACTGCCTCCACTCAGCCTCGTGGCGAGCTTGAGGTCTCCGTTGCCCGCGTCGTAGTATGCGATCGCCGCATTGCCCTGAGCGTTGACTTTCAAGGACGCGTGCTCGCCCACGGTGCCTGGGGCGTCCGCGGTTTCGCGCGGCCACGGCACGACGGTCTGTCGGGCGGCGTAGAGCAGGTTGCTTCCACTGCTGGAGTAGTATGCGATTCGTGGCGTTCCCTGGGCATCGAGAGCCATGGAAGCATACTCACCCACGTTGCCTTGATCGTCTGCGGTTTGGATGTGAACGGAAGCGCATACGTCGTCGAAGCGCACTTGGCCGGGCGGACAAGCGATCGGACAACATGCATCGTCACAAGGCTCGAAGTCGTCGCCACAGATGAAGCCGCACACGCCGGATTCGCATGTCGGTGTCGAGTTGGGAGGAGCAGGGCAAGGGGTGCACAGGGTTCCACAAGTGTTTACGTCGAGATCGGAAACACAGATTCCTCCGCACGAGTGGAAACCGGGAGCGCACACGCATTCATGGGTGGTGATGTTGCATACCTGGTCGTCGCCCGTGCATTGCGCGTCGTCTTCGCAACCGCGGAGGCAGTCGCCCGTGGCTTCGTCGCAATAAGTGAATCCACTGCAGCCGAGCTCGTTGATGCGGCAGTCTCCCAGATCCAGGCAAGCGCTGGCCTCGCACACCTCGCCAAGCGGACACGAGGTGTCGCAGTCGCCACAAAAGCGGGGGTCGCTTCGAGTGTCCACACAGTCGAACGCACAGCGTTCGAACCCGTCGGTGCACACGCACGTGTGCGTTTGGACGTCGCAAACTTCGTGGTCCTTGATGCATTGCAGGTCGTCGGTGCAACCGCGCAAGCAGTCACCCGTGGCTTCATCGCAATAGGTGAATCCGGAGCATCCGACCCCGTTCGTGCGACAGTCGCCGGGATCCACGCACGAGCCCGCGTCGCAGACGAATCCGCCGGGACACTCGGTCATGCAGTCGCCACAATATCGGGGGTCGATCTGCGTGTCGACGCACTCCGAGTCGCACTCGGTGAGCGGCAGCTCGCACTGTGTGCCGCCGTCCGGTTCGACGGACCCATCTGGCTCGGTTCCGCCGTCGTCCGGTCCGACGCTTCCATCCGGCGTCCCCCCATCGGGCTCTCCGGTGCTCGGAAAGTCCGAGTTGGGGGGCAGTGCTCCCGGATCCTCGATCGATTCGAGCATGTCAGGCGGGATCCATTCATCGACGCAAGTGGGCGTCGTGCACGAGGTGCCGTCGGAGCAGCCGCAGCTCTGCTGAGCCGGGCAGGACAGCGACTCGCAGGCACTATAGAGGAGCACCCGGACCAGCCGCGCCTCGCCACGTACGAAACTGGTTCGCACGCGCCGACTGACCAAGGCCCGTTCGCCGCCCACGCCAAGCGCCTCGAGCTCGATGATGATTTCGCGATCCAGATCGGCGCTCTGAGGCAAAATCGCGAAGGTGGCGGGCAACCCGTACGTTCCCGACGCCGCCGTCGTCTCGTTCGAGACCGGAAAGACGCGAGCCCAGGTCTCCACCTCTTCGGTGCCCGCATCGGTTTCGATCCGTTTGGCGACTCGGGCCCGAATGCGATCCACCTCTGCAGGCACGGCGTAGTCGGTGTCCATCAGGACCACCAGCTGGGTGGTCGCCGCGTCCGAGCAGCTTGCCCCGAAAACGGACCACGCGATGACGAGCAGCGTCGTCAGCGCCAGGCGTCCGTATCGCGGGGTCTTGGGAGCGACCGCGCTGACGATGTGAGAAGAATAACCCAAGGCCAACAAGCGTAACGAGGACCCGCCCGCCGGCAAGTCGCCGGGCCGCGGGCGCCGTCGGCGCTTTCGCTTGTCCGCGCCAGCCAAATCACTCACTCTTCATCTTTCCCCCTTCCACGCCGGGCGCGACCGGCGCCATAGAACGACGAAGCTCGTCCATGCCTGCACAGTTGCTACCGTTTCAAGACGCGCTGGTCGGAGGCAAGTACCGCCTCGGGCCCGTGATCGGGTCGGGTGGAGTGGGCACGGTCTATCGCGCCACCCACCTCTGGACCGAGCGGGAGGTGGCCGTGAAGGTTCTGGATCCGAGCCTTCCGCATTTCGATCAACTTCGCGATGCTTTCTTGAGGGAGGCTCGCACGACGGTTCAGCTCGATCATCCAAACGTCGTCGATGTCCTGGACATGGGCGAGGACGATGCCCATACGACGTACTTGGTGATGGAGCTCCTCGACGGCCCGACGCTTCGAGACGTGCTTCTCGAGCAGGGGCGGCTTTCGTCCGAAGACACTCTCGCCATTCTCATGCCGCTCATCGACGCGCTGGAGAAAGCCCACGAGCTCGGCATCGTCCATCGGGACTTCAAACCGGAGAACGTCATCTTGAGCGTCGATGCATTCGACGTCACTACGCCAAAGTTACTGGACTTCGGGGTTGCTCAGATCTTACGGGAAACTCGACCGCGTCGCGTGGGGACGCGAGACGACGTGATCGTGGGGACGCCACAATACATGTCTCCAGAACAGGCTCATGATGATCGCGAGCACATCGGTCCGCACACCGACGTGTGGGGTGTTGGCGTGGTTTGGTACGAGTGCTTGACGGGGCGACCGCCGTTCGACGCAGATACTGCATTGGAGGTGCTCACGGCCGTTTGCGAGGCTCCGGTCGACTTCACCGATGTTCCAGAGGCGCACGTCTCGATCTTGCGTGACGCCCTGCACCGTTCACCAGAGAGGCGCATCAAGAGCCTTTCGGAGTTGCGAGCGCGCATCGAGGAGAGCGGACTGGTGGCGCGGCCGGGGTCCGGGAAACGCGCGGCAGTTTCGTCCTGGCCTTCTCCGGAGACGCGGCCTAGTTACGTGCGCCGCACACTCCATGGCATGGGTCCTAGCGGACGTGGACGGACGGACGGTCGATCGGCTGAGGTCGACTCGGAGCTGCTCAGCCTGCCATTGGCGTCGCACCGAAGGGCCGTCGTGGGCGGGCTGGCTTTGGCATTGGCGGTCGGTCTAGCCGCCTGGTGGACCATCGGCAGGCCGGAGCCGGAAGCGCCGATGCGAGCCGAGCCGGCGGTCGTCGACGCTCCGACGCCCCAGGCGGAAACGCTGGCGGCGCCACTTCACGTCGATCCGATGACAGCGACTGGCGAGACCCCGGCGGCCGAGCCGGACTCTCCGGTATTGGCCGAGGAAGCTACGCGAGACCCCGCGGTCCCGCAGGTTGCAAACCCCGATCCCGGCCGCCCTTCGATCGAGCGCGCGCCCGATGCGCCGATCAAACCCGCCTCTGCCGCCTCTGCGCCCCCGTCCCGAGCCAAACCTCAGGAACCGACGCCGAGTCGCAACTATGAAAAGCCTCCAGAGCTGGTGACCGAATGGTGAGCTCGACCGCTCTCGTTCTCCGATTGTGCCTGGTTGCCGCGGTCGTTCTCACCGCGGTCGCGGCCCGAGCCACTGGGCAGGAAGCGCAGCAGTCGCAGCAGGAAGAAGCCCGAAAGCTATTCGAAGAGGGCTTGGGGTTGGCGGAAGTGGATCGCTGGGCGGAGGCGCTATCCGCGTTTCGTCGTTCCGCAGCAATCGTCTCCCGGCCGAGCACTTCGTACAACATCGCCAACGCGCTGTATCGACTGGATCGACCGGTAGAGGCGCTTGCGGAGCTGGACGAGTACGACCGAATGCCGGAGGTGCGCGATTCGGAAACCGCTCGAGAGCGTGGACGAGCGCTCCGCGCGCTTCTGGAAAGCACGGTCGCCGAAGTCCATTTGACCGTCATCCCAGAGACCGCGGTCGTTTTCGTAGACGGCCGTCCATCCATGCTGACGGGATCCGAGCGACATCTGGTGCTGAATCCAGGCGAGCATTCGATACGCGTGACGAACGAGGGCTACGAGTCGCATCGACGAGAGATTCGGGTGGAACGCGGAAGCCGAGAGGCTCATCGAATCGAGCTGCAACCGCAGGCCGTGCCGGCAGTCCTCGATCCGGTGCTGAGCATCAGCCCATCGAGCATCGCCGTCTCCGGGAGTGACGAGGGCCTTTCCGGGCCTGCGCCTATCGAGGAAGACCGCGATGACCGCAAGCGTTTCGTCAAGAGCCCGGGGTTCTGGGTGATGATCGGCGTGATTGCGGCGGCCGGGATCGGAGCTGGGGTGGCTATCGCCGTGACCCGAAACGGCGATGCGCCCGATTGCGGAACCACGGGGGACTGCGCGACGACCGAAGGATTGACGCTGCGCTCGTTCTGAAGCGAGGAATCAGTCCTCGAGGCCGTACCGTTTTCGATGAGCCGCCAAGTGCTCGACGTAGTAAGTCACGGGCCTTTGCGCGTCGACCTCACCGGCTTCCACGCCGGCCTCGAGCTGCTTCATCAAATCTCCGAGGCGCTTCGAAGGTGGGATTCCAAAGGCCTCCATCAGCGCTGTGCCGAGCCCCTTTGGCAACGGCGCAACCTTGCTGTCCTCCTCTTTCAGCGTGGCGATGCGCTTGGCGAGCAAGCTGATCTGGTGCACGCCTCGCCGCCGCTTTTCGGGACGCTTGGTGGTGATGTCAGCGCGGCTGAGATCCAGGAGATCTCGAAGCCCTTCGCCCATCTGCTTGTAAAAACGACGGACGGCTGCGTCGGTCCAGCTCTCTTCGTATTGGGCGGCGCGCAAGTGATGCAGGATGAGGAAATGGACCCGCTCGCGCAGCGCCCCTTCGAAGCCCAGACGATCCGCCACACGTTTACGGAACATGGCCGCACCGACTTCGCTATGACCGTGGAAGGTGACGTTGCCCTGGCCATCGATGCGCCGGGTCTTGGGCTTGCCGATGTCGTGCAGCAAGGCGCCCCAGCGAACCTCGAGACGCGGAACGGATTGCTTCACGACTTGCTTGGTGTGCTTCCAGACGTCCTTGTGACGCCATTCGTTGTCGCCGAAGCCGACCATGGCGGCCACCTCGGGGATCCAAACGTCCAAGCAGCCGACCGACTCGATGGCATCGAGCCCGGGCTCGGGATGCTTCGACGTCAACAGCCGATCCATGTGCTCACGGAATACCGGGAGCGGCACCGAGCGCCATTCGGCCGGACTCGGGCGAGGAGGCGGGTCGCCGAGCAAAGCGGGGTTCGCTGCCACCTCCGCCGCCCATCGGAGCGCCTCGATGGCCGCTTCCGGGCTCGCCTCTGATGTGCTCGCTACGGGCATCCTCATTGTAGTATATCGTCGAGCGCCGCGATCAAGCGGTCGTTCTCCTCGGGCGTCCCAATCGTGATCCGGATGCACGAGAGGAGCCGCGGATCGCCGCTCGCAAAGCGCCGCACGGCCACCTCTCGTTCGAGCAGTGAGTCAGCGAGCTCCGACGCATTGGTGGAACACCTCACGAGCAAGAAGTTGGCATCGCTCGGGAAGCACTCCAAAGCTTGGTAGCGACCGAGCCGAGCCAGAAGACGTTGGCGTTCGGCGACGACGAGGGTGATTTGCTCTTCGAGCATGGGCGCGAGATCGGTGAGTGCGAGGGTCGCGATTTCTTGTGAGACCGTGTTGAGGTTGAAAGGCTGGCGCACCTTTTCGAGCTCGTACGCCAGGGCTTCTTCGAGGCGCACCCAACCGACGCGGATTCCGGCGAACCCCACCTTGGATAGCGTTCCCATCAGCGCGCATTGGGCATGCTCCTCACACCACGAAGCGAAAGACTGTTCCGAGTAGGCGCCATAGGCTTCGTCGATCACGTGCAAGGTGTCCGGGAAAGACTCGATCAGCATCTCCATCGTCTCGCGCGCGAAACAGTTACCGGTTGGATTATTGGGAGTCGCGTAGTAGACGACGTTCGGCCGCAGACGTTCGAGCGCTTCCTTCATGGCGGCGGCGTCCAGGTCCCAGCGGTCATCGAGAGGCACGCCGACCGGCTCCCACCCGTGCGCTCGGCTCGTCATGCCGTACATCACGAACGTCGGCTCGGGGAACACCACGACCGGGCGGGTTGCGCCGGACCGGGGTTTGGACATGGCCGTCGCCAACAGGGAGATCAGCTCGTCGGAGCCGGCGCCGAGCACGTACTCGTCGGGCGTGCCGCCGAGACCCCACGCGAGAGCCTCTCGAAGCTTGGTCGCTCGTCCGTCCGGATAACGGTGCAACTCGGTCGTGTGCAGCTGCGCGGCAAGCCTCGCGCGGGCCTCTGGAGGCAAGGGCCACGGACTCTCGTTGGCGTCGAGCTTCACCGCTGGAGGCGCCGGCGGCACTCGGTATGGAGCTAGCTCAGCGAGCTCCGGCCGAAACAGGGATTTGAGAGATTCGATGGACATGCAGCATTACCGGCGGGCAAGTCTTTGCACGCAGCGGCCCAGTGTAAAGCGCTCGCCCGGAGGCCTCAGTGCAAGACGTGGTGAGCCTGCTGCCTCGCCTCTTCTAGGGCCAGGCTGATGACGTGTGCGTCTTTTGCGTTCGGGCGGGCCTCCAAATAGGCGGCTAAATCCTCCGAGGCCGCGCCGTAGGTCCGGAGCGCGTGGGCCAATAGACCCCGATCCCGGCGGTGCTCCGGCGCTTGGGTCAGCTCGACCAAGTGATCGCACGCGAGCATCGCGCGTGCGTAATCGCCTCGGCGGCGATGCGCATTCTTCAGGTTTGCCAGCATGCGAATGGTGATGGTCAGGCAGTCCACTGGCTCGAGGTAACTGGGATGGAGCGCCATCTCGGCGCCGAGAAACTGTGCGGCGAGCTTACGCAAGCCATGACCGTCGAGGAGGTCGCCACCATTGAAGGGGTCTTGGTACACACCATCGGGGCCGCCGACGCGAACCAGGAAGTGGCCGGGAAAGCCGACGCCTTCGATCTCCATGCCGGCGCGCTCGCCAATCGCCATGGTCAGAACGGAAAGGGAAATCGGAATACCTCTTCGCCGAAGCAGCACCTTGTCGAGATAGCTGTTGTCGGGATTGAAGTAGTCGTCGCGCTCTCCATCGAAACCGAGCTCGTCGTAGAGAAGCTCGGCGAGGATTCGTCCGTCGCGCTCTGCCGTCGATCGAAGCCCGCGGCGGATGAGCGCCTCTGCTCCGAGACCATCGAGCGCGCGCCTGAGCGCATGCTCGTCGAGAAGGGGGTTGGCTTCCTTGGCGAGCAGGATGGCGACGTCCTCCACCCGAACGTTCGGGCGTTGCAGTATCGACACCAAGGAATCTCCGCGCTTCACGATTCTGACCCTGCGATCACGTAGATTGACCCATCGAAAGCTGATGTCGAGCCGCGCACTGTGCTACACCGAGCGTGACGCAAGCGTATGTGTTGTTCAGATGCTTGACGAATTTCTGCACACCTTGGAGCACGGCCCGCACCATTGGGCTTACGTGCTCGTCGTTGGCGCTGCTGCGATCGAGTACGTTTTTCCGCCCATTCCGGGAGACACGGTTGCGCTGTTCGCCATCGTGTTGGCGCTGCGCGCCCAATTGCATTGGGCTTTGGTATATCTGGGACTCACCGTCGGTGCGCTCACCGGAGGCATCTTGGCGTGGGCCTTGGGTCTATGGCTCGCCAATCACGAACAGAGCTGGCCTTCTTTTTTGAGAAGGCCGGGCGCAGTGCGCGCGCTCGACGCAGTGCGTCGTGGCTACGAGAGGCACGGTCCCATGTACCTTGCCGTCAACCGTTTCCTTCCCGCCCTTCGAGCTTTCTTTTTCGTCGGGGCAGGGTTGTCCAGAATGAACGTCGTCACGGTGATCGTCTTCGGCGGTCTCTCCGCGGCGGTGTGGAATGCGTTGTTGATGGCGATCGGCTACGCGGTCGGAAGCAACTGGGAAGTGTTGCGCGAGCTCGCCGAACGCTACACGGTCGCGACGTTCATCTTGGTCGGAGTCGTCGTCGTCGGTGTAATCGCCCGCTTCTTTTACGACCTCAAGCACCCCTAGCAGGGGACTTCTCCGTCGGTGCGTCCGACTTGAGCGACGCGCGTACGAGCTCTCGGTTCATGCGCGCGATCCAATCGAGACTGATGCCCTTCGGGCAGACCGCTTCACACTCGCCATGGTTGGTGCAGTTTCCAAAGCCTTCTGCGTCCATCTGGGCGACCATCTTTCGAGCGCGGTCTTGCCGTTCCGCTTGCCCCTGGGGAAGCAAGGCCAAATGCGATATCTTCGCCGCGGTGAAAAGGCTCGCCGAAGCGTTCGGGCAAGCCGCGACGCAGGCCCCGCAGCCTATGCATTCGGCTGCGTCCATCGCCTTGTCGGCCGTGTGCTTGGAGATCGGAATCTCATTGGCCTCGGGAGCGCTTCCCGTGCGAATCGATACGTATCCACCGGCCTGAATGATGCGATCGAATGCCGATCGGTCGACGATCAGGTCTTTGACGACGGGGAATCCTCGGGCCCGCCATGGCTCTACCCACAGCTCGTCGCCGTCTTCGAACTGGCGCATGTGAACTTGGCAAGCCGTCGTACGTCGTTGAGGTCCATGCGCGACCCCGTTGATCATGAAGCCGCAGCTTCCGCAGATGCCTTCGCGGCAGTCGTGGTCGAACGCAATCGGCGTCTTGCCTTGCTCGATTAGCTCCTCGTTGATGACGTCCAGCATCTCGAGAAACGACATGTGCGTCGTGATGTCTTTGGCCTGGTACGTCTCGAAACGACCGGCACCGTCCGGGCCGTCCTGCCGCCATACGTGAAGGGTGAGGTTGAGTAGTCGTTCGCTCATCGATGCACCCCTTACTTGTAGCTCCGTTTGGTGGGCTTCACGTAGTCGAAGGTCAGCGGTTCCTTGTGAAGCTCCGGCTGTGCAGAATTGCCAGTCCACTCCCAGGCCGCCACGTAGCTGTAGTTCTCGTCATCGCGGAGGGCCTCGCCGTTCTCCTGGTACTCTTCGCGGAAGTGGCCGCCGCAGCTCTCGTTGCGATGCAACGCGTCGATGCACATCAGCTCACCGAGCTCGAAGAAGTCGGCCACGCGGCCTGCGCGTTCCAAGGTTTGATTGAGCTCTTCCCCGGTGCCGGTGATCTTCACCTCGCGCCAGAACTGATCGCGCAGCTTGGGAATCTCTTCCAGCGCTTCTTGCAGGCCTTCCTTGTTGCGTGACATCCCGCACTTGGTCCAAATGATGCGGCCGAGCTTTCGGTGGAAGTGCTCGGGCGCATACTTCGGGTCGGGCGCATTCATCAGCTTGTGGACGCGATCCTCGACGGCCGAGACAGCCTGCCGCACGTCCGGATGATCGTCCGCAAGCTCCGGAAGCGAGCGAACTTCCCCGAGATAGTTGCCGACGGTGAAGGGGAGCACGAAGTATCCGTCGGCCAGGCCTTGCATCAGAGCCGAGGCGCCCAGGCGATTGGCGCCGTGATCGGAAAAATTACACTCGCCGCCCGCGAAGAGCCCCGGGATCGTCGTCTGCAAGTTGTAGTCGACCCACAGCCCGCCCATCGTGTAGTGGGTCGCGGGGTAGATTCGCATGGGCGTTCGGTACGGATTCTCGCCGGTGATGCGCTCGTACATCTCGAACAGATTGCCGTGGCGTTCCCGAATCGTCTGCTCACCGAGCCGGGCGATGGCATCGCTGAAATCGAGGTATACGCCTCGTCGCTCACCATCGACTTCGGGACCCACCCCGAGACCTTCGTTGGTCACGTACAAGGCGTTGCGTGAAGCCACGTCACGCGGAACCAGATTACCGAATGCCGGGTAACGTTCTTCCAGGTAGTAGTAACGATCCTTCTCGGGGATGTCTTCGGGCCGCTTCGTGACGTCTTCTTTGCTGCGAGGCACCCATACGCGACCGTCGTTGCGAAGCGATTCACTCATCAGCGTGAGCTTGGATTGATAGCTGCCAGCCGGCGGGATGCAGGTCGGATGAATTTGCGTGTAGCAGGGATTGGCGAACGCGGCGCCGTGGCGATGCGCGCGCCACGCGGCGGTCACGTTGCAGCCCTTGGCATTGGTCGAAAGATAGTAGACGTTCCCGTACCCGCCCGTGCAGAGGATCACCATGTCGGCGGTGTGCGCGCTGATCCGGCCCGTCTTCATGCAGCGGGTGACGATTCCGCGTGCGCGGCCGTCGTGAAGGACCAGGTCTAGCATCTCGGTCCGCGGAAACATCTGGACGGTGCCTTCCTCGATTTGACGGCACAACGCCTGGTACGCGCCCAGTAGGAGCTGCTGACCCGTCTGCCCGCGGGCGTAGAAGGTGCGGGAGACCTGCGCTCCGCCGAACGAGCGGTTGGCAAGCAGACCTCCGTACTCGCGGGCGAAGGGCACGCCTTGGGCGACTGCTTGGTCGATGAGATTCACGCTCAGCTCGGCCAGTCGGTAGACGTTGGATTCGCGCGAGCGAAAGTCGCCGCCTTTGACCGTGTCGTAGAACAGCCGAAAAACGCTGTCTCCGTCGTTCTGGTAGTTCTTCGCTGCGTTGATGCCGCCCTGAGCGGCGATGCTGTGCGCGCGCCGCGGGCTGTCCTGATAGCAGAAGCACTTGACGTTGTATCCCATCTCGCCGAGCGAGGCGGCCGCTGCACCGCCCGCGAGCCCGCTGCCCACGACGATGATGCTGTACTTGCGGCGGTTGGCCGGCGCGACGAGCTTCCCCGTCTCTTTGTGCTTCTGCCATCGATGCTCGATGGGACCTGTCGGTTCGTTCGCTCGTAGTTCCATGTCGACCCTCAGAGTGTGACGAGGCCAGCGAGCACCGAGATGGGGAACGACAGGTTCCCGATCGTGATCACTGCGCAGATGGCGATCGCCAGATCGCGGCGATATGCGTTGAAGCGGGGGTGGTTGATTCCCAGTGTTTGGAAGGCGCTGAAGATCCCGTGAAAGATGTGAAACCCGAGAGCGAGGTTGCCCACGATGTAGACGCCGGAAATCAGAGGATTCTGAAAGCCCTCGACGACGTTGCGGTACACGTCGCCCGGATGCGCAGGAAGAATGGTGAGGTGCAAGAGATGGTAGATGATGTAGAGGAGAAGAATGGGTCCTGACCAGTACATCGTACGGGCGGCATAATCGGTGGCCAGGTCCTTGCGGTTCTTGTAGTGGGAGCTCCGCGCCTTGCGATTGCGGGACCACAACGAGTATGCCGAGGCAATGTGCGCTCCGACTGCGAAGAGCAGCACGACCCGGGCGGTCCAGAGCAGCGCCGGCAACGAGCGGAGGAATTCCGCGTATCCGTTCAGCGCTTCGGGTCCCCGGTACAAGTTCAAGTTGCCCAGAAAGTGACCGAAAGTGAATCCGACGAGGATCACGCCCGAGAGGGCCATGATCACCTTTTTTCCGATCGTCGTTTGATGAAGAGTTAGGGCTCGCTGCATGGGGTCTCCTGAGAGGTCGAAGGCGGCGAAGTCATACAAGCACTGGCCGCTCTTGGCCACAGGCGGCTCGAAAATCAAAGCTCAGGGGGGTCGTAGCACTCCACGAGGTCGCCCCGGAAGGTCTGAAGCACCGTGACTCCCGGCTCCTCCCGGACCACGTAGTTGGGGCCGATGGGGACCTTCCCCAGGCCGCCCGGGGTGTCGACGATCAGCTTGGGGAGCGCGATTCCGCTCACCCGCCCTTGAAGAGCCGCCATCAGCTCCACCCCGCGTCTCATGGGCGTCCGCAGGTGCCCGGTTCCGCCGACTGGGTCCATTTGTAACAAGTAATAGGGCCGAACCCTCGATCGGACCAGGCCTCGGAACAAGGTCTCCAAGGTCACGGGATCGTCATTGACACCGCGCAGAAGGACGGTCTGGTTCATCACGGGCAATCCCGAATCTGCCAGGCGTGCACAGGCGGTCCTCGCTTGGTCGGTGAGCTCTTTGGGATGGTTGAAGTGGGTCATGACCCAGATCGCATCGTGACTCTCCCTGATGGCTCGGCAGAGCTCCTCCGTGATGCGTTGGGGGAGGGTGACCGGTGTCCGTGTGGCCAGCCGCACGTACTCGACGTGGCGGATGCTGCCGAGCCGACTCAGCAGTCGGCTGAGGCGCTCGGTCGACATCAGGCACGGATCGCCTCCCGACACGATGACGTCTCGAATCGCCGGATGAGACTCTATCCAGTCGAAGGCCGGCTCGAGAGCCCGCATGGAACGCGCGCCGCCACCATCGCCGACGAGACGTGAGCGAGTGCAGAAACGGCAGTACACGCCACAGCGGTCCGTGGCGACCAACAGGACGCGATCTGGGTAGCGCTGGATGAGGTGTGGAGCGACTTCGTGAGTCTCCTCACCCAAGGGGTCCCTCAGATCTCCTTTCACCACCACCGCTTCCTCGGCGCGGGGTATGCACTGACGTCGGATCGGGCATTGTGGGTCTGCGGGGTCGCAGAGCGACAGGTAGTAAGGCGTGATTGAAATCGGCAGTCCGGCCGCCATCGCGCTCATGGCACC
>DATIUW010000323.1:0-35562 GCA_035466435.1 Polyangiales bacterium | reverse complement strand
CAGCAGGCAACGGTGCAACGGAGCTCGACGTGCGAGGTGCCGGCATTACCACCGTGCTTTGGGCGACGGGTTTTCGGCGCCGCTATCCCTGGTTGAACGTTCCGGTGCTCGATATCCGCGGGGAGATCATTCACGACGGGGGCGTCACCCCTGCTCCCGGCGTGTACGCGCTCGGTCTCAACTTTCAACGCACCCGCAAGTCCAGCTTCATCGACGGCGTTGGAAGCGATGCACGGGCGATCGCGGCTCACATCGCTCAACGCTTCAACCGATCTTCAATCGCCGCCTAGGAGGCCATGTCATGACGATGCAACCAATCAAAGACCGATACGACGTAGTCATCGTGGGCGCGCGTTGCGCTGGAGGCGCCACCGCCATGCTGTTGGCGGCGTCCGGCCTGAAGGTTCTCGCAGTCGACAAGAGTCCCCTCGGTACCGACACGCTGTCGACCCACGCTCTGATGCGACCTGCCGTCTTGCTGCTTCACCGCTGGGGGTTGGTGGAGCGTCTTCGAAGAGAAGGGACCCCTCCCATTCGCAAGACTTCATTCATCTACGCCGACGATGGACGAACCAACGCAATCACGGTCGACATCAAGCCGCGGCTAGGTGTCGATGCCCTGTACGCACCCCGGCGCACGGTCTTGGACCGCGTCTTGGCTGATGCAGCGAGTGAAGCGGGAGCCGAAGTGCGTCATGGCGTGCAGTTGTTGGATCTGCTGCGGACCGAGCGGGGTCGGGTTGCGGGCGTCCAATTGCGCGACGAGTCGGGCCACACGCGCGAAGTGCGTGCGCGACTCGTGATCGGCGCAGACGGGCGCCGCTCGACGGTTGCCAGGCTTGCCGGAGCCACGCCCTACGTGCTCGGCCGCCACACGACGAGCTGCGCCTATGGCTATTTCCAGAATCTGCCCGTCGATGGCAATCGCTGGTACTTCCGGCCGGGCATGGGTGCGGGGACGATTCCCACCAATGGAGGCGAGACTTGTGTGTTCGCTTCCGTTCCTCGCGCATTTGCCTCCGGCCCGGCGGCCGATCGCGCGAGAACGTTTCGTCAGGTTCTCGAGCAGAGCGCTCCGGACGTTGCGGGGGCGCTTGCCGATGCGCGCCCGGTGGGCAAGCTTCATTTCTTCCCTGGTCTCCGCGGCTATCTGCGTCAGCCCTGGGGAGACGGCTGGGCGCTGGTGGGTGACGCCGGATACATGAGCGATCCCATCACGGCCCATGGAATCACCAACGCGCTTCGCGACTCGGAGCTCTTGGCGCGTTCGATCATCGAGGGCAACGATCTCATCGAATATCAGACGGCGCGCGACGATCTATCCCTGCAGTTCTTCGAGATCTCCGATCGAGTCGCCTCGCTCGACTGGGACATCCCGAGCGTGCAGCACTACCACAAGATGATGAGCCAGGAGATGAACCGCGAAGAGGAAGCCCTGGTCGCACTCGCACATGCCTCCGCCACGGCTGCATAGGCACGGCAAATCGGCGGCATTCCCATCGATGATACCTACGGCCGGGGGCGAGCCCTTCGGTTTCGGAAGGAATCACGTCCATCCACGCTTGCCTTGTTCACGGTCCTGGTCTACCGCTTTTGCGATGGCTGAAGAATCGTCTACATCGCGAAAGCTTTCTCCAGCTTCATTGTACCGAGGCTGTGATCCGAAAGAGCTCGGTTTCGAAACGACCGAGGACCTCGAAGATCTCCAGCATCTAGTGGGGCAAAGTCGCGCCGCCGAAGCCATTCACCTCGGCGCGAGCATCAGTCACGAAGGCTACAACTTGTACGTGCTCGGCCGAGAGGGGACCGGAAGGCACTCGTTCGTGCAGCGCTTCCTCGAGGACAAAGCGCGCGGAGAGAAGCCGGCCTCCGATTGGTGCTACGTCAACAACTTCGAAGAGTCCAGGAAGCCCCGGGTCATCGAGCTGCGCGCCGGACGTGGCCGGGAGCTGACCGAGGACATGCGTCAACTCATCGACGATGCGCGTGGCGCGATTCCGGCTGCGTTCGAGACCGAGGACTACCGCACGCGGCGCGAAGCCATCCAGAACGAGCTCCAGGAGGAGCAAGAAGCGGCCTTCGAGGAGGTGAGCAGCCGCGCCAAGGAGAGAGGGATCGGCATCATTCAGACGCCCACCGGGATTGCGTTCGCGCCGATGCGTGACGGCGAAACCCTCGGCCCCGAGGAGTTCAACGAGCTGCCCAAGGAGGAACAAGAGCGTCTGGTGCGCGAGACCGAGGAAGTCGGTAAGGAGCTCCAAAGCGTCATGCAGCAGGCGCCGAAGCGCGTGCGTGAGGCCAGGCGCAGGATTCGAGAGCTCGACCGCGAGATCGCACTGTGGGCAGTGGGGAGCCTCATCGAGGAGCTGACCCAGAAGTATGCCGATCACGATCAAGTCGTCGATTACCTGCAACAAGTGCGCGAAGACATCGTCGAGAACATATCCATCTTTCGAAGCTCGCCCGAGGAGCAATCGCAACTCCAGCAGCTCTTCGGCGGACGTGGTGCGACGCCGGATGGGGAAGCATCCGCCGCCACGGAGCGCTATGCCGTCAATCTGCTGGTCGACCACTCCGGTGCCGAGGGAGCCCCCGTCGAAGGAGAGCGGAATCCGACCTATCACCAACTTCTCGGCCGGGTCGAGCACATCTCGCAGATGGGCACGTTGGTCACCAACTTTCAACTCATCAAGGCGGGCGCGCTTCACAAGGCCAACGGCGGCTACTTGGTCATCGACGCCCGAAAATTGTTGACGCAGCCTTTCGCCTACGACGGCCTGAAGCGCGCGCTGCAGTCGCGTGAGCTGCGCATCGAGTCGCTCGGACAGGCGTACAGCCTGGTGAGTACGGTGTCTTTGGAGCCCGAGCCCATCCCGCTTTCGGTCAAAGTCATCCTCGTCGGCGAGCGCATGCTGTACTACCTGCTTCAGGCATACGACCCGGAGTTCTCGACGCTCTTCAAGGTCGCTGCCGACTTCGAGGACGAGGTGGACAGAACCGACGAGAACACGGCGCTCTATGCCAGGCTGCTCGCGACCATCGCACGAAGAGAGTCGCTCAAGCCCCTCGACGGTCCGGCGGTCGGCCGTCTGGTCGAAGAAAGCGCCCGCGAGTCTTGGGATGCCGAGAAGCTCTCCGCTCGCATTCGTCCCATCACCGACATCATGCGGGAGGCCGATTTCTGGGCCTCGAAGGACGGCACGGAGATCATCGGTCGAGAAGCCGTCGAGCAAGCGATCGAAAGCCGCGTTCGGCGAAGCAGTCGCATTCGCGATCGGCTGCAAGAAGAGATCCTTCGCAAGACGATTCTCATCGATACCGAGGGCACGACCGTGGGTCAGATCAATGGGCTCGCGGTGCTCGAGATCGGAGACTTCGCATTCGGCAAGCCCAACAGGATCACCGCGCGGGTCGCTTTGGGCCCAGGGAAGGTGATCGACATCGAAAGAGAGGTCGAGCTCGGCGGTCCCATTCATTCCAAGGGTGTATTCATCCTGTCGAGCTATCTCGCTGCGACGTACTCGTCGGACGAGCCCCTTTCCTTGTCGGCGAGCCTCGTTTTCGAGCAGTCCTACGGCGGAGTGGACGGTGACAGTGCATCGTGCGCGGAGCTGTGCGCCTTGCTTTCTGCGTTGTCCGGGTTGCCCATCGACCAGTCCTTCGGCGTCACCGGGTCCGTCAACCAACGAGGCGACGTACAGGCGATTGGTGGCGTCAATCAGAAGATCGAAGGCTTCTTCGACATCTGTCAGGCGCGGGGCCTCAGCGGTTCCCAAGGCGTCTTGATACCGCAGGCCAACGTCAAGCATCTCATGCTGCGTCGCGAGGTCCGAGAGGCCGCCGAACAAGGCAAGTTTCACATCTACGCAGTCGATCACGTCAATCAGGCGATCGAGATCCTGACCGGTGTCCCCGCGGGGGAGCCCGGCCCAGATGGCGCGTTCCCCGATGGCTCCGTCAACGAGCGAGTGCGCGCCCGGCTTTCGGACCTCGCCGAAAAGCGCCGCAAGCTCCGTAGCGAGGCGAAACAGGAGACGGGTCTGTGACTCCCGCCACCGAGGAACGCCACGTACGCCGCATCGTCGTGGTGTTCACCGGAGGTAGATCCGATAAGGGGCTGGTTCGCGTTTTGCAGTCCCTCGTGCCCAGGACGGGTGCCGACATCCGCGGTGTATTCATCGAAGATGAAACCATCTTCCGGCTTGCCGGGCTCCCTTTCATCTCCGAGGTGTCTCGAATCACCAACATGCGTCGCCCTCTCGCCATGCGCGACGTCGAGCGTCAGCTCAAGATTCAAGCGAGGCGTGCGGAGCAGGAGTTGGGGCGCCTGGCGGAAAGCCTCGGGCTTCCTTGGTCCTTCAGGACGCATCGGGGTCCGCTCGAGAGCGCGCTCGGCGAGGCGCGCAACGTCGATCTGCTGCTGCTCGGCGCAGCACGGCATGCCCTTGCGTCTGCAGCAGAGCTCGACGCGACCTCGCGCATGTTGCGGGTCGCCGAAGCCGAGCGGCTCCGACCGGTCGCCGTGCTCTTGGATCAGCCGGATAGTGGTAGTCGCGCGCTCGAGGCCGGGATCGAGCTCGCCGAAACCACGAGCCGGTCCCTTCTCGTATTCCTCGCTGATCCGTCGCCCCGAGCCTGGAATGAAGTGAGGCGTCGGCTGCAATCGTTTGGGCCGCAGCGTGCAGCGATTCATAGGATACACGGACGCGAGCGTGAAGGTCTTGCAACCGCGATCCGCCGCGCATCGCCTGCCGTGTTGATCGCTGCTGCGGGCGAGGGCGGCTTCGAAGAGCCCCGTCTCACCTCGCTTCGTCGAGAGCTGCGGTGCCCAGTAGTGGTGGTTCGCACCGAGGCTGCCTAGCCCTTGATGCACACCATGGGCTCGAGGCGGGCCACCTTGCGCGCAAGTCCGGCTCGATCGGCCGAATCGACGACGGCACGGACGTCCTTGTACGCGCCGGGGGCCTCCTCGGCGACACCTCGCATGCTGACGGAACGAATGATGATGCCTCGGTGTGCGAGGTTCTTCACCAGCTTGCTGCCGCGCCATTGCTTTTTGGCAGCGTGACGGCTCATCCTTCGTCCGGCACCGTGACAGGCCGACCCGAACGCCAACGACATGCCTTGGGCCGTGCCGACCAGCACCCACGATTCGGTTCCCATGCTCCCGCCGATCAAGACGGGTTGCCCGATCTCTCGGAGCTGCTCGGGGAGGTCTGGATGTTCTGGCCCAAAGGCACGAGTGGCCCCTTTTCGATGGACGAAAAGATGTCGCTGCACCCCATCCACGATGTGCTCCTCCTCTTTGCAGGTGTTGTGCGACACGTCGTAGAGAAGCGGAAGCTCGGCTTTGGGCAAGACGTGGCGAAACACCTCGCGCGTGAGGTGTGTGATGATCTGGCGGTTCGCGAGCGCGCAGTTGATCCCAGCGCGCATGGCGCCGAGATACCGACGGCCGACGTCGGAGCGCAGCGGCGCGCAGGCAAGCTCCATGTCCGGCAGCTCGATTCCGTGCTCTTCGGCTGCGAGCGCCATTTCACGCAAGAACTCGGTACCCACTTGATGACCGAGGCCCCTCGACCCGCAGTGAATGCTGACGACGACGTCGTCCTCTGCAATGGATAGGTGTCTCGCAAGCTCGGAATCGACGACCTCCGCAACCCGCTGCACCTCGAGATAGTGATTGCCAGAGCCGAGCGTGCCCATTTCGTCTCGCTGCCGATTGCGGGCTTTCTCCGAGATCTGTCGCGGCTCGGCACCCTGCATGGAGCCATGCTCCTCGATTCGCTCCAGGTCTTCGGGCCGGCCCCATCCCCGGTCGACCGCCCAACGCGCTCCGCCCTGCAACATGGCCGTCATTTCCTGATCATCGAGATGAATGCGGCCGGTGCTTCCAACGCCCGCCGGAATGCGTTCGAACAGCGCATCGGCAAGTTGCTCTTTGACGGGCTCGACGTCGCTGGCGCGAAGCCCGGTGAGCAAGCAGCGAACACCACAGGAAATGTCGAAGCCAACGCCGCCTGCAGAGACGACGCCACCTTGCTCGGGATCGAAGGCGCCGACTCCACCGATTGGAAAGCCATAGCCCCAGTGTCCGTCGGGCATCACGTAGCTCGCCTTCACGATTCCCGGGAGCGAGGCCACGTTGCGAGCCTGCTGTTGGACTTTGTCGTCCATGCTTTGGAGGAGCGCTCGATCCGCATAGAACACGACCGGCACGCGCATCTTCCCGCTAGGAGCAAGCTCCCAATGATCTTCAGAAATTCTCTTCAGCGCGGTGATGTCCATGACGACCCCATCTCACACGTCCACGATGCATTGTGCAACCCATCGTCCGTCATCTTCGCGAGTCACGAGGAGCTCGGTGAAAGTCGCCCCTTTGGGCTCCACCACGGGCTGGTGACGTTTTCGATCGACGGATTCGCCGCGCATCTTTGCGCGCAGCTCCTGTCCCTCGATGAGGACGTGAAATTCTCGAAACAACATCGAGCGCGTGCTCATTTCGTAGATGATGGCGTTGAGCCAATCGACTAGGAGAATGTCGAGTCGCGGTGCGCGACAGCAGATGTCCACTTGCCGGTCCTTGCGCACCCGATCGAGATCGGTCACCGCCGCGGTCAGAGCCAGCGCGGCTTGCTCGAACGCGACGGCGGGCGACTCGCCCCGGCCGCGAACGCCGATGTCCGCTTCGTGCGAAAGATGCTCCCAGCTAGCCATCGGCAACCACCGGCATGGTGTCAGCCCACCGCGCCCAGGAGCTCCACGGTGCTCGCTTGCGGGCCGGACTTGCCTTCTCCCTCCGCGAGCACGTACCGCACGACGCTCCCTATGCTCAGGGCTTCGAAGGCGTCACCGAGCACCGCGTTGCGATGGAAGTAGATTTCGAGCGCGTCATCCGCCTCGATGAAGCCGTAACCGTCGGACGGAAATAGCTTGATCACCCGGGCATGCGTGGGCAACTCGTGACTCTTGACCTCTCTTCGCTGCTTTCGGGCGACGTCTTGGAGCTGTCGGCGGGCGGCCCTGAAGGCATCCCGCAGCGCCACGTAGACATCCTCGTGTGCCTGGTCCTTGGGACCCTGGTGGCTCACGACGATCTCGCCGCCGGGCACCGTGATGTCGATTCGCACGTCGTAGAGGCGACCTCGATGCGAATGACGGTGCGGCGCCTCGATGACCACATGACAGTGCGTGATCGGCTCGTAGAATTTTTCTAGCTTGGCGGCATTCTCCCTCACCCACGTTTCGATCGCATCCGAGGGCTCCATCTCTTTGAAGGTGATCTGCAAGGGCTGTTGCACGGCTTTACTCCTCTCGCCTTCGAACGAGGCAAAGTTCATGCCGCACGGATCAGGAACGTATTGGGGGAATTTCCTTGGAGTTGAAGAAACGTGAGGCGCAAATCTTGCGCAGCCGAGCATCCGTAGCGCCGCCTCTTCGCGTGGGGCACTCCACGCGCTCAGCGTGGCATTACGCCACGATGAATCCCTCGTGTGCCAGGCTGGATAAAGGCCGTGAAGGCGGGCAATTCGTCCGCTCTTTGGGGGCTTGCTTTTCCCCGAAAGCTGGCGTGACTTTTGCTTTCCCCCGGTGTGCGCGCGAGAGCGCGCGCCGTAACAGAAAGGAGATGACTGTCATGACACTCCTGAGAAGAGGTCGAGACCCGTTTGTGGGCTTTGGAAGCGTCCAAGAAGCGTTTCGCGACATGCTGGCGACGTGGCCCTTTGGGGAGCGCGAGTCGTTGTCCATCGCGGATTGGACTCCCTCTTGCAACGTTTCCGAGACGGCGGAGGAGTATCGGATCGAGGCCGAGCTTCCGGGTGTGAAGCAGGAAGACCTCGAGGTGAACGTCGAAGACCGCGTGCTCACGCTTCGCGGTGACCGGCGGGAGAAGAAGGAAGAAAAAGGGAAGAAGTATCACCGCGTCGAGAGCTCGTACGGCAGCTTCACGAGAAGCTTCAGGCTTCCCGATGATGCCAACGAGGACAAAGTCGAAGCAGACTACAAGGACGGTCTGCTGACGGTACGAATCCCACGCACGGAGCCGAAGCAGTCCTCGGCGCGCACGGTAGAGGTCAAGTCGTAGCACACGGTGAGGCGAGCCCGGTCATGCCGGAGCTCTGACATGGACATGCAAGAGCAGCGTAGACACATGGTGAAGCGCCAAATCGAAGCGCGCGGGGTGCGCCAACCCGCCGTTCTCGAGGCAATGCGCGCGGTGCCACGAGAGGCGTTCCTTCCTCCGCATCTCTCCGAGTTTGCCTACGACGATACGCCGCTGCCGATCGAGGAGGGACAGACGATCTCACAGCCTTACATCGTCGCCGCCATGGCCGAGGCATTGCGCCTCGGTCCGGACGACAAAGTCCTCGAGATTGGAACCGGGTCGGGCTATGCGGCGGCCGTCCTCGGAGAAATCGCGGCGGAGGTCTACACGATCGAGCGGCACCGCGCGCTGGCCGACGAAGCAAGCAGCCGGCTAGACGCGCTCGGCTACGCCAACGTGCACGTGTTGTGCGGGGATGGAACGCTCGGTTGGCCGGAACACGCGCCTTTCGACGCCATTCTCGTCTCTGCCGGCGGGCCTTCGGTCCCACGAGCTCTCATGGAGCAGCTTGCTCCCGGCGGCCGGATGGTGATCCCGGTGGGCACCGAGCTCCGAGACCAACGCTTGTTGCGGCTGACCAAGCAAGCGGACGGTGAAACGCGCACCGAGGACCTGGGTGGCGTGCGGTTCGTTCCGCTCATCGGTGCGGCTGGCTTTGCGGAAGACGCCAAGACACCGAGCGCCGAGCGAGTCCCTACGCCGGAGCCTCCGGTCGCCCAGCTAGTGCGAGAGGTTTGTCAGCCATTTGCCTCGATCGAGGACGCGGAGCTCGGCCCCTTGCTCGATCAGATCGGCGATGCTCGCGTGGTTCTTCTCGGTGAGGCCACCCATGGGACCTCGGAGTTCTATCGAATGCGAACGCGGATCACGACCGAGCTCATCCTGCGGCGCGGCTTCAACGTGGTAGCCATCGAGGGTGACTGGCCGGACGCAGCCCGCATCGATCATCACGTGCGCGACTTGGAGTATCCGATGCGAGAGGAGCCGGTCTTCACTCGGTTTCCCACCTGGATGTGGCGTAATCGTGAGGTGGTCGAGCTCATTGCATGGCTCGAGTCGCACAACGCGCTCATCGACGACCCGCGAAGGCAGGTGGGGTTCTACGGCCTGGATCTATACAGCCTGTACAAGTCGGTCGACGAGGTGCTCGCTTATCTGCGCGACGTGGATCCGACGGCCGCCGAGATAGCCAAGCAGCGCTATGCCTGCCTCTCGCCGTGGGAGCGGGATCCGGCGCTGTATGGACGTGCCGCGATCAGCCGAGGTTATGCCCAGTGCGAGGGTCCGGTCGTCGAGGTTCTTCGGGACCTGCTCGAGCGCCGACTCGACTACGCTTTGGCGGACGGTGATCGCTTTTTCGATGCTACCTCGAATGCGCACTTGGTGGCCGCGGCCGAGGAATATTACCGCGTGATGTATTACGGAGGCCCCGAGTCGTGGAACCTGCGGGACCAGCACATGTTCGACACCTTGGAGCGCTTGCTGGAGTTTCGAGGTCCAGAGTCCAAGGCCCTCGTGTGGGCGCACAACTCGCACGTCGGCGATGCCCGGGCGACCGAGATGGGTGCAGCGCGCGGAGAGCACAACATCGGCCAGCTCTGCCGGATGAGCTTCGGCGATTCCGCGTTCTCCATCGGCTTCGGCACCCACACGGGAACCGTGGCCGCCGCGACCGATTGGGGCGGGCCGATGGAAATCAAGACGGTGCGGCCGTCGCATCCGACGAGCTACGAACGATTGTTTCACGACGCCGAGGTGCCTGCTTTCCTTCTCGCATTGCGTCATCCGGTTCGTGAGGCCGTGCGCGAGGAGTTGGCCTCGCCGCGCCTGGAGCGGGCCATCGGCGTGATCTACCGGCCGGAAACGGAGCTACAGAGCCACTACTTTCAAGCGGCGCTGCCGTGGCAGTTCGATGCCTATGTCTGGTTCGATGAGACCCACGCCGTCCGTGCGCTTGACGCGGAGTCGGCGCGACGCGAAATTCCGAGAGTCTACGGTTGATTCACAGTGCTTCGACACCACGAAGGGGGCAGCATGTCAGAACGAAAAGAACACGACGAGCCAGCGCTGCAAAGTGACGTCCTTGCGCTGAAGAAGCGAATCGAGGTCCTGGAAGCACGCGTCAACGAGCTCGAAAAAGAGCTTCGGGAGACCCAAGAGACGGCGCCTGCCGACTACTGATTCACGCTGGCCGAAGCTGCGGTTGAATCCAGCCGCTTTCGTGGCATGTGGAGGCACTGCATGGAAGCCGAGCTCGATGCGTTCGTGCGATCGACGACGTTGTTGGTCGTATTGTTGAACCCATTCTTGATGAGTATCTATTTGATCGATCTCATCGAGAGCCTCGACGACAAGACGTTCTTCAGTACGCTCGTGAGGGGCGTGGTCATAGCAACCACGGTCTTCTGCCTTTTTGCCGTCGGCGGGGACGCAATCTTCTCCGAGCTCTTTCAAGTTCGCTTTGCGTCGTTCTTGATCTTCGGTGGCATCGTATTCATCGTCATCGGGCTCCGATTCATCCAAGTCGGTCCCGAAGCGCTATCCGAGCTGCGCGGCCATCCCGAGCACATTGCTGGGTCGATTGCCATGCCATTCATGATCGGACCAGGCACGGTCAGCGCGAGCGTGTTGGCTGGAGCCCGTCTTCCGGTGTGGTGGGCTCTCGCGGCGATCGGCGCAGCCATGCTCGTCATGGTCGTGGGGCTTCTCGCGATCAAATGGATTCACGGTTTCGTCAAGGAACGAAACGCCGGCCTGGTCGAGCGTTACGTCGACATCATCGGCCGGGCGTCCGCTCTGCTCATCGGCACGATTGCCGTCGACATGGTCCTGACGGGCTTCGAGCTCTGGTGGAATGCTTGGCGAGCTGCCTAGCGCCTACTTGCGGTCCACGCCAAACGCTTCGATCTGCGCGTGGAGCTTTTCCAAGATGGCAGCCGACCATGCTTTCGATTCTTTCGAACAGACGGGTTCGGCGTCGGCCTCGTTTGCACGCGTGATGCACGAAGCATAGTACCGCTGCGTCCACTCCATGCCTTCGTTGCGAGCGCGGCGACCGTGTTTGAGACCCTGCACGTAGCCAAAGTCGTAGATGTTGACGAGCACATTCTCCACGCGGTTGGGGCGCAGGGCCTCCCCCGACTCGGCGACCATCTCCAGGCGCCCCTTCTGATACTGATCGCCTCGAAGTGCGGGCTCGGGGCCCGAGACCTTACGGCATGACTTCACCGGGCCATCGGCGAACCGCATGCCCTCCTTGCAGCCAGTGGCCCTGGCCAGATCGACATAGTACGCGTGGACCGTTTCCCAGTGCTTGGCCCCCCGAACCGCGCCGGCATCATAGGCGAGGTCGATCCGTTGCCGAATCGACTCCGCACCCTTCTTGTAGGTTGCGCTGTTTCGGAGCTCGACGAGCCACTGTTCTTCGGTTTTCGGCTCCTGTTTGTCTTCTTCGGCGGTCGATGAAGAGACGAAAAACAGCGAGGCCAGGCATGCGAGAGAGAGAACGATGCGAGACATTTGGATGGTCGTAATTAGCCGATTGGCTGGTTTGTGCATCTGGGCGTTCCCTCGCTTGCTCGAGCCGCGCTCGTACGCGTCCGGCCCGTCCTTTTCAAGGGCTGGGGTTTCGTGCGAGGCTATCGCGGTCGGACCCCCTGAAAGGAGACCGCCATGACCCCAGTCGAATGGCTTGCGGCGAGCGCCGTCCTCACAGCCCTTCTTTGGATTCCCTACGTGCTCGAGCGCATGGTGTCTCTCGGGATCGTCGGGACGCTCAAGCCCGTCGATCCCGAGGACGAGCTCAAGCAACGGCTCTGGGCGCGTCGAGCCAAACGCGCGCACTACAATGCCGTCGAAAACCTCGTCGTGTTCGCGACCTTGGTGCTCGTGGCGCAGACGATGGGCCAGGGCGAGGACGCACAGGTCTTGTTTGCGACACAGTCCTATTTCTGGGCCCGCGTCGTGCATTTCCCCGCGCTCACCATGGGTTGGACCGGGATTCGCACACTCGCGTTCTTGGCGACCTTTGCCGCGCAGGTCATGGTGGCCCTCCGGATTTTCGTCGGGTAGCCGAGCAAGGCTCTCGGCGGCTCGCATGTCGAACTAGATCGATCTCAGTCGATGAGTCCACTGACCTGGATCGTGATCGGCGGCTTACTGATGAGCGCGATTGCGCTCGTGGGAAGCGCCACGCTCCTCATGAAGGAAAAGACGCTCGAGCGCATCATCCTGCCGCTCGTCGCGTTTGCCGCTGGATCGTTGCTCGGCGGCGCGCTGTTTCACATGTTGCCGGCCGCCGCCGAGAGTGGGTTCGATCCGCTCGTCATCTATGGATGGACGGCCGTCGGCTTCGTGTCGTTCTTCGCGCTCGAGCAGCTCCTGCATTGGCACCATTGTCAACGCGCGAGCTCGAGCTGCCGGCAGCCGCTGACTTACTTGATTCTCATCGGCGATGCGTTGCACAACTTCCTAGGCGGTCTCGGCGTGGGAGGTGTGTTCCTCATCGACACGAACCTCGGAATGGCAGCATGGCTTGCGGCTGCTGCACATGAAGTGCCCCAGGAGCTCGGGGATTTCGGAGTCCTGGTTCATGGAGGATGGGCGCCCCGAAAAGCTCTGTTCATGAACCTGCTCTCGGGTCTCACGTTTCTGCTCGGAGGGTTGCTCGCCTGGGCGTTGTCTTCCGCCATCGACGTTTCGTTTCTAGTGCCGCTCGCCGCCGGAAACTTCATCTACATCGCGGCATCGGACCTGGTTCCAGAAGTCACCAAGCACCAGGGCGGGAGAGCCAACCTGGTCTATTTTCTCTGCTTCGTCGCGGGGCTCGGGTTGATGTGGATGACCCGCATCGTGCTGTCTTGAGGGGCGTTCACTCTGCGGCTTCGAAAAAGCCCTCGGCAGGCTCCACGATTTCGAGACGCCCCTCGAGAAGATCCGCCCAAGCGAGAAGATATGCGATCACGTTGTCGCGTCGGTGGTGGGCAAACGGCTCCGTGTTGTTGCCGAGCCGACGGCGCACCTCCGGGTCGCTCAAGCGCTCCAGATGGCCGACGTCGTCGGGGCTCAAGCCGAGCTCGTACATCTCGGCGAGCACCTCGTCGAGCGGCGCGCCGCTGATCGGACACGCCCCGACGTCCTCCGGCTCCCAAGCTCCCTCGTCGAGTGCAGGGCGGTCGCCAAAATCGAACTCCGGAAAGGGTCGTCGCGACGCCGAGTCACGGGCCTGGCCGGCCCAATCGCCCTCGCGTCTCATGGCCCGCCGCTGAATCTCTTCGGGATGGAGCCCCGTGATGGTCTGCGCCAAGTGACCGCAGTTGCAATACGCGAAGCTAGACCAGCGATAGGTCACATCTCGTCGAGCCAAACGCGCTGCGGTTTTTCGTAACACGACGATGAGCTGCCCTGACGGTCGCGCCATGGGTGAAGTCTAGGGCTACCGGCGCCCCGGTCCACCCCATGCTAGCGTCATCCGATGTGGCGAGCCGTTCTCGTCCGCCTGCTCTCGATAGCCGCACTGATCGTAGGGCTGGCGGCATTGGTGCTCTACTTCCGATACGGTGGCGGGCAGCCGTATCCCGATCTGACCGGTGAGCCGCTGTTCGACGAGGGCGCGCTCGAGGTCGTGGTGAAGAGCCCCGAGCCCATCGGCAACGTGGCGGTTTCTGCGGACGGCCGGGTGTTCTACACGATCCACCCCGAAAGCCGCCCCACGGGTCCGAAGCTCCTCGAGTGGGTGGACGGGGTGCCTCGGGCGTACCCGAGCGAAGCCGCCCAAGCGCAGCTCGAAACGCCGCTCGGTGTCGTGGTGGACCAGCAGAACAGATTGTGGACCATCGACCACGGCAATCATGGATTCGGAGCGGCCAAGCTCGTGGCATACGACCTCGACACCGGCGCCCTCGCGCACGAGCACGTCTTCGACCGGTCGGTTGCGCAACTCGGGTCCTTTCTACAGGATCTGCAGGTCGATTCGAGCGGGAAGCACGTGTTCATCGCCGACGTGAGCTTTTGGCGCAAGAACCCGGGTCTCGTCGTCTACGACGTGGAGCACGGCCAGGCACGCCGCGTACTCAACGGTCATCCGTCCGTCAGCCCCCAGGACTGGCTGATTCGCAATCCTACCAAAGACATGGAGTTCTTCGGAGGATTGGTCGTGCTCAAGCCCGGCGTCGATGGGATCGCGATCGATCGTGACGACCGGTGGCTCTATTACGGCGCGATGGCCCACGACACGCTCTATCGCATTGCGGTAGAAGACCTGTTGGATGCCTCGCTGAGCGAAGGCGCGCTCGGCGCCAGGGTGCGGGCGGTGGGCCGCAAGCCGCTGAACGACGGCCTCAGCACCGACGTCCAAGACAACGTCCTGATCACCGATGTGGAGCACGGCGCGGTGCTTCGGATGACACCGGAGGGAGCGCTCACCACGCTCATCCGCACCGACCGGATTCGTTGGGCCGATGCACTGACTTACGGGCCTGACGGCTGGCTCTATGTCGCGGACAGCGCCATCCCCGACCAGATGCTTCGATCGAAGGCGCACATGCAGGCCAATGCGCCGTATTCGATCTTTCGGTTCAAGCCCGGCATCGAGGGGGTTCCGGGCCAGTAGCATTGCAGGGTCCTCCTGTACGGATGCCCGATGGTCCCGACCCCGAGATTGTGTCACCCATAGGTCCATGAATCTCACGTTCACCGAGGAAGAAGAGGCGTTCCGCCGTGAGGTGCGGACCTGGATCGAGCAGGCCATGCCCGAGGACATTCGCGAAAAAGCGCGGGGTGCGGGTCACTTCACGCCCGAGGACTCACTCGTCTGGCACAAGATTCTCTACGAGAAGGGTTGGGCGGCTCCCCATTGGCCGAAGGAGCACGGAGGCACCGGCTGGGACGCGGCGCGGCGCTTCATCTTCCAAGAGGAGATGGAGTTGGCGGGCGCTCCCCAGCTTTCCGTGTTCGGCTTGTCGATGGTCGCTCCGCTGATCATCAGCTTTGGCACGGAGGAGCAGAAGACGCGGTTTCTCCCCAAGATCCTCAGCGGGGAGGAGCTTTGGTGTCAGGGCTACTCGGAGCCCAACGCGGGTAGCGACCTCGCGTCTCTACGAACGACGGCCGAGGATGCGGGCGACCACTTCATCGTCAACGGCCAGAAGACCTGGACGTCGTACGCGCAGTATGCCGACTGGATTTTCTGTCTCGTGCGCACCGATCCGAAGGCGAAAAAGCAAGCCGGCATCACTTTCCTCCTGATCGACCTCGATACGCCAGGCGTGGAGGTGAAGCCGATGCTCACGCTCGGTCACACGCCCGCATTCTGCGACACGTTCTTCGAAAACGCGAAGGTTCCCAAGGCCAACGTGGTCGGCGGCATCAACCAAGGCTGGACCATGGCCAAAGCGCTCCTCGGACACGAGCGAACCTTGTTGGCCATGATCGGTCCTTGCCGAAAGACGTTGCAGAACATCAAGCGCATTGCCGCGACCAAGACGGTCGACGGACGCCCGATGCTCGACGACCCTACGTGGCGCGCAAAGATCGCGCGCCTCGAAATGCGCTTCCGCGCACATCTCATGGTCAGCTATCGCGCCCTCGCAGATCAGCAAAAGGGCAAGATGCCCGGGCCCGAGTCGTCGATTTTGAAGCTCGTCGGAACCAAGCTCGTGCAGGAGATGACCGAGCTCGCCATGGAGGTCATGGGGGAAGACGCGCTCACCTGGTACAACGAGGGCGTTTGCCCGCCAGTCGAAGAGTCGATTGGTCCGTACTTCTGCTACGAGCGGGCCGCGACGATCTACGGCGGTTCCAACGAGATTCAACGCAACGTCATCGCCAAGATGATCCTGCAGCTTCCGAGTAGCTGACGGAAAGGACCGAGAGGGAGTCGATGGATTTCGAGCTGAATCAAGACCAACGCATGCTGGCGAAGACGGTGTCGGACTTCGCCAAGAACGAGTCGCCGGTCAGTCGGTTTCGCAAGCTGCGTGACGACGACGTCGGATACGACCCCACGGTCTGGCGGAAGATGGGCGAGCTCGGATGGCTCGCGGTCGCGTTCCCCGAGTCGGTCGGCGGAATCGGCGGGAGCTTCGTCGAGTGCGCCATCGTGCTCGAGAACCTCGCCGCCACGCTGACGCCGGAGCCATATCTCGCATCGGTGGTGCTCGGGGGGATGACACTGTTGCGGGCGGGCGATGCGGCCCAACACGAGGCGTACCTGACGCCGATGATCGAAGGGGAGGGGACGCTCGCCCTCGCCTATTCAGAGCCACAAAGCCGATATGACGTCGCGGCCATCGCTACCAAGGCCGCGCCCGATGGCGCGGGCTACCGGATTTCGGGACGGAAGGTTTGGGTGCTCAACGGACATCACGCCGATCACTTGCTGGTGTCGGCCGACGCGCCGAACGGACCCACGCTCTTCGTGGTGCCTCGCCAAGCAAAGGGTGTCGACGTCACCGTGGCAAACACCATCGACGGTCACAAAGCAGCCTTCATCACGTTCCAGGACGTCCAGGTCGGTGCGGATGCCAGGCTAGGCGACGAGGGCACGGCTGCCGCAATCCTCGACCGCACGATGGATTACGCCGCTGCTGCTGCCGTGGCCGAATCCGTCGGCATCGCCACGACGATGCTCCACATGACCATCGACTACTTGGGTACGAGGGAGCAGTTCGGCGTGAAGATCGGCTCCTTCCAAGCACTTCAGCATCGGGCGGTGGACATGTACGCCGAGACCGAGTTGCTCCGCTCGATCTCGATGGCGTCCATGGTGCGGGCCGACGACGACGATCCAACCGTGCGGCGCCGCGACATCTCCGCGGCCAAGCTTCAGCTCGCAACGGGCGGCATCTGGGTCGCTCAACAGTCCCTCCAGCTCCACGGCGGAATCGGTGTCACCGACGAGCACGACATCGGGCTCTACTTCAAGCGCATGTACGCGCTCAACGCGCTTTTCGGGGACCAAGAGCATCACGTGGCGCGGTTCGCCAGCGACCCGGCGTTTGCCGAGACCGTCGGGTGAAATCGAGACCGACCAGATAGCCTGCGAAAGCGGGCTGCCGCTCGCTTGACCGCGAGCGGCCATCGAAGCACCTTCCGACTCGCGATGCTTCCAAGACGCCTCCTCGCTTGCGCGATTCTTCCAATCGTCTGTTTGGCCTACGGCTGCAACGACCGAGACCTCGGCGAGTGCAATCTCGACGGTGTCACCGAGGACGGACGGCCGCTTCCAGGCCCAGCGGCTCTCGATCTGGTCTACAGCTCGATCGACGGGCGCCCGATGTTCGAAGGCCAAGCCCTCGTGCAGGCGGGCTGCGGCAACGGAAGCTTCTGTCACTCGCCCAATGCCGTAGGCTCCGCGCGAATCGGCGTGCCTGCCGGTCTCGACTTCGACGTGCAGCTCGCTTGCACCGACCCGAGTGTCGATCCTAGCTGTGCCAACCTCCAGCCCTGTCAAGACGCCGACGTGCAGTCGCCATACTGTGAACGTCTAGAGCGGCTGCAAGGCAACCAAAGTACGACCGCCTCGTGGGGCGGAGACATCATGAACGAGATTCGTGACGGGACGATGCCTCCAGGCGCCGCGGGGGCGCAGGTGCAAGACGCCACGCCATGGATTCGTCCCGACCTGACCGAGCTGCCACGGCTCGATACCGCAGAGGGGCAGGACATCGTGCGGAACTGGCTCGCATGTGCGGCGCCCGTGGTCGCGCGGACCGAAGTTGCGCCAACGCCACAGCTCGAGCTGGCTCCTTGTCAGCCGCTAGAAGACGAGATCTGCATCTACGCGGGCCCACAGGCGGATCTCCCCGATCCCACATGGAGCTCGATCTACTGGAGCCTGATCTTCCCCCAGTGCGTGATCTGTCACGGCCCCGCGAACTCCAACATCGATCCGAACCCGGAAAATCCATTCGAAAACGGCACGATTCCCGGAGGCGCGAGCCCGCAGGGTCTCGCAGCCCTCGACCTGACGGGCTCCGATCCGACGGACACCTCCAACTGGCCCTCGGAGTCTCACGGCGCCCTCGTCAACGTCCCGGCCTCGGCTGCTGGAGAGTGTGAAGGGCAGGGCATCAACGTGATCCCGAACGACGCCGCAGGCTCGTTGATGATTCAAAAGATGCGCGCGGTGCAGACGTGCGGGGGCGAGATGCCGCTTGGCGCCGGCACACAGACCATTTCGAACGCCGTCATCGCGGTCGTCGAGGAATGGATCAACATGGGCGCGCCAAACGACTAACGTCGTCTCAGACGTCGCAGTCCGTCGACATCCGACCGGTGCACAGGTCGAGCTCATTGCGACACTGGAGTGTCGGAGTGAGACACTGGGACTCACAGGGCGAGCTTGCACAGGAAGTCCAGACCAGCTCATCGCCGATGCACCACTCGAGATCTGCGTAGCAACCTGCGCACTCTGGCGACAAGCCTGCGATGTCTTCGGTCACGCAATCCGTCACGCAGGCGGTGAATTCATCCTGTCGCGTGTCGAACGGCAGACACGCCGTCACTGCGCAGGTGGCGGAGATCGCCCGCGGATTTATCAGCGACGAGCTGAGAGCTTCGATGTCGCTCGGGTTATCGCAAGCTCCGCTCGGCCCTCCGGTGCCGCCGACGCCTCCCGTGCCACCGGTCCCGCCGCTACCCGCGGCGCCTCCGTTTCCTCCGGATCCACCAGACCCGCCAGATCCGCCAGTGCCACCAGACCCACCAGACCCGCCGGAACCGGCGAATCCGCCACCCCCGTTCGTCCCGCCCATCGGGGGTGGTGGCGGAGCCTCGTCCGCGCACGCGTAGACCGCGCTCAGCAAAACGACGACCGCCATGAAGCGGAATGCGCTCATGGACGGTAGGCTATCAACCCCGATGCTCTCGGTCGAGCGGTCGTTGAACGGTGGTTTTTAGTCGTGGACCGTGATTTTGATCATTTCCACGGGCGTGACCGGACGATCGCCGGGACCCGTCCGGGTCGTTTCGATCTTCTTGACGACGTCCATACCGTCCACGATCTTGCCGAACACCGGATGTTTCGACGGGCCCGGGCTGAACCAGTCCAAGTACGCGTTGTTCGCCGTATTGATGAAGAACTGCGAGCTGCCGCTGTTCGGACGTCCGGTGTTCGCCATCGAAAGCGTACCGGGTTCGTTCGAGATCTTGGCGTCGGCCGGATGCTCGTCCTCAATCGTGCCTTTGGGGCTGTTGCCCGTCCCAGCGCGCGGGCTGTTCGGATCGCGGCTGTGCGGACATCCGAACTGGATCATGAAGCCGTCGATCACGCGATGAAAATGAAGACCATCGTAGAAGCCGCTCTTTGCGAGCTCGATGAAGTTGCCCGCGGTGATCGGCATTTTGTCGGTAAACAATTCGACCTCGATGTTGCCAAGCGAGGTCTCCAGGGTGGCAGTGGGATTGGCCATGACAGAGGGGGTATCAGGTTTTGCGCCATGCGCACGCCGCCTCCGAGCGGCGCCAAGTCGAGCGCTCGCAGTCGGGATTGCGCACCAACCTCGCCTTCGATATACGACATGTCGTCGTGATGACTGAGTCTCCGAACACGTGGATCGCTGGCTCCATGCCGGCACCAAGCCCGCGTGGCTGTATTCAGAAGCTCGCACACGACACCGACCAGCTTCTGGTTTCGAAGCTCGCGAGCCTCAAGCCCCGCGATCTGAAGGATCCTTTGGAGCTCATTCAGGACGTGGCGGACTTTGTCGAAACACCCGCGTATCAAGCCTACCGGGACAATCCCGATGGGCTTTTTCCGGACCCCCCACGCGTCGCGGTCGAGAAGCGCTGGCTTGCACCCCATCGCGTCGGCTTCGCCGAGTGGACCTGGCAAAGCATTCATCCGTTCGTCTTCGAGGACATCGAGGCCGTGTATCGGAGCCACAGGGAAAACCAAACTGCTCTTCTCAGGACCTTGAACTTGCGGATCGAGGGCAAGCCGATGGCGATCCTCGTGAACGGGTTCTCGTCCGGACACCATTTGTTGGAGCGGGTGGCGTGGCCTATGCGCGAGTTTCGTCGCATGGGGATCAACGTGTCGCTGTTTGCGCTGCCGTTTCATGGTCCGCGCGGACGGTCCTTTCCACCGGCCTGGCCTCAACAAGACACCAAGCTCACCATCGAGGGCTTTCGGCAAGCGATTTGGGACTTGCGAGCCGCCATTCGAGCACTGCGCGAAGAGGGCGCAAGCCACGTGGGTGTCGCCGGCATGAGCCTCGGTGGCTACACCGTGAGCTTGCTCGCCACCGCCACGGCCGATCTCGATTTCGTGCTGTCATACATTCCCATCGCAAACCTCCCCGACACCATGAACGAGCTGGGCTTGATCCCAGGCACCGGAAGAGTGCAACGAGAGCTATTCGAGGGGTATCGCAAGCTACTCGAGCCGATCAGCCCCGAAGGCAGAAAGCCGATGTTGGAGCCGGAGCGCATCGCAATCATCTCGGCTGAGTTCGACCGTCTCGCGACGGTCGCCCATGGAGCGCGTCTCGCGTCCCACTTCGGCACCGACCTCATCACGTTTCCCGGTGCCCACATGCTTCAGCTATGGCGGGCGCGGGCGTTCCGCCGAGCGCTCGAAGGCTTCCAACAGAGAGGCGTGCTGCCGTACTGAGCATTGAATGCACGGAGGCGCCGCACCGCCTTGGCCGCCGCTCTGCGATGCGCTGATGCGCAAGGTCTGTCCCGTAGTCGGCCTCCGACGCCGGTTGCATACGTTGGCAAGGTGTGCCTAGCATCGCTCGAGATGACTTCGATCATCATGACGAAGATGCATATGCCTTCGCTTCGGCGGCAAAGGAGCGCGCATGAACACCGAAAACATTGGGGCCCAAATTCTTTCCGATCACAAAGATTTGCGAGCACTTCTCGAGGCGTTGGAGCGGCATGTTGCGCTTTCCGCCGGGTCCGAAGCTTGGATCGGGGGGCTACGCGAAACGCTGAGCAGTCTCGTCGACCTTTGTTCCGAGCACTTCCAGCTCGAGGAACGAATCGGGCTCCACGTTCAACTTCGAGAGCAATCGCCGCGGCTCGCCTTTCGCTTGGAGAAGCTCCTCGCCGAGCACTCCCGCATCCTCGAGGCGTTGCGTACGCTGGTGACGGATCTTCCCACAGAAACCCCGGCAGCACGGGAAGCCGACGCGTTGAAGGAACGAGTCCGTGGAGTGCTCGAGGCCGTCCAGGAGCACGAACGTTGCGAGAACGAGGTCATGATGGATGCGTATTGGGACGACCTCGGCGGCGAAGCCGGTTGATCACCGCGCTGGCGGCTTCTCGAGCTCGAGCAAGGCCGCGCCCTTGGCGAAGACCGTGATGTCCCCGGAAGACTCGGAGATCACCAGGGCGAGAGAGTCGGTCATGGCCGTCATGGCTGCTGCGGCGACGTGCCGTGCTCCGAGCCCTCGGCGCACGCGGACGTTCTTACTCACTGGCGCGTCCAAGTAGGCGCCGGCGGTCACCACGACGCCACGCTTGTCTACCAGGAATGCCCCATCCAAGGCGGCGAGCTCCCGAAGCGTCTCGAGAAACTCCGGGTTGTGAATGTTACGGGCGGCCTGAGGGTGCCCTTTGCACGGGTTGAAGATGAGCTGACTCGTGTAGCGATCCATTTTTTCCACGTCGCCCAAGACGAAGACCGCGCCGACCGGCTTCCCCTCTCGTCCCTCCGCCGATAGGCGAACGGCAATCTCGAGGAGCCGCACGAACTCGCGCGACATGAGCTTCTCGTCGACGTTGGAAATCTTGTGTTGCCGAAACCACGCGAAGTCGCGACTCGGGTTGATGATGACCAGCATGTCGAGGCGCTTCGATCCAGCTACCCCGGTCAAGCAAACGACGCTGCTGTCGACCTTTACATGCCGCCTCAGCACGGCGAGCGTCAGGCCGAGCTTCACCTGGTCCAGGCGGTCGAGCGCGGTAGGTGGCAACGCGATACAAGGATCGTCCTTGGGTATCTCCGGGTAGCCGTTGCGCCCCCCGGCGTGCGTGAGCCAGATGACCGTTTCCTCTTCGCGCACCCGTTCGACGAGCCGCCGGTCTGTCAGCAGGTCTGCCAGCACCAGGATGTTCGGAATGCTCAGGCTGCGCGCCAGGTCGAAGGCTGATGCCACCAAGATGTGGGATTCGGAAGCCTTCGAAGGCGGGTGGACGGCTCTTGACCGAGACTGCGTTTTCGAGGCGGATTCGGGCATCGCCTCAACCTACACTGAGGCAAGCGTGTAAGAAAGCACGAGACGGAGCCACCGATTGGATTCGAACCAACGACCTACGGTTTACGAAACCGTTGCTCTACCAACTGAGCTACGGTGGCAATGGGCTCGCTCTATGAGAGCGGCGAAGCTGGTAGCGTGAGGGGGTCGAGCTGTCAATCGGCCGCGCAGGAGCGCGAGCCGGGAAGAGGCGGCGTTCCCCCCAATTTCAGATGTCTTCTTCCGCGTCATCGACGATGAGGTCGTCCTCGGGCTCGTCTTCGTCCTCGGACTCCTCGTCCTCTTCCTCTTCCTCGTCGTCGTTTTCGGGCGCGGTGTACTTCAAGTCGACATCGGCGTCCGCAAGCTGGGTTTCGAGCAGCTCCATCAGCTCGTCCAGATCCTCGCCGGACCATTCATCGAGGATCTCCGAAACGAAATCGTAGAAATCGCCGCTGTCGATGCGGCGTTCGATTTCCTCGATGTCGTCATCGGAAAAAAGGCCGATCAAGTCTTCGCGGAGCGCGTCGATCTCGCCATCCTCGATCGCATCTACGACCGAGAGCCGAACTCTCTGCATCGCGCGCTTGCTCAGGTAAATCTCCATCCCAAACCCCTAATCAGGTCGAATCGGCGCTACTATAAGAGAGGGTCGGGGGCTGTCAATCTTGTCCCTTCACGGGGTCCCCCTCTATGCTACGGGCGTGCCAGCCCGCGCCGCCGCCATCTGTTGTTGGGCCCTTTGGCTTGCGGCGCCGCGCCCTGCCGGGGCCGATGCCGATCTCCTCCCAGATGCTGCATCCGACCCCCGTGGCTCATTCTCCATTGGCCCTGAAACCGGGCTGGTCGTGCCCTTGTCCACCAAACGCCTCTGTCCGTCCGGCTATCAATGCATTGCCGACGTGGGCTGGGCGGTTGGCGTCGATTTCTCGTATCGCTGGGCCAGCGGCCTCGGTCTGGGCTTCGGGTACGAGCTCTGGTTGCTCTCGGCCAACGGGGTGTACGAGATAACCGTTCCCCAGTCTTTCATGGGCCTGCTCGAGTATTCCTTTTTGCCCCACCGAGCCACTCATCCGCTGATCCGCGCCCGCGGGGGCTTCCTGATGCTCGGACCCTCGTTTCGGGTGGCCACCATCGGGGGAACGGCCGAGCTCGGGGTCGGTGCGGAGGTCGAGCTGAGCTCGAACACGCTCGTGTCCTTCTTAGTCACGGGAAACGTCGTCCGGACCCAAGCCTTCACGACCCCCGCAGATGGCGCTCTGCGCGCAACCGACCGTGCGCTCGACGCGATGCTGGTCCTGCGGATCGGATTTCGCTTCCTCCTCTAAAACAGGGGAAATCCAGCCCGATTGAGGAGCCGGTTTGCTGGAGATATCGACAGCACCGCTGTAGGCTGTATCGTTATAGTGTCTTGGCGGGGTCACGGGATGCAGGGGGCTGAATGAGCGGCGACGCGCACCACGACGGCGACGAGCAGCCGAACGTGGGCGAAGGTGATGAGACCTTGGCCCCCGAACCTGGCGCGGAGAGCTCGGGCCGTTCGCTGCCTAGGAGCGCAGTGGTTCCGACACCTGCGGGCATTGCGTTTCAGGTGTACGGCAAGACCGACGTCGGCCTCGTTCGAGAGCACAACGAGGACAACTTCATGATCGCCGACTTGAGCGAAACCGCCGGTCCCCTCCCGGGTGAGGAGCACCTTTCCGGTTCGGTTTCGGAGCGCGGGTTTGCGCTCGCGGTCTGTGACGGCATGGGTGGCGCGGCAGCCGGAGAGGTGGCCAGCCACCTGGCGGTCGACACACTCTTCGAGATGCTTCGCGGCGATCGTCCGCCCGACGGCCGTGATGGGTTTGCCGGGCGTCTCGTCGCCGCGATCGAAGAGGCGGGAGCGCGCATCTTTGCGGCGGCCAAGAAAGACCGAACTCGCAGGGGCATGGGGACCACGGCTACCGTCGCTGGCCTCGTCGACCAGGTTTTGTTCATCGGACAGGTTGGCGACAGCCGCTGCTACATCTTGCGCAACGGCAGGCTCACTCTGGTCACCAAAGATCAATCGCTGGTCAATCAGCTCATCGAAGCCGGCCAGCTCACCGAATCGGAAGCGGAAGCGTTCGAGCATTCCAACATCATCCTGCAGGCCCTCGGCACCACGGAGCAGGTCGTGGTCGATCTGACCTTCGTCGAGCTTCGACGCGGCGATAGGTTGCTCTTGTGCTCCGACGGGCTGAGCGGGCTCGTCCACGACAGCGTGATTCGTGAGGAGATGGCCTGTATCGGACCGCTCCCTCAGCTTGCCGAACGCCTCATCGACCTAGCCAACGCTGCGGGCGGCCACGACAACGTCACCTGCATCGTGGCCGACTTCGACGGAGATGGGCTGGATCTGCCCGAGGAGGGTGCCGTACCTTTCTACCAACAGTACCCCCTGCCTCGCGGCAATGGGGCGAAGCCGTCCTCCGGGCCCGCGTTGCCGCATCTCGTGAGGAGCATGGTGCCACGCGCGATTTCAGCGCAACCGAGCTCGACCGATTCGCCCGCGTCAGAGCCCGCCGGACCCTCCCGATCTTGGTCGACCGCGGCTTCCGTGCTCGTGTTGCTCGGGTTGGCTGCCGTCATCACCATCGTGAGCGCCGGACGGCGAGCCGCGCCCACCACGGCTGCACCTCCGCCGCCAGCGTACGCCGAGGCGCAGATTCCGGTCGAAGTGAGAGTTCGCTCCGCGATCGACCGCGGTGAGCTCTTCGTCAACGGCCAAAGCTATGGCCCCCTCGGGCTCGGCGAAGCGGTCGTGCTGCGCTTGCTTCCCGGCGCGTACCACATCGAAGCGCGCGAGGTCGACGGAGCACGGGCGGAAAAAGACGTGCTAGTGCGATCCGGGGGCTCCACCGAGGTCATGCTCATTCCTTCAACCGACTGAGGTCCAGTCGTGATCCGACTTCGCCAGACCAAAGGCGCCGACGCGGGACGTGAGCTCGTGTTCGACCAAGATCTCATTCGGATCGGTCGCATGCCCGACAGCGACGTCAACTTCGATCCAGAGGTCGACCTGGACGCTTCCGGGCGGCACGCCGAGATCCGCAACGAAGAAGGACGCTATCTCCTGATCGACACTGGCAGCCGGAATGGCACGTGGCTCAACGGACAGCGCATCAAGCACGTGGCGCTCAAGGAAGGTGACGAGATCGAGTTCGGCCGCGGAGGGCCCAAGCTCGAGATCGAAGCCGTGCGCACTCGGCCGGTGCGGCCTCGGGCCGGCGATTCAGATCGCGCGAGAGCCACCGAGCGCGATCCTCGTTTCGATCCGTTGGCGGTGCCGGTCACGACGGCGACGCGTCTCGACGATCTCGTCGACGTGCACACGGCAGTGGCCGACCATTTCCAGGCATCGAGAGACCGGGGCCGGGGCGCACGCCGTCGCCGCGCCAAAGCAGCCATCCTTTGGGGCGCGGCCGGCATCGTTCTGCTGGTGGTCAGTGTGATCATCGTTCGGGCTTTGCTTCAGTAGAATTCTTGACGCCGGCGCATGGCGTCCCCGAAAAGCAGGGAAGCCCATGCTCCCCGCCCGAATCGCTGCTTGGCTTCGACCTCCGGCACGGCCGCCCGAGCCTTCTGAGCAACGTCAGGCCTATCACTCGGACATCCGCGAGCTGAAGCCCGAAGCATGGTCGAGCAGCGCGCCCGCCGCCCGCGGCTGCGACGTGGAGCATGCCATGTGGCTGGCAGGTGTGACGTCACGCGACTTCGCCAGCGTCGTCGACATCGCGCTCACGCCGCACCGAGTGACGCCAGTCGACGACATCGTACGGCTCTGTCAGCGCCATGCGGCAGCGTGCGAGCAGGAAGCGGCCGCGCTCATCGAGCGGCTCCCCGGTCTCTCTTCTGACGGCCCCCCACCACTTCCCTGGCATCACCAAAACGCCCGTGAGGCAGAAGAGCTTCGCCGCGCAGCCCGGGCATGGGATGCGCTCGCGAGAGCATTGCTCAGCAATCGCTGGACGGGATGAGGTCTTTCGCCATGGCTTCGATCATCGCCTCGGCCGCACGCTTCGACGACGTCAGGTCTGGATCATCGTTCTTCCGCGCCACGGCGTAGAAATAGTACTTGAGCTTCGGCTCCGTGCCGCTCGGGCGAATCATGGCGCGATGCCCTCCTTCGAGCTCGAAGATCAAGACGTTGCTCGGGGCGAACGCTAGAAACGGGCTTTCCTCCTCGGGCGTCCATTGCGTGCGACGCTCGAGGTCGAGCAGTCGAACGAGCGGCGCGCCGGCGATCGCCTCAGGAGGGCGATATCGGTATCCATCCACGATCCGGTCCATCCGAGCCTGCGCGTCAGGGCCCTCGAACCTCAGCGAGATTTGCCGGTCCGTATGAACGCCGTGCTTGCGCCAAAGGTCGTCGCGGGCGTCGAAGAGCGTTCGGCCACTGGCCTTGAGACGCGATGCAAGATCGACCAAGCGCAGGGCCGAGCTGATTCCGTCCTTGTCACGGACGGCCCGAGAGGGTGCATACCCCAAGGCTTCTTCATACCCAAAGACGCACGCATAGCCCTCTTGCTCGAGCTCGAGCGCACGATTCTGGATCCACTTGTGCCCAGTCAGCGTTTGCTCCCACCTCGCGCCATGACTGGCCGCAACCGGCCCGAGCATGGGGCTGCTCACGACGGTAGAGATGACGACTGGCTGTGCCGACCCCGTGTACTCACGAAGCAGGTCGTCGGCCATCAGAATGCCGATGTCGTTTCCCGAAAGCTGTTCGAAGCCCTCCTGCCCGTGTACCGCGATTCCGACACGGTCCCCGTCGGGATCGTTGGCTACGGCCAAATCCGCGCCGATCGCGCGGGCCAGCGTCAACACTCGATCCATGGCGCCCGGCTCCTCGGGATTCGGAAATTCGACCGTGGGAAAGCTCCCGTCAGGAACACGCTGCTCCGGAACACTATGCACGTCCTCGAAGCCCGCTCGCTGGAGCACCTCGCGAAACGTGGAATCAGCCACCCCGTGCAACGCCGTGTACGCGATTCGAACCGGCAGGCGTTCTTCGGTGCGGCTCAGCTCGGAGACGATGGTCTCGACGTAGTCGCTTCGGACCGGGTCGATGTTGCGGAGAAGCCCCCGGTCGCGGGCATCGGCGAGCGTCAAACGCGGGATGCGATCTGCCGCGGGCGCCTTTGCGATCTCTTCGGCGATTCCGCGATCGTGCGGCGCGATGATCTGTGCGGCATTTTCCCAATAGACCTTGTATCCGTTGTAACCGGGGGGATTGTGGCTCGCGGTAATCATGACGCCCCCGGCGGCCCGCTGCTGCAACACGGCGAATGCCAGCACCGGCGTGGGGGTCAGACCCGAGAAGACGGCAACGGGAATGCCGGCGCCCGTCGCGACTTCGATCACGTCCCGCTCGAAGACATCGCTCTTCGGGCGGGCGTCGCGGGCCACGCAAAGGCCTCGGGTCGTGGCATCTGGCACTTGCCTCTTCAACCACGCGCAAAGGCCGGCGGTGGCACGTGCCACCGTGACGCGGTTCATTCGTGTGGGACCCGCACCCAGCAGCCCACGAAGGCCGGCGGTGCCGAACTCGAGCGAGCCCGAAAACCGATTCTCTAACGCCGCGACGTCGTGGTCCGCGAGAATCGATTCGAGCTCCGCACGCGTTTCCGGATCGGGATCCTGCGCGATCCATGCACGGGCCTTGTCGACGATGCTCATAAGAACACCTCGACGGGCGCTTCGTCTTGGATGTACGTGCGTTCCTCGTACCAAACGGCGACCGGGACGAAGAGAACGGCCGTCACGGCCATCGCTCCAGCGAAGAATAGATAGTAAGACGGACCATCGAGCTTGCTGGTGCCGTCCGGGTTCTGAATGAAGTAGTTCACCGCGGCAGTGAAGAGGTTTCCGATGGACACGCTCATCAGGAACGCACCCATGACGAGCGACTTCATCCGCTTGGGGGCTTGCGTGTACGAGAATTCGAGCGCGGTGATGGAGACCAAGATCTCGGCGGCGGTCATGATCACGTAGGCGCCGAGCTGCCAAACGATGTTCACCGATTCGCCAGCATCGAGCCTGGCTTCCAGCCAAGCCGGCAAGAGAAACGCCGGGACCGTCAGGAAGAGCCCGATCGAGATCTTTCGAAGCGGCGTGAGCGGCCAAAAGCGGTCGAAGAAGGGGTAAATCACGCGCGTGAACAAAGGAATGAAGAGCAGCACGAGCGCCGGGTTGAGCCATTGTGCTTGCGAGGGATCCCAATGCACGATGAACTGCCGGTCCATGCGCTGTGCCTGGAGAACCCAGGCCGAGCCTTGCTGATCGAACAGCGCCCAGAACATCGCGATGAACACGTAGATGATGAACAGCTTCCCCAGCGCCTTCAGTCCTTCCGGGCTGAAGACCTCGCGGAGAAAATCGACGCCGCCGGGAGGAATGTGGACGAATGCGTGACGGCCCATCCAGAAGAAAAGCGTCGCCAATGCCATGAGGACACCAGGGACGCCAAAGGCGACCGAGGGGCCGTAGCGATGCAGCAGCGGCTCGGCAAACAGGATTGACGCGAGCGCGCCGACGTTGATCGCGAAATAGAACCAGCCGAACACTCTGGGCAACAGGTGTGCGTTGGTATGCCCGAACTGGTCTCCGACGTGCGCGGAGACGCATGGCTTGATGCCGCCCGATCCCACCGCGATCAAACCGAGCCCCAACGCCAGACCAAGCCTCGTCTCGTCGAGCGCCAACGTGAGATGACCGAGGCAGTAGACGACGGACAGGGCGAGGATGGTGCGGTACTTGCCGAGGAACGCATCCGAGATGATCGCTCCGAGAATGGGAAAGAAGTAGACGGCGGTGACGAAGCCATGGAACCAAGTCTTGGCTTGCTCTTCGTTCATCACGTCGAGCTCGCCCCGAGCGTCGAGCAGGAACCTGGTCATGAAAATGACCAGGATCGCTCGCATGCCGTAGTAGCTGTACCGTTCGGCCGCTTCGTTGGCGACGATGTATGGGATGCCCGGCGGCATACCCTCGATGGGCGCCGGCGCGGTTCGATAGACGGGAGCCTTGGGCGACACGCGTATGATCCTAGCGGATTCTTTCTATATAAGCGGCTTTCGGGGGCATCGTCGGCCCCGGATCTCCCGCTTTTTTTACCGAAATGATACTAGGGACAAAACTAACCGGGGAAGCGGGGGGCTTTGGGCTCGCCGCGGGGATGTGAATGGAGGGGCGCGTGAAGAGAAGCGATTACCTAGAGATGCTCAACCGGGGTGGGGTCGCGACGTGGCTGGCAGTGGTTCTGAGCGTGCTTGGGATCAGCACCGGTGTTTCTGCTCAGTCGACGCAGATCGACTTGAACCAGTATCGACCTGCCGAGCTGGCCACGGACGGCTTTGCCACGAGCACCGCGGACGGTCAGGGCCACAAGCGATTCGGCTTCATGATCTACATGGATTACAACGACGACGCGCTGGTGTTCGAAGACGCGAGGACGGGCGTTCGCTCTTCGGTGGTCCGCCGACACTTGACCGGTCACCTTGCGTGGAACCTCGGTCTCGCCGATCACCTCGTCCTCTTCATGGACGTGGCCTATCACTTCAACATTGCAGCGGGCGGCGGCGCGGCAGGGGCGCTCCCTGGAGCACCGAACAGCCCGTTCGAGTATCTGCTTCCGAACGGAGGAAACTTCGGCGACGTCTACTTCGGGGCTCGAGGAAACATCTTCGGCACTCGCTTCGACGTGTTCCAGCTCGCGCTTCAGGCGGCCATGACCATCAACACCGCATCGCTCACGAACGATTCGCAGAGGTACGCGGGTCAGGTCGACAAGAGCCCCTATCTCGGCGGCTGGTTCGAGCTGTTGATGACGTTCAATGCAGGCGACATCGTGCGTATTCCGTTGCAGGTCGGTTACAAGCTCGGCACGCAGGGTCAGCGGGTGACGGACAATCTCTTCGTGGGCAACGAGTTCACCTACGGTGGCGGCCTTCTCCTCATGCTGGGCCAGGATCACTTCATGATCTCGGCTGAAGCTTTCGGCAGGACCGCGGCGAACGGGACCGTCGGCTGGTTCACGCGTGAGGAAACACCCGTCGAGGTGCTGGGCGGCTTCAAGTGGCTTCCCAAGTTCGGGTTCACTCTGGGTGCAGCAGGCAGCGCGGGTGTCACCCCCGGGTATGGAGCGCCCGATTGGCGCGTGATCGGGATGGTCGGCTACACGATGCCCGCCGAGGAAGTGATCGGAGATTCCGACGGTGACGGCATTCCAGACGACGTCGATCAATGCCCGAACGACGCCGAGGACTTCGATGGGTTCGAGGACGAGGACGGCTGCCCCGATCTCGACAACGACGGTGATGGTGTCCTCGACGTGAACGATGGCTGCCCCAACGATCCGGAGGATATCGACGGCTTCGAGGACGAGGACGGCTGCCCGGATCCGGACAACGACGGCGACGGCATCCTCGACGTGGACGACCAATGTCCGAACGAGCCTGGGACGCCCGAAAACAACGGCTGTCCCGATCCGGACCGCGATGGCGATGGTGTTCCCGATCGCATCGACAACTGCCCGGACGAGCCAGGGACGATCGAAAACCAGGGTTGTCAGGCGGCCCAGCTAGTGAAAATCGGCGACGGCCAACTGGAGATCTTGGAGAAGGTCTACTTCAAGACAGGCAGTGCGAGGTTGCAGAAGCGCTCGTGGGCGCTGCTCGACAACGTGGCGCAGGTCATGCTGGCGCATCCTGAGATCAAGCTCGTCCGCGTCGAGGGTCACTCCGACAGCACCGGCAGCCTCAAGGTCAACATGAGACTGTCGAAGCAGCGAGCGAACACGGTGGTCCGTTACCTCGTCGGTCGTGGCGGCGTGGCCAAGGAACGCCTCATGGCAGAAGGCTTCGGTCCGACCCAACCGCTGGTTCCCGATGCCAAGACGAAAGAAGAGCTCGCGCAGAACCGCCGCGTCGAGTTCCACATCGTCGAAATGGAGGAAGAAGAAGCCGAGCGCTAGTGCTCGCGGCGCCTCCCGAGGCGCACTGACGGCGCGGCGGGCTCCAGGCGATGGTCTGGGGCCCGCTTCGCGTTGAAGGTGGTGATCAGCTCGCGATCCGCACCGGCCAGTTCTCGTTCTCCGCTCCAAAGCTGAGATTGGCCAGCAACTGCCGGGCTTGCCGAATGGTGATTCGGTCCTTTGGGTCGCGCCGGAGACATCGGGTAATCAGGGTGCCCAGCTCCCGAGTTTGCGGACGGTCCAAAAGGGCGCGCACCGGATCGGGCGCCCCGTCGTGCGTCACGTGCCGCGTGATCATGGCCGCTTCGCCGTTGCCATCGAACAACGTCTCTCCGGTGTACGCCTCGAAGATCAGGCACCCGAAGGCGTACACGTCCGCGGGAATGGCCTGCGACGAATCGCCGACGCCCCATATTTCGGGCGCGCCATAGTTGGCCGTGCCGCAACCGGGCCGAAGATGTCGTCCGGCCAGCCCAAAATCGACCAGCACTGGCTTGGGAGGCTGCCCGACGCCGGTGATCGCATCTGCGTTGCACACGATGATGTTCGATGGCTTGACGTCCAAATGAGCAACACCCACCTGGTGCATCGCGTCGAGACCTGCGCCCACACCGAGCAACAGCGCCCGCGCGCGGCCCAGCGAGAGCTCACCCATTTCCAACATGCGCTCGAGGCTGGGTCCTTCCACCAACTCCATCACGAGAATGGGTTTCGGGCGTGCCCCAGCGTCGAACGTCACGAAGCGTGCGAGGTTCGTGTGCTCCGGAAGCGCGAGTAGTGCGCCCGCTTCCTCGCGAAACAAGCGAAGGAACTCGTCTTCCGAAAGCGTGCGGGCCGCGGCCGCCGAGTAATCGGGCACCTTCAGCGCGAACAGCGGGGCGGTATCGTCCCGTCTTTCCTCGACGCGACGTGCGACGAAAACCGACCCTACGGCTCCGGTTCCTACGGTTCGCACCAAATAGAAACCGCCGACGATGCGGCTCGGAGGAACCCATGCGGGCAGGTGGGCGTCTGCGTCCAGCTCGAGTGGCGCGATGCTGGGAACGCGCCTCGGGGCATCGAGGGGCATGGCGCACAGGTGTCTGAGCACACCGATGGTGAGCTCGGCGAAAGCGCCCGGCAAGTCGCGCCGAATCGCCCACGCGGCATTGTCGAATGCTCGATCGATCTCTGCGGACGACGCCCGAAGCGTTCGTTCTACCTCGATGCCCATCGCCCAGACGGCTCCGCCCGAGGTAGTCGCATCCTCGGCTACGGGAATGCCCAAGCGCCGATGCGCTCCGCGCACGAGGTGCGCCATCGACGCGAGACCCCGTTCGAGCGTGGCGAGCGGAGGTCCTGCGGAGCGCTCTGCAACCTCCGAAAGCGAGCTCGAAGCGCTGACGGCCCGCAACCCGCGCGCGAGCAACGACAGTGACTGGCGAAACGCTTCGATACGCGCGGAGTGCGCGGCCGGCAGCTCGTTCCCAATCGCCTTGAGCGCGTCGGTCGCAGCCACCAAGCCGGACCCGTCCCGATCGGCGCTGCGTGTGGCTTGTTGCAGCTTGGCATAGGCACGCAAGGCATTGTCGACCTCGGGTACCATCGAAGCTTCGGCAAGCGTCTTGAGATCGTCGAGGTGGGTGACGTACGTGGCAGCCGCGACCAACACGTCGGAGACGTCGACGATCTCTTCGCGCACCAGTGCGTCGCAGGTCCGAGAGGTCGCAGCGCATAGAGTACGGCGAAGCGAGCTCATGGGATCTTTTTGGACTCGATTGAGCAGGACACGCTGGGTCAGAAGCCTGCGTTGACGGACGAGATCTCTTCGTGCATCGACGTGGGGGCCGTCGGCATCGACGAGGTGCAGCATCGTTCGAAGCTGCCGCAGCCGAGTGGTGAACTGCGGGACGGGAGCTCCTTCGGGCAGAGGGTCGCCTTCCCGAATCACGAGCCAATTGGTCACGCGCTGAAAGAGATCGCCGATTCGTTCATCGTGCGTATCGCCTGCATCGTCGTCTTCGCCGAGAAGAAGAAGGTCGTTGAGAGCAGATGTCTGAAACAATGCGGCGTCGAGCTCCCGAAGAGCCAAAAACGTCGCAACGTCGGAATCGCGTGGGCCCTGAACGGGGCGCTCGAGTAGCTCGACCTTTCGTGCAGCCGCTTCGACGATGGGCTCCGCTGCACGCGCGGCTTCGTGGGCGCCCTGGGTGGCGAAGGCCTGAAGCGCGTCGGAAAGCATGCCCCCGAGCGTGTGCCCATTTTGGTCGTGCGCGGCGCCGAGCTCGTCAGCGAGCGCTCTCATCAGTGCGATTCGCCCTGCATCCTCGTTGCTTCCTTGCGCGACTGCCTTTCGTAGATGCGCCTCTGCCTTGCTAGCGGCTTCTTTCGCCAAGCCAGGGCGTATGCGCTCACGTTTGAGCTCGACCAGCGCCTCGGCGGTGTCCAAACCGCCTACCTTGCTGAGTTGTACCAGCAACGATTCGACCGCCTCCGGATGGCTCTCCGCCGCCCTCGGCAGCCCGGCGATCATGGCTGCAGCCAATCCGTGATCCTGCTGGAACGACACCGAGTCGAGCAGATCGCGGCACGCACGAAGACCGTCTTCTGGCGCAATTGCGATGCTGGCGGCAAGTGACGCCGCCGCGCGCCGCCACTCGGTAATGCCGAACTCGGGGTCGAGATGCCGATCGATCTCCTGTCGAAATACTGGCATCGATGCGGCAAGAAGGCCTCTGGCCGAGGCGACGTGCCGCCAGACCAGCGATTCCCGGTCGGCGAGCAGACGGTCCCACGCCTCTCGGACCGGCGGGGTACAGAAAACGCGGGTCCCCGTGTCATCCGCCTCGGCGGCCCGCCGCGCCGCCTCCCGGGCGGCACGTTCGAGGAGACGGGCCGCAAGGCGCCGAGATGGCAGTGAGCCCGTGGCCGGCGCCTCGAGCCAGTCGCGACTCAGCTCCCGCCGCGAAATGAGCGCGAGCGCGAGCGCATCGACGTTGTTGACCGTACCGATCGGCAAGCTCAGCGACAGCGCCACGCGCGCTCGCATCGAACGCCCGTGCAGGACGCGTTGCGATCCGAGGGCGAGCTGTGTTGCCACCGCCACGAACGTTGCGGCGTCTCCCCGACGGAGCCGCTGCAGCACCATGGCGCCCATCTGACGCTTGCTGGGGCTAGGGGGCAGAGCTGCTGCAAGCTCGTAGAGCGCCGCTGCCGCCGAAGGCGGAGCGAGCCAGTCGAGTTGCTCGACCAGGCCTGTGTCGATCGCAACGACCGTGCTCCGAAGGAGCGCATCGGGGTCGAAGCCTTCGAGCGGCACCGGGCGCCGCTCGTCTACGACCGCACGAGCCAAAGTCGCAACGCCCTGCCGCCACGCTGCTTCCCGCTGTTCGGAGGAGGTCAGCCGGTGCAAGACCGTCAGGCCTTCGAGCCTGTCCCGGGTGGCAGCACGCATTCATCGGGATTTTAGCCTGCCGTCAGCCCCTCCGAAAGCGCGGTTGACAACAAACTACCAAAACTCAAGCTCTGGGAGGCGTGCTGCAGCTTTCCTTCGAGTTTGACACACAACCACCGACGATCTCGGAGCAGCGCGTTTCCGAGCCCCGCAAGGACGATCTCGATCGAGCCTACGACCGGGCTTCGGAATGGAGCCAAGCGCTGGCAGCGCGTTTGGGACAGGCCGTGCGATTGGTCATCACCGACAACCGAAGCACCATGTTGTCTGCGCGACCCAAGGACGGTCGCCTCGAAGTTCGGCTTCACCACATGTTCCTCACCGCGGATGAAAACATCTTGCAGGCCGTCGGAGATTATCTCAGTGAGAGTTGCTCCCACGCAGGGACGGTGATCGATCGGTTCATCGAGCAGAATCGAGCGCGGTTCGTCGCCGCCGGCAGGCCTCAGAGCGAGCTTCGCACGGCCGGGCGGCATCACGATCTGCGAGCGATCGTGGATGATCTCGGGCGGCGGCATTTCGGAGGCCGGCTGGAGGTCCGCATCACCTGGGGCAAAAACGTGCGTCCCAAGCGCAGGCAGCGCTCCCTTCAGCTAGGGACGTACTTGCCCGAGGAGCGCTTGATTCGAATCCACCCGGTGCTCGATCAGCCATGGGTTCCCCGATTTTTCGTCGAGGCTGTCGTCTTCCACGAAATGCTCCATCATGCGATGCCAGCGGTCGTAAAAGGAGGCCGTCGCCACTATCATACGAGCGCGTTTCGCAACCGCGAACGAAGCTTCGAGTATCACAGAGCTGCCGAGCAATGGCAGGAGGAGAACCTGTGGCGCCTCTTGCG
>DATIUW010000322.1:0-10413 GCA_035466435.1 Polyangiales bacterium | reverse complement strand
CGCCAGTACGTGAGCGGTCTGTCGATTGCAGACTGCGTGTACTCCGGTCGCCGTGCCGGAGGCGCAGCCGCTCGAGGCGAGGTCTACGCAACGCACGATGCGCCGACGCCGACGCAAGGCACACCGATCCAGGCCAAGCCGCCCCTCGAAGGACTGCCAACCATTCGCGAGCGGCAGGTCGCCGACCCTTCGCCGGAGGCTCATCCGACGACGGTTCGCCGGGCCAGAAACGGCTCGGTGTATCCACGTCAGTCGCTGCAACGGACCATTCGGCGTCCGGGAGGAGCGAGCCGGACCTCGCAAGGCAGCCGCGGCGCGCTCTCCAAGCGATCGCGGTGATCGAATGCTCCTCGAATCCGAACGTCGGGCGATTGTCGACATCCTGATCCGGTATTGCACGGCGATCGACACGAGCTCGTGGCACCTCCTTTCGGACGTGTTTCTGCCCAACGCACGGGTGGACTACCGGGGCGCAGGAGGTCCCATGTTGAGCGGAGCCGAGACGGCGGACTGGCTCGAGCAGAACATGGCGCGATTCGCGATCCTGCAGCACTTCTTGTCGAACATACGCGTGGCGCAGGATGGCAACGAGGTGCGCTCCAATGCCTATGTACACGCAGTCCACGGCTTCAAGGACGAAGACGGCAAGATGCGCTTCTTCGATCTGGGCGGCGAGTACAGCGACCGCCTGGTGGAGACGTCGGCGGGGTGGCGGATTTCGGAGCGCGTCCTGCGGACGCGTTGGTTGCGGGGCGACATCCCGGGAGTGTGACTTGACGTGGGACCCGGCGGGGCTAAAGGTGGCTTCCCATCATGAGTGACGAAGTGAGCGATCAGGAAGCCGAGCAGTGTGTTCGCAAGCTGCTCGCATACATCGGTGACGACCCATCGCGCGAAGGCTTGGTCGATACGCCGCGTCGGGTATTGGGCGCGCTCGAGGAGCACTTCCGGGGCTACCACGAGGATCCGGTCGCGCACTTGGCTCGCACGTTCACCGAGGTGGAGGGTTACGACGAGCTCGTCCTCGTGAGCGACATCGAGATCTACAGCCACTGCGAGCACCACGTGGTGCCGTTCGTCGGCAAGGCGCACGTCGCATACATCCCCAACGGCAAAGTCGTGGGCCTCTCGAAGATAGCGCGAGTCGTCGACACGTTCGCAAAGCGCCTGCAGGTACAGGAAAAGCTCACGGCCCAGATCGCCAACGCGATCGACGAGACACTGAGCCCCCAGGGGACCGCAGTCATCTTGCAGTGTCAGCACTTCTGCATGTGCTACCGGGGCGTCCGAAAGCCCGGGTCCTGGACCACGACGAGCCGGCTGACGGGCTGCTTTCTGAAGGACGAAGCCGCGCGCATGGAGCTCTTGACGCTCATCGGAATGCAGCGGTCGATCGGCGGCCACGGAGGCTGAGTCGGCTCGATCCGAGCGCGCTTCCGCCGTAGAGTAACGGCATGCGGGAGCAGCACTACGACTGGGTCATCATCGGTTCGGGTTTCGGCGGAAGCGTCTCCGCGCACCGGTTGACGCAAAAAGGGTACAAAGTCCTCGTCATCGAGAAGGGGCGGCGGTTCAAGTCCGAGGACTTCCCGAAGACCAACTGGGACTTGAAGCGGTGGATGTGGAATCCAGCCCTCGGCCTGAAGGGAATCTTCAAGATGTCCTTTTTGAAGCACATGACCGTGCTTCACGGGGTCGGCGTCGGCGGCGGCTCGCTGGTGTACGCGAACACCCTTCCGACGCCGAAGTCGGAGTTCTTCCGATCGGGATCCTGGGCCGGCCTCTCGGACTGGGAAACCGAGCTCGGGCCCCATTACGAGACCGCCAAACGCATGCTGGGCGCCACGCCAAACCCCGTCATGACCAAGGGCGATCACGTCATCCAGGAGATCGCCAAGGACATGGGGCGCGAGGAGCACTTTCACCCGACGGAAGTCGCCGTGTTTTTCGGCGAGCCCAACAAGACCGTGCCGGATCCGTATTTCGACGGAGAGGGCCCGGATCGCGTAGGGTGCAACTTCTGCGGCGCCTGCATGACCGGCTGTCGGATCGGAGCAAAGAACACGCTCGACAAGAACTACCTCTACCTGGCCGAGAAGCATGGCGCCGAGGTCGTTCCCGAGACGGAAGTGACGGCGGTCCGGCCGCGGGACGGCGGCGGCTACCGCGTCGAGACCAAGCCTACGTTCGACAAGGGCCCGGGCCGTGTGGTGACCGCGGACCGCGTAATCCTCGCGGGTGGCGTGATGGGCACCATGCCGCTTCTGTTGAAGATGAAGGAAGATCCCAGCGGGCTCCCCGATCTCTCTGACCGGGTGGGCGATTTCGTGCGCTCGAATAGCGAGGCGTTGTTCGGAGTCGTGTCACCAGAGAAGAACATCAACTTCTCGAAGGGCGTTGCGATTACGTCGATTCTCCACACGGACGAGCACAGTCACATCGAGCCCGTGCGGTACGGTGCAGGGTCTGGCTTTTTCCGCACACTGCTCGCTCCCCATGCCCCCGGCCCTACCGTGTTGTCTCGCCTCTGGGGCGCGTTGAAAGCGTTCTCACGCCAACCCATTCGTTGGCTGAGGGCCCTCTTCGTCAAAGACCTCGCGAAGCAATCGCAAGTGTTGCTCTACATGCGAACGATCGAAGGGACTCTCCGGATGCGCCTTGGCCGAGATCTCCGAACCGGCTTTCGCCGGGGGCTCGTGACCGAGGTCGACGATCCCAGCAAGGCACCGTCTGCATTCATGGAAGAGGCCACCGAGCTCGCCGAAAAATTCGCGGACAAGGTAAACGGCGTGCCAACCACGCTCATGACCGAGACGCTGCTCGGTGTGCCCTCCACCGCACACATCCTCGGCGGCGCTTGCATGGGCGCATCTGCGGAAACCGGCGTCATCGACGTCAATCACGAGGTGTTCAACTACCCCGGGCTCTACGTCATCGATGGCTCGGCGATTTCCGCGAATCCAGGCGTGAACCCTTCTCTCACCATCACGACGCTGGCGGAGCGAGCGATGAGCCTCATCCCCGAAAAGCGCGCCGCCCTCCCGGCAAAGCCGGCAGGCAGGGAGCTCGCCGGAATTACCGAGGGGCTACCAGCCGAGTGAGAGAGGTCGAAGGGTCTGGCGGCTCGGGAGGCTCGAGCTCGAACGTATCGACCACCTCGGCGCCGCGCTCGTCGCAATAGAGCGCCCAGTGTCCCCATTGCGGATCTCCGAGCTTGAGAAAGAGCCCGAGGCAGGCGTAGTAGGCGCGCGCCGAGAGCTCGGCGAAGGGCGTGATGTGCTCCGTCAGCGCATCGGTGTAAATGCCGAGGAGCTCTTCGTCTTTGGCGATGTGCTCCGGGACGGGTGCGCCGCGGATACTGCTCGCCATGTCCTCGTACATGTAGCCAAAGAGCGCCGTGCCAATCCCGCGCTCGAAGAGCGGATGCGTGCGAAGGGCATGTGTCGAGGCGAGCGCCCGATCGGTCGCTTGCTGACGGCGTAGGAGCCACTCACGGAACTCGCCTTCAGCCCATTCGTCGATGGCCTCTTCAGAATCGCCTTCGGGCGGCTCGGGCGGACGAACCGCGACGGCTTCTTCGACGCGGCTCCATAGCTCTTGCAAGTCGCGGCTGAGCTCTTCGCGTGGATACACCGGCTGCGGAACTGGAATGGGGCCGACGACCGCCTCTTGCGCGTCCTCTGGAGTTTGGCGGCTGGCGCAGCCCATCGCCGCCAAGACCAGGATCGAGAGCAAACGCCACATGCCGCGACATTAACAGGCCGAGATCAGGCGGGCGAATTTTGGACGCAAAGCTGGTTGACTTGAGGGAGAAACCACCTTTCCATGGCTTCATGGTCGCCTCCCTCGTCGAGCTGACCGATGCCACCAGCGTCGATCACGCCGCCCGGGCACTGTTTGGCAGCCCGTTCGATAGCAGGCCGTCCGTCTCGCACAGCATCGCAGTGTGGAGCTCCGGGGAAGACGCGCCGCTCACGACGATCCGGATCAACGAGCACAACCCGAAGAGCGACCTGGATTTCCTTTCTCTTCACATCGGGCGGGCGCGGGCGGACGCGATCATCATCACCGGGAAGATCTTGCGCGACGAGCCATCGCTCTCGTACGACCTCCACGCCGACCCGCGATGGGGTGATGCGCTGGTAAGCTGGCGGGAGCGGCGCTGGGGCTTGTTCGAGCCTCCCTGGGTTCTGATTCTGACCGCCAGCGGTGACTTCGACTTCAAGCACCCCGTCTTTCGAAGTTGGGCGCGCCCGCTGATTTTCACGACCGACCAGACCGCAACTCGCAAGCTGGCTGCAGCACCCTGCCCCGTCATCTCGGACGAAGCACCCGACATCAGAAAGGCGATTCAGCACCTGCAGACCGCGCGGGAATGTGAATGCGTGTCGATCGAGGCGGGACCTTCCACGGTCCGCTCGCTCTACGAGCGGCCGATGTGTGTGAAGGAGCTGCTGCTCTCGGTCTACCTCGGCTCGTGCCTCGACGAGCGGGCTCGGGGGGAGCCGCTGATCAAGCTTTCCGAGGTGCGGGCGATGTTTCGCAGCGAGACCTCGGCGACCCATCGAGATGGAGACCAGTATTGGAGCTTTCACCGCATGTGCCGCTAGCGGTGCGCCACTCGCACCTGTAACATCGCGGCGACTCGATGCCCGCTCACGTCCGAACGATGCCTCGAAATGCAGCTCTGCTGCCAGGCCTTCTGGTGCTGATCGTCGTGAGCCCGTCGATCTCAGGCCGGGGCGAACGCGTCGTCATCGAGCTGATCTTCAACGCAATCCTGCTAGCAGGCGTATATGCGGTCGGACTGCGCCGACACGGTTGGGCTTTCGCCGCGCTCACCGTCGTGACGCTCGGAGCTCGGTGGGGAGAGATTCTCTTCGCCAGTCGGTTCGACGTTCTCGCTCTTGGCTTGACCGCGGTCTGGCTGGTCTATGCCGCAAGCGTCATCATCGCCAGCTTGTTTCAGCGCCGCGAAGTCGAGACCGATGCCATCCTCGGCGCCATCGTGGTCTATCTCCTGGTGGGGCTGGCGTTCATGATGGTCTTCCAGGTACTCGAGCTGACGAATCCCGGATCGTTTTCCGGCTTGCCCGATGGCGTGCAGGAACGCCCCAAAGAGCTGGCTTCCTCGATGTTGTATTTCAGTCTCGTGTGCCTGACGACGATTGGCTATGGCGACATCGTGCCCGTGTCGGACCTCGCACGGCCCTTATCGGTGCTCGAAGCGGTCTTCGGCCAGCTCTACCTCGCGGTGATGATCGCGCGGCTGGTCGGGCTTCACATCGCGCGATCGAGGGCCAACTAGGCCGGGGCGGTCGAGGCGGCCTGCGCGTCTTCCGACCCGGTCCCCCGCGCTGTGCCGCCCGCGTCGCGCTTTGCATTGAAGAGGATCGCGTAGAACGTAGGCACGACGATCATCGTCAAGACGGTGGCCACGACGAGGCCGCCCACGATCGTCACGGCCATCGCAATGTAGAATGCATCGGTGAAAAGCGGAATCATCCCGAGGACGGTCGTGGCGGCAGCCATGGCCACCGGAGTCAACCGGCTCACGCCGCTGTCGAGAATTGCATCATAGGTGGGCTTTCCTTGCCGTACCTGCGTATCCATCTCGTCGACGAGCACGATGGCGTTCTTGATCAGCATCCCCGACAAGCTCAGGAATCCCAGCAGAGCCATGAAACCGAATGGCTGGTTCGAAAGCAGCAGGCCCCCTGTCACACCGATGACCGCGAGCGGTACGGCGAGCCAAATCACCAGCGGCTGCCGAATCGCATTGAACAAGCCGACCACGATCAGGATCATGATGCCGACGAACATCGGGATGGGCGCAAGAAGCGCGGCTTGCGCCTCGACCGTGCTTTCGTACTCGCCGCCCCACTCGACGTGATAGCCGGGTGGAAACGGCAAGGCCTCGATTTTCGGTGCGAGCCGGTTCCACAAAGTAGGAGCCGAGTCGTTCGTCGGGTCGGTCACGACCGTCAACGTGCGCTTGCGGTTGCGCCGCTCGACGACCGCGTCGCTGAAGTGCGTCTCGAGGCCGGTCACCACGTTCGCGAGTGGGATGTAGCGTTGCGCGACCGGGCTCCAGATCGGAATCTGCGGAAGGTTCGCCACGTCCAGTCGAAGCGGGGCCGGCTGCCTGAAGAGCACGGGGATGACCTCATCCTCCTCTCGGTAGACTCCGACGACTTGCCCCTCGAACGTCGACTGGATCGCTTCGCCGACCATGACCGTCGTGATGCCGTGCGCGTCGGCTTGCTCTTCGGAAAGCCTCGGGCGAATCACCTTCACGCGCTCGAACCAGCGTCCACGTGAGCCCTTGGTATCGTGGTCTGCCTTCATGACCGCGAGCACCTGTTGTTCGAGGTCTCGGAGCACATCGACGTCCGGGCCCACCAGCCGCGCCTCGATCTTTCCGGGCGGGCTCGGACCCAAGTCGAAGGTCCGGCCGTACGAGATCGTGTTGGGAGCCATGCTTAGGACGTACTTCTCTGCCCTCTCGATGTCGCGCTGAAGGGTCCTGTAGTCCTCGATTTGAACCAAGAATTGCGCGTAGCCGCCGTGTTGCTTCTCGGGCGAGAACGTCAGCATGAAGCGCAGCGGGCCTTGACCGATGGACGAAGCGACGTGCGTCACGCCTTCGAGCTCGGAGAGGCCCTTTTCGATTACCACCGCGCGCGCTTCCGTCTCGTCGATGTGTTGATCGATGGCCCAGTAGACGTCGACACGAAACATGGGTGTCGTCGAAGCCGGGAAGAACGACTTGTCGGTGAACTGAAACCCGTAGAGCGACAGCAAAAAGATGCCGAACACGACCGCGACGGTGACCCAGCGAAAGCGCAAGCAGAGATCGAGGAATTTCTTGTACCCGTTGAACAACGCGTTGTCGTATGGGTCTTTCTTCTGATTGCCTTCGCTCGGCTTGGGAGGCTTCAAAAACCAGATCCCCATGAGGGGCGTGATGGTCATGGCCGTCACCCAGCTCAACGATAGCGAGATCGCGATCACCACGAACAACGACCGGCAGAACTCGCCAGTGCTGTCGGGCGACAAGCCAATGGCTGCAAACGCGATGATCGCCACGGCGGTCGCTCCGAGGAGCGGCATCGACGTCTGCGCCGCGATGTCGCGGGCCGCAGCCTCTGCGTCCATGCCGGATTTGATCCGCGTCAGCATCCCGTCGATGATGACGATCGCGTTGTCGACGAGCATTCCGAGCGCGATGATCAGCGCGCCAAGCGAGATCCGTTCGAGGGCGACGCCCGCCGGTCCCATGAAAATGAACGTTGCCGCGATGGTGAGTACCAAGACGAAGCCGATGATCAAGCCGCTCCGAAGTCCCATGAAGAGCAAGAGAACGACCACCACGATCGCGACCGCCTCGACGAGATTGATCAGGAAAGCATCGATTGCCGTGACGACCATGTCCGACTGCATGTAGATGACGCCGATGTCCATGCCGAGTGGGATCTGGCGCTCGAGCTCGACGAGGCGCCGTTTGACGCCTTCGCCCATGGTGACGACGTTCCCCCCGGATTCGGTGGATATTCCGATACCGATCGCCTCGTGGCCGTCCATGTGCAGCTTGTTCGAGGCCGGCTCTTGGTATCCGCGTTTGATGTTGGCGATGTCCCGGAGGCGCACTTGGGAGCCGTCCCCTTTGCTGATCAGGACGCCGCCGAGGTCCTGCGAGGAGTCGATCAGCGATTCCGGCTGGATCTCGAGGTACTCGGGTCCCGCTCGCACCTTGCCCGCATCGACGACGATGCCCTCGGCGACGAGCTGATCGGCGATGAGCTGGGTCGAGATTCCGATCTGTGAGAGCCGCTGTCGGTCGAACTCGATGTAGACCGCTTCTTGGACGACGCCAAAGAACTCCACGTTCGCGACGTCCTCGACGAGTGCAAGCTCCTTTCGAAGCATCTTCGCCACGTCGTAGAGCTCCCGATAGCTATACTCGTCGCCATGGAGCGCCAGGAACACGCCATACACGTCGGAGTAGTCGTCGATGACTAGGGAAGGCCCCGCACCCGGCGGCAACTTCGATTGCGCGTCGCCGACCTTGCGCCGGAGCTCGTCCCAGATCTGCGGCAACGCCTTGCCTGGCACCGTGGAGCGCATCTCCACGGTAATCGTGGAGCTCCCGGGGATGTTGCGTGATTCGATTCGTTCGATCTTGCCGAGCTTCTGAATGGCTAGCTCGAGCTCGTCGCTCACCTCTTCTTCGACCTCGTACGGCGTGGCCCCGGGATACGGGGTGACGACGAGGGCCTCCTTGATGGTGAACTCAGGATCTTCCAGACGAGGCAGACCGTTGAACGACTGAAAGCCTGCATACAGCGTGCCCAGTGTCAGGACGATGATGAGCGTCCGGTTTCGAAGCGAGAAATCCGTCAGGGTCATTGGCGAGTCTCGTCCGATTCCTCGAGCTCGGTGACCATCATGCCTTCGGTGAGTAGGTGGACTCCTGACATGGCGATGGCCTCGCCGCCCTCGAGCCCGTCGGTGACGACGATGCGGTCTCCGGTGATCGCGCCCACCGCGACCGGTAGCTTCGAGACGATCATCGACTCTTCATCGACGCGCCAAACATACGGCTCCCTGTCGCTGTCGCCGACGACGGCGCCCACCGGCACGAGGAAGTCCTCCGAAGAGGTGGTGCGCAAGCCGGTGAGCACCAGCTTCGCCGTCATCCCGGCGAGCACCCCCACCTGATTCGGCTTCTCCATCCTGAAAGTCGCGCGAAACGTCCGGGTGCTGGGATCGGCCGCCGTGGCGAGCTCGGTGAGCGTCACCGGAAACTGGCGCCCGGGCAGGGCGGAGAGCTCGACCATCGGTGCGGCGACCTTGTTGAACTCTTTGAGGTCGAGATCATCGCGGCGTCTGGTGAGGTCGCGCTCGGGCACGTCGACGACGACCTCCATCATCGACTCGTCTTGCAAGAGCAGAACGGGCTCGCGCGCCGCTATGTTGCGGAAGTCGGTGACCAGCTTTCTCGCGATGATGCCGTCGAAGGTGGCCCGAAGCCTGGTCTCCTCGAGAGCCTTCTGTGCAATGCGAAGATCGGCCCGGGCGACGTCGCGCGAGCGAGTGGCCACGTCGAGATCGCGCTGCGTGCCGGAGCCCGACGCAAAGAGCTTGCTCTCGCGACGATACTCAGCCTCCGCGAGCCGAAGACGAGCGAGGGCCGCGTCGACCTCCGCCTGGTAGTCGCGGGCATCGAGCCGGGCGAGGATCTGTCCCTTTGCGACGCGCTGACCTTCGTCGACGTTCCAGTCGACGATGCGGCCCGGCACCTCGAAGGCGAGCTCGACGACTTTGACGGCTTTGATGCGGCCCGGATAGTCGGGTCGCGTGGTACCCGCTTGACCTTCGAGGCGGTAGATCTTGATCGGCCTCGGCACCGGCTCGGTCTCGACGACCGCTTGCTCCTTACACCCCACGAGAAAAGCAGCGGCAAGCAGCAGGGACAGCGGCAATAGTCCGCGGACGCGCATTCTCGAGGGCATGGCGGGCTCCGGATTCAAACCTTCGTCGAAATGTAGCGAAGGACGCGGCAGCATAGGCAGGTCAGCCTCCGTTGCCAAGCTCAAAGACCCGACCAAAGGCCTAGGGAAACGCTAGCGCGTCGACTATGATTCGCGCGCAATGCGGTTGGTATTCGTCTCGCTGCTCGTCTCGTTGATGGCTGCTTCGCGCGTCGGAGCACAGGTAGAAAGGCCGAGCGTGGGCATCGCCGCCGTCCTCGACGGCCCGTCTCCCGTCTTCGATCGAACGATCGAGGATCTCGAGCGCGAGATCCAGTCGCAGCTTGCCGATCGTTTCGACGTGACCTTGGTGGCGCTGTCCACCGAGGGAGACTGGACGGCGCAGAAGGTGCAGAGCCAGCTCGACGAGGCTTATTCGAACCCGAACATCTCGGTCGTTTTCGGCTTCGGCCATCTCACCGTGGATGCAGTCGCCAAGCGGAGAAACCTCCCGAAGCCCACCGTATTGCCACTGGTCGTCGAGGCCGAGAGCCGGGGTCTCCCGCGAAGAGGCGACGTGAGCGGAAGAAAGAACCTCGCGTACATCACCGAGGACTTCGACGTGTCACGCGAGGCGGCGTGGTTGCGCAAGGTAGCGGGCAGCGAGCGGATCATCGTTCTCTCGGAGCACATAGAAGGAACGCTGTTGCCTTCGCTGATGAAGGAGACGCAGCTCCCGTTGGTGACCGCAGAGGCCACCGTGGAGGCGCTCGTCTCGGCCATTCCGCCCACCGCCGACGGGGTCGTGATCACATCGATGAGGCAGCTCCAGCTCGAGGAGCTAAAGCGGCTGATGGCCTTCATCACGCAGCGAGGACTACCGAACGTCGCAGTGAATCCCGACTGGCTCGAGCAGGGCGCGATGATGTCGATTCGCTCT
>DATIUW010000321.1:0-2380 GCA_035466435.1 Polyangiales bacterium | reverse complement strand
GGGAACTCAGGTGAGTCGATGGTACTTGCCAAGCGATACGATGACCAGACCGTAACGACCTCGCGCGCGCCGAAATCAGGGGACGAACCAATGGAGACGCACTCGGACGGCTGCATTTTTTGCGCCTCGGTTCGCAGACGTGGGACACCTCACCAGTCACCTCCTTCTCGCTGCTTGCGGAACCCAGCAGAATTTGTGCCAGCTCCGCGAGCGTGCGAGCGCCGCTTCGAATCGCGGATCTGCGGACAAAAGCAGGGCGCGATGGTGGGCCATCGAGCGTTTGGGTGTCGGGCCGCGTCAGGGCTGACGACTCACGACATCAGCCGTCTTTCAGCTCGTCGACGTCGATCCCGAAGGTGGTGATGCGGCTGATGAGGCCCGTTCGGGGGATCGAAAGCACCCTTGCGGTTTTGGCGACGATCCCTTTGCAGGCGCGAAGGGCCTCGGTGACGATCTCCTGCTCGAGCGTGCTCAGCGACTCCTGCTGCTCGGTGAGCTGGTCCCAGCGGTGCCGAAGGGTGGCCAGCGTGTCCTCGTCGTCGCTGCCCGAGGCCGGTGTCACGACCGGCGCTTCGCCAAGGCCGAGGTGCCGCGCCCCGATGACGGAACCCGCCGATTGGTCGCGCCGGGCGCGATTTCGGGCCCGCTCCATCACCGACTCGAGCTCGCGGATGTTGCCCGGCCAGCGCAGCTTCGGCGAGGTGAGCAGCTCGATCGCGTCGCCGTCGAGCTCCCAGCCGGGGCGGGCGTCGGTGTGATTGAGGTAGCGGGTGGCAAGTCGCGGGATGTCGCCCCGGCGTTCCCGCAAAGGTGGCAAGACGATCGGGACGACCGCCAACCGGTAATAGAGGTCTTGGCGAAACTGCCCTTGGCGCACGGCCCTTTCGATGTCGCCGTTGGTGACCGAGATCAGACGCACGGCGGCGCGCTTCGGGCGCCGTCCTTGGTAGCCGAGCGGCCGGTAGGTGCCGAATTGCGTGAAGTCGAGAAGGAGCTGTTGGGCGTTGGGCGGGAGGTTCAGCACCTCGTCGAGGATCAGCGTGCCTTCGTTGGCGTACTCCACGAGTCCCTTGCGGCGGGAGACGGCGCCCGAAAAAGCGCCGCGCTCGTGCCCGAAGAGCTCCGAGGTGATCGTGTTGAGGTCGTCGCTGTGCCCGAGCGTGGCGCGAACGATGGGCTCTTTTTGGCTCGCGCGGGCAAACGCGGTTGAAAGCTGGGTCTTTCCGGTGCCCGATTCGCCGAGGATCATCACCGAGGCGTTGCTTTCGAGCGCGCCGAGGAGGTCCTCGCCAATCTGATGCATGCTGGGGGGCGCGAGCAGCTCGTCGAGCTCCAAGTAATGCTCGTGGTGGTCTCGCGCTCGCTCGACCCGGAGGTCCTCCCGGGTCGCTTCGATCGTCGATTGCTGCGCGATGAGCCCTCCGAGCAACGAAGCCGTGCACTCGATCACCTCGACCACCGGCTCCTGCGTCGCCTGCTCGCCGGCGAATTCGAGATACATCGCGCCGACCAGGTTTTGCGCGTCTTTGGACGCGCTCAAGTCGCCCCACAAGGGCACGCCCGCGAACGATCCCGCGGTCGCATAGGGCACGAATCCGGCGATGGTGCGGAGCTCGCGCTGGACTTGCGCGAGGGTTTCGGTGACGTGTTGCGCGAGGATGGCCGGTGCGACGCCGCGAAAGCTGGTCGTCCTCGACCGATGCATCGGCGCGTCGCTTTTCGTTTCGAGCGTGCTCCAGGCCGAGGTCGCGCCGAGCTCGACGCAAAGCGCTTCGAGCCCCTCCTCGATGAATCGGCCGCTCCGGAGCGCCGTCACCACCGTGGTGACGATCTCACGAAGCCGCGGCCAAGGGTCGGATGTGTCTGCGGCCGCCATCCCTGGGTCAGGTTACATGCTTGGGCGCTCCGCAGCTACTTCGATTCGGGCTCGAACCCACGCAGCTTGACTACGAGCTCCGCTTGGGTTCGCACGCCGAGCTTGCGCATGGCGCTCTTGAGCGAAGCCGACACCCGCTGGCGGCTGACGCCCAATTGATAGCCGATGAGCTTCCCGCTTTCGCCGCGCGCCGCGAGCGTCGCCACTTGCCGTTCGCGCTTGGTGAGCCCGCGCGGGTCCACGACGCCCGGCTCGTTGGGGAGGGCGACCACGAAGCGCCTTCCGTCCGCGTCGAACCAGTCGACCAGCGACCAGCGTCCGCCAAGGAGCGAATCCCAGGCCGAAAGCGCCTTTTGCGGGTCTTCTGAACGCAACGTGCCACGCGACTTGTCGATGCGGATGGCCGCCTCGCGCAGCGCTCGCCTCGCCCCTTGCTCGCGGGCTGCACCGTCGGCGTGCGTCACCGCGAAGTTTCGCGGGTCGATCACCGCACCGTCCTCGGTG
>DATIUW010000320.1:0-8855 GCA_035466435.1 Polyangiales bacterium | reverse complement strand
CGGATGCCGGATGCGGTCGAGCTCACGCCGAACCTCGCTTCGCGGCATCTCGAACGGCGGTACCTGGGCCATTTACTTCCATTTGATCGAGCAGCCCATCGAGGGGACGTGCTCGAAATCGACCGTGCGGCCTTCCAAGGCCGCGTCGAGCACCTCGCGAAGGTCGCGACGCGTCACCTTCTCGGGCTCCTGCCAGTTGTCGTCGATGCGGCCGTTGTAGACGAGCTTTCGGTCACCATCGAAAACGAAGATGTCCGGGGTGCAGGCCGCATCGTACGCACGGGCCACTTCTTGGCTCTCGTCGCGCAAATACGGGAAGTTGAACCCCTTGCTGGCCGCCCTCTCCTTCATCTTCTCGAAGGAATCGTCCGGGTACTTCTCGGCATCGTTCGGGTTGATCGCGACGAGCTCGACGCCCCGATCTCGATAGTCATGCTGAATCTCCATCAACCGGTCTTCGCAAGCCTTTGCGTACGGACAGTGGTTGCAGGTGAACACCACGACCAGGAGCTCGGCATCGGCGAACGAATCGAGGGAATACGTCTTTCCATCGACTCCCGGCAGCGAAAAAGGCGGGGCGGGAGTCCCTATGGGCATCCCCTTCGAGTGCATCACAGGCATGAGGCAGGTCTAGTGCCACGCGCCGGTCTGTGCCAGCGGACGCAGCCGCCGTGTTAGAATTGCGGATTGCAGATGGAGGAGAAACGGCGGCATGAGGACCCGCTGATCGGGGCCACGTTGGGCGGCCTCTATCAGGTGGAGCGCCTGATCGGCATCGGCGGCATGGGCCGGGTGTACCAGGCGACGCACGTCCACCTCGGAAAAGCCTACGCGGTCAAGGTCCTGGCCGAAGCGCGCGCGGCCAAGCCCGATGCCACCGAGCGGTTTCTGCGTGAGGCTCGGGCTGCGACCAAAATCGAGCATGATCACATCGTCGAGGTGGTGAACTGCGACCGCGACACGGAGGGCCGGCTGTTCATCGTCATGGAGCTTCTTCGAGGCGAGAGTTTGGCGGACCGGCTGGAGCGGGGCCCGCTTCCGCTCGGCGAAGCGATCGAGATTGCGCGGCAAACCGGCGAGGCGCTTCAGGCAGCCCACGACGCCGGCATCGTCCACCGCGATCTCAAGCCCGAGAACATCTTCATCACACAAAGGCACGGCAAGGACTTCATCAAGGTTCTCGACTTCGGCATCTCGAAGATCAAGACGCCCGACCACGGTGACCCGAAGCTCACGGCCACCGATCAAATCGTCGGAACGCCCCTCTACATTTCGCCGGAGCTCGCGCGCGGCGTAGCCGCCGTCGATCACCGAACCGACGTCTATGCGCTCGGCGTGATCCTCTACGAAATGATCACGGGGACGCCTCCATTCAGCGGCCAAAACCACTTCCAGCTCCTTTACAAGCACGGCAACGAGTCGCCCGAGCCGCCCTCGAGGCGGAACCAGAAGCGCGACATTCCGGCGCACGTCGAGGCGGCGATTCTCCGGGCGCTCGAAAAAGATCCCGAAAACCGCTTCGGCTCCATGCGTGCGCTCACGACGGCGCTCGAAGGGCCGACCGTTCCACGCCGGGCCCGGACGATTGGCATTCCGCTTCTTGCCGGGGCCGTGGTGGCGGCGGCAGCGTTCGTGCTGTGGCCCGCTTCGGCACCCGCACCCGCGCCGGCGCCCGTCGGACAAGAGCTCGCGACGCCCGTTCCGAGCCCTCCCCCACCCGTGACACAAAAGTCAGCCGACCCCGCAGAACCTTCCGAGCCGACCCCCCTCGCGAAGCGGGTCACCATCGAGCTCGACTCGAGGCCACAGGGCGCATTCGTCGTGCTAAACGGCGATAGACGCGGAAAAACGCCGCTCGAGCTCGAGCTCGACCGGGGCGCCGAAGCGACGGTACGGTTTTCGCTTCGGGGCTACCGGACCGAGGAGCGTCGCCTCTTGGCTGCAGACGACGAGGCGCTCCTGGTCCGCCTCAAGCCGAGGTCCCGCCCCAAACCGCCACCCATCAAGACAGACTTCTAACCCGTGAACCTCCTCGCTTCCCTTCTGCTCGTCGCCCTGTTGATGAGCCCCATGGCCGCCGCAGGGCAAAGCGCGACCGAGAACGCAGAGGCGCGGGTCTATTTCCAAGAGGGAAACAGGCTCTACACCGAGGCAAGCCGAGCTTCCGAGCCGCAACGGACCGCGCTGCTCCAGCGTGCGCTCGGGGCGTACGTCGACAGCCTCCAGATCGTGCGGAGCCGCAATGCGCTCTTCAACGCGGCGATCGTGCTCGGTGAGCTCGAGCGGTACGACGAAGCGTTCAACTACTTCACCGAGTACCTTCAGATCGAAGGCTTGTCGGCCGATGACCGGGACGAAGCGATGCGCCGTCGCGACGCGCTGCGGCCCAAGGTCGCGGTGCTGCGCGTTCGCACCGATCCCGAGGGCGCCCTCGTTTGGATCGACCGAAAGGACCTCGCGCCGCGCGGCGAAACACCCGTCGAGCTCGCGCTTCCGGAAGGCGACCATCGCCTGTTCATCGAAAAGGAGGGCTACGAGCCGCTCGTGCGAGCTGAGACCATGGTCCGCGGACAAACGGTGATTGCCGAGCTCGCGCTCCCACCGCTGCCCGTCGAGCCCTCGACTCCGGCCGTCGAGCTCGAGAGCGTTCCAGCACAGCCGCCGGTGCGTGCGCGGCTCCGTCTTCGCAACGCGGCGATTGGAACCGCCGCTGCAACGCTCGCCACGGCCGGGGTGGCGCTCGGTCTGTCGTTGCGGGGCAGAACGCTCCGAGAAGACTACGACCGCGCGGCTGCGCAATACCAAATGAGCGGCGACCCCAACGACCTCCGGCGCGCGGACTACCTCGCCGACCGGACCGACCGCTTCAACTTGACTGCGGACGTGTTTTGGGGAGCCACGATCGGCCTCGGTGTGAGCGCCATCGTGTTGTATGGCGTGCACCGGGGTAAGCAGAAAAGGGAAGCGCCCGAGGTCGGCTTCTCGGTTTCGCGCGAGGGTGCGTTCGCGTCGGTGCGCATGCCATGGGGAGCGGCCCGATGAAGACGTGCTTTGGGGGCGTCCGCCACTTCGAGTGGTTGCTCGTGGCGTGCCTCGCCAGTGGGTGCTCGTGGCTGAACGCTCCCGATCGGGATCTCATCGCGCGTGACGGCGGTGTGGATGGTGGCGGGATCGAGCTCTTTTGCGACGACGGGCTCGATGACGACGACGACATGGCGACCGACTGCGCCGACTCGGATTGCGCGGAGGAGCCGGCATGTTGCGAGCGAGAGAGCGCCACGCTGAACGAAGCATGGACGGCGGCCGACCTGCGCGATGGTTGGACCTTCGCGCCGAGCAGCGGTGAGCCCTGGACACCCATGCGGCCGTCATTCGATGGCAGGACGTTCGTGGGCGGCTTCTTTCCGGATGACTCGCCGCGCGCCTTGGTGAGCGTAGATTGCGTCTCGCTGGCGCTCGGCGGTTGGGTTCGCACGACACTGCGCACGGTGGATCCCATGGGATGTGATTCGAACGCGCCGTGTGAGCGGTACGCGGGTGTGGTGCTCACGGCCGCCACCGATTCGGCGCCGGGCGAGAAGATCCAAGACGAGCTCGGCGTCACCCTTCATGCAGGGGGTCTGATTTTGGTCACGCAGGCCGGCGTGGAGCTCGCGCGCGCCACGGCGGGCATCGACGAAGACGTGGACGTCGAGATCGAGCTTCGGCCCGCACTCGACGATCGCAATCGCGCCGTCTTGCGGGCGGGCGTGACGGTGGCGGGAAGCCAGATCCTCGACGGCTTCACGGTGGGCTCGATCGACACCTTGGTCACGACGGGTGACTGCGCCGAGATCCCAGGCCTTCATCTGGCCGCCCAGGGCCGGGGAGGCGACGTCTACGTCGGGCCCCTACTCGCTGCCAAGCAAGACTGTGCCAATCCGAGCCAGTTCGATGAACAAAGTGCAATCCTGAGCGCGGCAAGCTTGGATTTCGAGCCCTCTTGGGTGGAGGCGTATGTGGGCTCTCCGGCCTTGGCCAGCTCCCGCAATTCGGTCTCCGACGTACAGTGGGACTTGATCGTCGAGGGCAGCAACGACCCGCCGGAGCTCGAGCCGACGACCCACATCGGCTACGCCCTCGGGCATGCCCGAGTGGCTACGGACGAGGGTGGGAACTGGCCGCTCGATGCCTGGGAGAGCAGCGCGTCGCCCAAGGTCGGCGACGACCCGCCTTCCTGTCTCGATGGGTCTTGCTCGGACAATCGGAGCCTCCGCGAGCCCCACCTGCTGGCCGAGCTCAACGAGCAACAGGAGCTTCGCGACCTGGTGCTTTCCTTTGCGCGCGAGATGGTGAGCGATCCGAGCGAACGCGACCGGTTCGGCCTCCAGGTCGTCCGGCCGGTGGGTGGACCGGCCGCCGGGCTGAGCCTTCCGGCGTTCCCGACGGTTTCGCCCGCTGACATCCCCGAGTGCATTAGCCTGCGTGATCCCGCATTAATTCCAGTAGATCCGGAAGCGCTTCAGGGCTACTGGCTGCTATTCACCTGCGTCGACGGCGGCGGCGCGCCGACGGAGATCCACGCCGTTCGGATCTCGCGCGCGCTCGAGGTCGTTCGCGAAGGCGATGGCCCGATGCGCCGCGTGGTGTTGGTGGCGAGCGAGCTCGGCCCGTTTGCGGCGGCGGGGATTCGCTCCGCCGAGCCGGTGATCTCGTTCGAGCAAGACGGCGTCCGACTTCGGATTTGGTTCCTCGCGCAAGCGACGCCCGGCGACTGGGCCGTGGCGCTCGCCGAGGCGCGGACGCACGACAGCTCGATGCTCGCGTTCGAGCTGCCCGAGCCCCTTCCCTTCCCCGTGAACCCGATCCTCGGGAACGCCTCGAGCCTGGTCCGAAGCGGCTGCCTCGATCAGGAGTGCAGTATCACCGGAATCGCCGTCAGCCCCCGCGCAGACGCGCCGAACCGCCTCCGCTTCCTCTTGGCACGGCGTTTGAACTTACCGGGTGGGGGACGGACCGATCAGCTAGTCCCTTTGGAGCAAACTTGGAGCAAGCCGTGACCCGCCCTCGACCCAGCCCACAGACCTTCTGGCGGCTCAGCATGGCAGCGTTCCTCCTGTTGGGGGTGCTTTGCGCGGGGTGCGGCACCACTGGCAACGCCACCGAAGACTCGGCGGGCACGGGCGGCGCGGCCGGCAGCGGCGGGTCCCCCGATGGCGCGGCGGGTGGCGCCGGCGCAGGACCCGACGCTCCCGCTCAGGACGGCGGCACCGCCGGCTTCGAGGAGAATCCGTACGAGCTCCTCTTGGCCGATCCCGAGCGGAATCCCGGCGACTATTTCGGCGCGGACGCGCTCGATCCACGAAGCTACGCCGAGGCCGCGGCCGCTTGCTACGCGCCCTCCGACCCATCCGACGTTTGCAGCGCGCCTGCCTGCAGCGCGTTCGCGTCGTGCTGCGTCGACACTGCGCTCTGCTGCCAACCGGTCACCGAAGAGGTCGCTCTCCCCGCGCTGCTCGACTTCCAAGCATGCGCAGGTCTCACACTCGAAGCTTGCGTCGAAGCGGTGAGCCTCACGACCTTCGGGACCCGAGAGCCCCTTCTCACCGGCCGCGGCTTGATTCCCAACGGAACGGCCACCGCAGAAGGCGGTGCGCTAATCGGCGACATCGTCAACCTCTCGACGGACCGCGTGATGCTCGATGTGCAGTTCACGCTACCGCTCGGATGCAACGGGACCTGCCTCGAAAGCGCCGGGGTCGCGTTCACCGCCTCGGAGCCGGATGTCTTCGTGGACGTCGGCGTGGGACTGCTGCTGAGCGGCTCCCGCGACACGGTGAGCTTGATCGTGGGTGACGAGGTGACAGACAGCTTCGATGCGGGCAGCGACGGCACGACTTGGTCGCTTCTGCTATCGCCGTCGGGCTCGGTCGAGGTCCATCGCGATGGCGCTCTAGAGGGCGTCTATACCTTCGATCCGGCATCCCTCACCGACGCCAGCTTGGCGGTCTTCGGCCGTAACTTGAGTGCGGCGGACACGAGCGCAGCGTTGGCTCGCATCGAAATCGGGACAGAGCGCTGCGACAACCCCGAGGCGTGGGCCAACCGGCAGCCCGTCACCGTGCTCGTCCAAGGCGCGCCGGTCTCGGCGCTACGCGCTCCGTCGATCGCGCGAGACGAAGCGACGACATGGTTGGCCTTCGCGACCGGCGACGGGATCTTCGTCGGCGAGCGACAGGCCGGCGAGCTGGTCGTCATCGCGGACCCCGTCTTGGTACCGAGCGAGCCGTACGAGGCGCTCGGCATCGGCGACCCGGAGCTGGTGTGGGACGGCGCCGCTTGGTCTCTTTTTTACACGGCCCGCGATGAAAACGGGGCGGGAAGCATTCGGTCCGCCCTCGGAGGTCCGAGCCCCGCGTCGTTCGTTCGGAGCGAGACGCCCGTGTTGGCGCCGTCGGCCGACGTGACCTCGTTCGATGCACCGAGCGTCGTTTACCGCGACGGGCTGTGGATCATGGTGGTGCGCGCCACACTGGCGAGCGAGACGACGGAGCTCCGCGCGTACTACACGAGCGATCTGCAAGCGGGTTGGGCGCGGGTGGTCAGCGGTGGCCTCGAGCCGCTCAGCCGTGTCGACGTGCCGACGTCGGAGATCGGCAGTCCGAGCCTGATCGTTCACAACAGCGCCTATCATCTCTATTACGCGCGTCGGACGGGCACACGCTGGGCCGTCGAGCTTGCCGTGTCCGACGAGCTCGTGCGCTGGCGGCCCATCGGCCCGGTCCTCGGTGCGAGTGGCGTCGGTTTCGACAGCCTCGGCGCCAGCGGGCCCGATGCGCTCTCCCAAACGGGCCGGATCGACCTGGTTTATACGGGGCAAGACGGGATTTCCTTCCAGCTCGGGTCTGCGTCCCGGCCGGCCCCTTCGGACACTGCGCCGAGCATCTTTTGACACGAGGCGCTCCCGCGCCGATGTTGAAGGCATGGCGTCCTTTGCGACGGAGCCGCCGCCCGCAAGCCCGAGCGCCAAGCACCGGCGCCGCGCAGGTGTGTTCATTGCCGCCTTCGTCCTGTTCCAGTTCGCAGTGCCGCTGACGTACCTCGGCAGGGAGGATGCCTCCGATGAGCGGTTCACGTGGCGGCGCTTCACCGGGTCGAGCGAACCGGTCTGCGAAACCCACGCCTGGGTCGAGCGTGCGGACGGCGCACGGCAAGACATCTCGCTCGACTCGACGATCCACCAACAGTGGGTCGATTACGTGCAACGCGACCGCCGAGCGGTGGTCGAAGCGTTTCTCCGAAAGCAGTGCGAAGCCGCGGACGCACGGCGCGTCGAGCTCATCAATCGATGTGATGACGCACGCGGAACGCACGAGTACAGCCTTCGCTGCGATGAGCAGCGGTCGGGTGGCGTGATCAGGACGGCAAGGAGATGAGATCCCTCGAACGGTATTGGTTTGGTGAGGTGGCGCTGGCGCGGCCGTACCTGGCGCTCCGCTTCGTGCTCGCGCTGCTGGCGTTCGACACCTGGCTCAACATGATTCCGGAGGGCGCCAAATACGGCGCGGGCTCCTTCAACGTGGCGCACTTCCCTTGGTTCGAGGGCTTCGTTCCGAGCTCTGGGTTCTACGTCGGCGTGCTCGCCTTTACCGGCGTATTGGCACTGAGCCAAGCACTCTATCGTCCGCATCGAATCGCCATCGTTCTGATCGCGGCAGGTTACACGCTCGGCTGGTCGTGCAGCCTGCTCGACTCCGTCGCCTATCACTACCTGCTTTCGCTCTATCTCGTGTGCTTCGCGTTCTTTCCCATGTTGAGTGCGCGGGCTTCGTTTTCCCGGTCGGGCCGGGCGCCGCAGGGAAGCGCCTGGGCGTACGTGCTCTTCTGCGTCACGACTGCAACCGTTTATTTCTACGTAGCGGCGTGGTCGGCAGCCGAAGAGCAAAGCTATTGGCTGCCCATGCTGTGCTGTGCGGCGTACCTCGTGGCGAGCATGCAAGATCGGACCGAGCTCCCCGCGCTTCGCTCCGCAATTCCGCTGCTCGGCGTGGCGCCGGTGGTGTTTCACTTGGCCGCACCGAGCGAAGATTGGCTTTCGATCTACACCATTGGAATCGCCCTGATCGTGTTCGCTCCGGTGGCGCCACTCCATCAGCTCGGCGCTTGGCTCACCAGGCCAGCTCGAAACCTCGCCGACGAGCCTTCGACCGGCGGGATCGACGAGCGCGCCTCGCAGCTTTTCTACGCATCATTGTTGGGACTCATCGTTGCGCCCATGGTGAGCATGTTCATCGATCTTCCCGGCGTGAAGACCGGCTGCACCTTGACCGCCATCGCCATGCTGCTGGTGATGGGGCGTCAGCTCTATCTGACGCCTCGGTGGCGCCCCGTATGGCGGGTGGCCAGCCTGATGGGCGGCTGCCTCGCGCTGTGGATCACGATGGCCGCAAGTGACGCCCAGTTCGATTACTACCAGCGAGGCGCCCTCGATGCGGACCGGCGAGGCGACCATGAAACCGCCGTCGAGCTTCGAGAAAAGGCGCTACGGCACGCCCGCTAGGGCCATTGTCCCGCCCTCCGCTCAAGAACAGGTAAATCCACACGGCGGCTGCTAGTCTCGGCGTCCATGATGACGGCGGACGGCTGGATCACGATTGCGGTGATCGTTGGAATGGTGCTCGTCATGGCCGCCAACGTGGCTGGGCCGGACCTCGTGCTGCTCGCCGGCGTCACCGTCTTGCTCCTGACGGGCATCATCGAGCCGTCCGAAGCCTTCGTCGGCTTTTCGAATCCCGCCGTGATCACCATCGCGGCGCTCTTCGTCGTGGCCGCGGGCGTAAAGGAGACGGGCGGGCTCGATCTGGCCGCACGCGTCG
>DATIUW010000319.1:0-10924 GCA_035466435.1 Polyangiales bacterium | reverse complement strand
GGCGGAAGAGGAAGTTCTGGAGTTGGAGCGGCAAAAAGGGGTCGAGGAGCTCGACGAAGACGACCAGCGCGGCATCCAAGATACGACGACGATCGGAATCGAAACGATTCGGTGAGTAGAGGTCGAGCATACGGCTTGTTGTCTGTCGGGATTGACGGGCTCGCATTAATCCCTTGCGATGAACGCGGTTTTGTCTAGTAATCCACGCGTCATGCGGCTCGGCGGGGGGATTGCAGGCTCGTTGCTCATGCTGCTCTCTACCGCGGGTGCGAGCGCGGACGACACCCATTATCGGGCAAGTCCGATCGGCGCCCAAGCCATCAGCCTCTGTGGCGCCTTCACGGGCGTTGCGGACGACGTATCGGCTGCCTATTTCAACCCGGCCGGCCTCGCACTCGGCGGATCGGCCGGGATCGCCGGTGGTCTCACCATCAATGCGTGGGAACGCATCGAAATCGATTCGGTGCTCGAACAGCCGTCCAATGCCTCCGATGCCAGCGACAGGTCCGGACGAACCGTACCCATCTTCATCGGCGCCGCGATCAAGTTCGGCGAGCGCGACGAAACCGAGGAAAGAAAGAACACCTTGGCGATCAGCGTGGTCGAGCCGATTTTTACGAGGTTCGGAGTCCTGGTCACCGTGGAAGCGGACCCGTTGGAGCTATCGGACAGCTACAAGATTCAAGAGAACGACCGGGCTACGTGGTACGGCATTTCCTATGCGCGACGTCTGAGCTTGCGACAGTCGTTCGGAGCGTCTCTCTACTTGAGCGTCCGCAGGCTCAACCACACGGAAGTCGGCATCTCCCAAGAGGGCGGAACCCCGGTGCCGGACACCCCGAGCTACGAAGGCATCAGCTCCGCCGTCAACAGCGAAAGTCTCGGCTTCTCGGCCTTCCATTTCGTCTTTCGGTTTGGTTGGCTCTACAGGATCAAACCGCAGCTTCAGCTCGGCATCATGGTGCAGGCTCCAGGCATTCCTCTGCGTCAGCGGGTCAACGTGTTTTCGCAAGTGCTCGTCAACGACAACCGAGACCCCACGACACCAGTCGTGACGACCCCTAGCTTCCTGGACAAGGAGGTCGATGCCAATCTGCCGATCCCCGGGGAGCTCGAGGTGGGGCTCGAGTATTGGCCTGCCGAGAAAGTCATGCTGGCTTTCGACGTGTCTTTTCACGCTCCCGTGCCTTCTCGCAGCCGCGTCGATCTCCCCAATCCAGAAGCGCGTGGAGGGCTTTTCTTCAGCACCGACACAGGGCGGCGGGCGACCGGAAACGTCGCCATCGCGGGCGACTTTTTCATCAACAACAAGATCTCGGTCTCGACCGGGTTCTTCACCGACCTTTCCTCGGCCAAGAAAATTCCGGCGGACCCAACCCGCTACTACAACGCTCGAAACAATCGGCTCGGAGGAACGCTGTCGCTCGGTCTGAACGTGAGTGGTGTTGCGCTCGCGGTCGGCTCCACGTTCATCTACGGCCGGGGCGACGCCACCGGCGCAGTCGTCGATCTCAACAACTTCGCGGTCGATTACAACAGGACTCAGGGGACCTCGCGCATCGTCTACCTCCACGTGACTGGGGCCACGCAGGCCGCGACGGATCTCGGCACCAGGGCGCAACAAGGCATCAAGGCCCGGCGTGACAAGAAGAAGGCGAACGACGAAGACTAGAGAAGAGCTTGCCCTCGAGCCGAATCCTCTCTAGAAGACTGTCCAGCCAAGGGAAGGCCAGTCGCTGCATGAAGAATCTCATCGTTACCGTTTGCGTGCTTGCAGCGCTCTTCACGATGGCTTGCAAGAAGAAGACGGCCGGCCCGCCGCCGCCCGAGCTTTCCGTGAAGCTCGTCGACCCAGGCGCAGCGCCGCTCGAGGTCCTTCAGTACGCGATTCCGTCGGACACGGCCATGCGAAGCTTCCTCGAAGTGTACGACATCGAAGCGGCCAGGGAAGACTCCGAGTACGCGAGCAACGCATTCGGCGTGTTGCCTGGGGTGAAGTTGCAGTTGCGCGTGGGCCCCACCGTTTCTCTCCCCAACGGCGCACGTTACGTGTTGCGAATTTCCAGCGCAGAGTCGGTGTTGCCGGATGGCGTGTCCGATCGCCAAATGGAAGAGGTGGAAGCCGGGGTGCGCGCCTTGCGTGGAATGCGCGGCCGCTTCGACGTGAATCGTCAAGGCGTGGTCATGGATGCCGACGTTCCATGGGAGCAGGGTCAGGAGCGGATCCATCCGCGCGTGACGATCATGATCGGCAACCTACGATCGGCCATCGCAACCATTCCGGTGCCGCGGGAGCCGGTCGGCATCGGCGCGGTCTGGGAGGTTCGCCGAACGCTTCGCATCTGGAGCGCCCGGGTGATCCAGGTTACGCGATATCAGCTCACCGACCGGGTGGGTGACCGGTTCCGCGTCGCGATCACGGTGGAGCAAAAAGCCGCTCCGCAGACCGCTGACCTCAATCCGCGACTGGAAATGCGCGTACGCAGCTACGAAATGCGCGCTCGCGGTCACGCATTGGCCGACCTCGGGTTGCCGCTGGCGCTCGAGGCGCAGCTCGAGTCCAATGCAGCCGCGGAGATAGCGCTGGTTTCACCAGAGAAAACCGAAAATTTGACGTCCGTGCGACGCTCCGTCGTGCGCCTGGTCTCCCAGAGCGGAAGGTAGATGGATCCATGATTCGAATCGTCATGTTGGCTGCCGTGTTGCTGGCAACCGTTTCGTGCAAGAAGACCTTTCAGCCCCAGACGGCGGAAGTGGTCGACCCCGGCCCGCCCGACCGTGTCTTGCCAACCATTCGGGTCCTGGATGCCGGAATGACACCGCGCGTCCCACTACGTTATCGCATTCCGCCCGGCCAGACGGAGCTTCTCTACCTCGAGATCGTGCGAGCTCAGGCGATGCGATCCGGCAACAGGGGCGCGCAGGGCGGGATCCCGCCCGTGCAACTCGAGGTCAAGATAGGCCCCGAACAACCGACGCTGAACGGCCTCATTCGTCATCCGGTGCAAATCACACAAGTGCGCCTTTCCCGCGCGGCGGAACAGATGAGCGCCGCGCAACGAGAGCAGATGGAGAGCACGTTGGCGCCGTTGCTCCAGGTGCAAGGTTGGAGCGAGATGGACATTCAAGGGCGAGTGCGCCGCAGCGAGTTTCGTGGGCTCGAGGACGTGCCCCCGGACCTTCGCGCGATGCTCGGGAACATCCGCACGTCGCTGCTCACGATTCCTTTTCCCGACGAGCCGGTGGGCGCTCGTGCACGCTGGGAGGTCGAACGGAAGATCCAGATCTCAGGCGCGTGGATCGATCAAATCGTGACGTACCACGTCGAGCAAATCGACGGTCAAAACGTAGTTTTGCAGGTGACTGCGCGTCAGTCCGCGGATCCGCAGGCCATCTCCGGGGGGCGCCTCGAGGCGTATCAGACGTCGGTCATCGGCTCTTCGGTCGTGCGGCTCGACCACTTCGCTGCATTTTCCGAAGCGGAGGCAACCTCCAAGATGCGCATCGCCACGCGTACTCAGTCAGGCTCCGAGTTGGTTCAGGTCGACACGAAGACGGCACTGAGGCTCTATCCTGCCGACGCGACGAAAGAGTTCGATCCCAAGCCGCCGGAAGAGGAAGCCCCCGACCCGGAGGACGTCAAGGTGATTACCGACCCGGGCAAGCAGCGGCTCAAATGGTAGTCGCCGTCACTCGCGCCTGACCAATAGCTCCGGGTGCAGCTCGTCGACGAGCACGTCGGCGGCTTTCGTGACCGCTCCTAGGTCGTGTCCATCGAAGGTGACCTTGGTCCGGTAGTCCTCTGCTCGCCATTTGACGTAGCTTCCCACCATGACACCGGGGAACTGCTCGGCGATGCGTTCGAGCAGGCTTGCGATCTCACCCTCTCCACTGAGCGTGTAAACGGCCTGCGAATGAAACTCCTGCCCGTCGTCGAGTCTCTTTCGCAGATCGGTGAACTTGAGCTCGAAGATTTCCGGCACACCCGGCAGGACGAAGACGTTTTCGATCACCACCGTAGGCCAGGGGGCTTCCGAGCTGCGAATCATCTCCGCACCCTCCGGCATGTTGGCCATCCGCAGGTGTGCTTCGGTCGTGCGATCTCCGTAGTACTTGCGAATCATGCGCTCGACGGCTTCGGAACGTACGACGGGGCGCGCGAAGGATGCGGCCACGCCTTCGATCGTCACGTCATCGTGCGTGGGACCGACTCCGCCGCTGGTGAACACCAGGTCGTGGGCACGCCTCATGTCAGTCAGCTCCTTGCTGATCGTGTCGACCTCGTCGGCGCACACGACGACCCTTCTGAGCTGAATCCCGAGCTCGAAGAGCCCCCGCGCCAAGAAAGTCGTGTTGGTGTCCGGGATCTTTCCTGACAGAATCTCGTTTCCGATGATCAGCGCGGCTGCAGTGCGGGGCATCTCACTCCTGTCCTAGCTCGATTCCGATGGCGCGCGCCACCCCGACCAGCTCGCCGTCCGGGGAAACGCGCTTCAGGTTGGCGACGGCCGCTTCCAGAGGAACCGAGATGACCTCTTGTCCTCGGAGAGCGACCACGCGGCCGGTATTCTCGTGGTAACAAAGCTCCGCGGCCCGCACCCCGAAGCGCGTGCCGAGCAGGCGGTCGAACGAGGAGGGAGACCCTCCTCGTTGCAAGGCCCCGAGCATGGTGACTCGAACCTCGTGCTCGACACGTCCTTCCAGCAAGCGAGCGAGCTGAAACGCGGCGCTGTCATGTCGATGCGGTACACCCTCGTGTGCATCGCTTATGTTCGACACCGTGCCACCGAGAGGTTTGGTGCCTTCGGCTACGATGATGATGCTGAACTTGTGTCCTTCCGCGCTGCGGAGTTGGATCTTCTCCATCACTCGGTCCACGTCGTATGGAATCTCGGGGACGAGAATGACGTCGGCGCCACCCGCAATGCCGGCCATGAGAGCAATCCAGCCGGCATTGTGACCGCTGACCTCCAGCACCAAGATTCGGTCGTGCGCGTCCGCCGTGGTGTGCAGGGCATCGATGGCCCACATCGCGGTGGCGACGGCACTGTCTAGGCCGAAGGTCATCTCCGTGGCGGCCAGATCGTTGTCGACCGACTTGGGAATGCCCACCACGCGTACGCCCAACTTGGCGAATCGCATTCCGATCTCCAAGGTTCCGTGGCCCCCCACCAGGACGAGGGTGTCGATCCCCATGTCCTCCAAATTGGAGATGACGCGTTCCGAGACGTCGGCGGTTCGCTTCGTGCCGTCTGCGTCGACGACGCCGTAACAGAATGGGTTGGTGCGATCGGAGCAGCCGAGAATGCTGCCGCCCATGTGGACGATTCCCTTTACACTCGCAGGAGTGAGCCGATTGGTCCGAGTGGGTTCTTCGATGAGGCCCGCAAAACCGTCCTCCGAAGCATAGACTTGCAGGTCGAGGTTCGTGGCGGCCTTGACGAATGCCCGAACCACGGCGTTGAGACCGGGCACATCGTCACCGCCGGTCAGGATGAGAACCCGGCGAACCTCTTCGCGCTCTCGCTCCCGTGCGAGATTGTCATTCGTCATGCCGAGCTCCTCGCCGCTTCGCCGCGAGCTCGTACATCGCGATGGCGGCGGCGACCGATGCGTTGAGCGAATCCATCGGACCTTCCTGGTGGATCTGAACCACGATATCGCAGCGTTGTCTAACCATTCGTCGCAAACCCTTGCCCTCGGACCCCACGACGAGCACCCGGCCCGCGGTGCTCGGCTCCAGATCGCGGACGTCCGCGTCGGCATGCGCGTCGAGGCCGATGATCTCCATGCCCGCCTCCGACAGCCCGAGGAGTGTCCGCTGTAGATTGGTGACTCGGGCGATCGAGGCATGCTCAGTCGCACCCGCGGAAGCACGCACCACTGCAGCGGTGATCCCCGCGGCGCGATGCTTCGGGATGATGATGCCATCCACACCGAGCGTCACCGCGCTGCGGATGATTGCGCCCAAGTTCTGTGGATCGGTGACTTCATCGAGCGCAACCAGCAGTGGTGCGCCTCTTGCGGCGTCGATGATCTCGTCGAGGTCCTGCGACCCGTAGTCTTCGGCCACGGCGACGACGCCCTGATGCCGGACTCCCTCGCTGAGCCGGTCGAGCTCTGCGCGATCGCGGTGGGTGAGGGGAACACCTTGCGCTTCAGCCTCACGTTGGACATCGGGGTGCGCCCGTTGAGGATCGGCGTAGATCCGCACTACCTTCGTCTTGGCGCGCAGCGCTTCGAGAACCGGTCTACGACCTGCAATGATACGAGTCATCGGGAGAGCGCCGCGCGTACCTGATTCGCGATGTCCGCGGCAGCTTCGGCGGGATCGGCGGCATCGCGGATGGGTCGACCCACGACTAACAAGTCGGCTCCGGATTCCACGGCTCGTTCCGGGGTGGTGACACGCTTCTGATCACCAGCACCAGAGCCTGCAGGTCGAATCCCAGGCGTGACGAGGAAAGCCTCCGGACCGAGGCGAGCCCGGAGGGCGGCGCATTCCCGTGCAGAGCATACGAAACCGCGCAGACCTGCCTCCCACGCGAGGCTCGCAAGTCGGTCGACGGCGCCGGCGGGACTGCCCGTCATTCCTATGGCCTCGAGCGCTGCTTCGTCGAGACTGGTCAGCACCGTCACTGCGAGGAGCTTCGTCGTTCCGGCTCGAGCTCGAGCTTCACGCAGCGCTTCGGGGCCTGCCACCGCGTGCACGGTCAGATAGGCCGTCCCCATCGAGGCCGCCTGGGCCACCGCACGTCCCATGGTTGCGGGGATGTCGTGTAGCTTCAGGTCGAGAAAGCAGCTGGCGCCTGAGGCGGCTACGGTTTCGACGGCCGCGGGCCCGGCCGCCGTGAAGAGCTCGAGGCCTACCTTGAAGACGCCAACGTGCTCACGTGTCGCGTCGATCAAGCGCTTGGCTGCGTCGAGATCCGCAACGTCGAGCGCGAGGGCAATCCGCGAAGCGGGATCGTGCTCATTCATGAATCACCGCAGCAACGCTACGGTGCGGACTAGAGACTGTCCAGCCCAGCCAGCGGATCGTCCGTATCGGCCTTACGCTGCCTCGAGCTTGCGCTGCCTCGGCTGCCTCGGCTTCGCCGGCTCGGTGGGGCCGACGCGGCGGCGGCTCGTCTTGCGGCGGCGGCGGCCTGTGCCTCACGCCGCGCCTCCTCGGCGAGACGCGCTTTTTCGGCCTCTGCCTCGGCGCGTTTCTGCGCTTCCAGCTCGGCAGCCTTTCGCGCCTCCTCGGCTTCGCGTGCCGCTCGCTCTGCTTCCATCTTCGCTGCCAGCGCCGCTGCTTCCCGGCTTTCGACGGCGGGCTTGTAAACGCCGACGTACCATCCGGTGCCCGCACCGAGAATCAACACAGCCGCAGCAACCAACACACCGGGATGGATTCCCTTGCGTTGCTGCGCGGCGATCGCTGCGATTTCGCGCTCGTGGTCGAGCATGCGCTTGTGCGCCTCCGCCTTTTCGCGGGCTTCTTGCTCGAGCCGCAGACGCAGCTCCGCTTCTTCCCGCTCGCGCACCAATCGCTCTTGCTCTTCGCGAAGGCGCCGCTCCTCGGCCAGCCGCGCTTCCTCTTCTGCGCGCTGCCGTGCGGCTTCTTCTTCTGCCCGCCGTTTGGCCTCGGCAGCCAACCGTTCCCGCTCGGCGGCCTCACGGCGAAGTCTCTCTTCCTCTTCCTGGCGAATGCGATCCTCTTCGAGGCCCATGAGCTCGCGCAGGTTGAAGAGAACGGAAGACTCTTTTTCCTCGGACATGATGATACTTATGTTACACTTTTCCGTTGGTTACGGACAAGGGTTGAAGCCAAAATGACGATACACAAACGCTAGCAACGCGTCAGGAGGGCTGTCAACCAAACGGATTTGCTCGATTTCCAGCGCAATTTCCACGAACGCCCCGATCGCGGGCGCCGAGCGCAGGCTGTGATTTGGATCACAACGAATTTTGCCTCTATCATTGGAATCGTGCAGGGGCTTCAGAAATTCCTTCGATACCTCGAACGAGGCGACGTCACCGAGATTGTCTTTCAGAGCGGGGCCACCGCCGCAGCGAAGAAGAGCGGCAAGCTGAGACCGGTCACCAGCGAGCCGCTCAGCGCGAGGCACATTCTCAAGCTCATCCACGACACACCGCTGCAGCAGCTCGTGCCCGAGGAAGACGGTGCCTCCGAGCCGACGGCCGCCCACATCGGCGGCGTGACGTACATCGCGACCGTCGCACGTTCTGGCGAGATGCTCATGCTCCGCGTCCGCCGCGAAGGACATCAAACGCTGCCTCCCCCAGACGCGAGCGGCATCGTGGCACCTGCCGAATCTTCATCGAGGGTGCAGGCAGCCGTCGTGCAAGCTCCGCGCGCGCCGGTGATCCTAGGAGACGAAGCGTCCGCGTGGCAGCCAGCGGTGCAAGCGAGAGTTTCCCATCGGCCCTCACCGGATGCGTCGGGGCTCGGCTCCTTCGTTCGTGCCGACCTTCCTTTGGATGCGCCGGGCGAGCTTCGAAGCCTGCTCGAGAAGGGCCGAGCGCGATCTGCGAGCGACGTTCATGTGATGTCCGACGAGGCTCCTCGTTTTCGATGTTGCGGACGAATGATGCCGGTTGGAGAACCGATCCCGGATGCACGTGCACGCGAGCTCATCATGCCGCTGCTCGACGAGCGCAATCGCAGACAGCTCGAAGAGCTCGGATACGCGGATTTCGCGTGCCAAGTGAAAGGTGCCGGTCGCGTGCGGGTGAACGTCAACGAGCAGCGAACCGGAATCAAGGCGTGCTTTCGCATGATCGCGTCGGAGCCTCCCACCTTGGAGTCACTCGGGCTCCCTCCGGAGCTTCGTCAGATGCTGAGCTACAACCAGGGCCTGGTGGTGGTTTCGGGGCCCAACGGCGCCGGAAAGACCACGACGCTCGCCGCTCTGGTCGACATGTTCAACAGCGAGCGAAGCGTCCACATCATCACCGTCGAGGACCCCGTCGAAGTTCTTCATCCCATGAAGAAGGCCATCGTGACCCAACGCGAGGTTGGGACGCACACGCAGAGCTTCTACTCTGCGCTGAAGGGCTCGCTTCGTGAAGATCCAGACGTGATCGCGATCGGGGAGCTGCGAGATCGAGAAACGGTCGAAAAAGCGCTGGAAGCAGCCGAGACGGGTCACTTGGTGTTTGCTACGATGAGCACGCCGTCGGGCGCCAGCACGATCGACCGCTTGATCGACATGTTTCCTCCCGACGATCAGAGTCAAGTGCGTGCCACGCTTGCCGGCGTCCTCAAATTCGTCGTCAGTCAGCGGTTGGTTCCACGTCGGGACGGCGAGGGGAGAGTGGTGGCGGTGGAGCTGCTCACGGGGGGCATGGCACTTTGGACCTTGATTCGCGACGACAAGCTCTATCAGTTGCCGAGCTTGCTCCAGCGAGGCCGCGCCTTTGGCATGATTCGCATCGAGGACTCCCTGAACGAGCTGGTTTCGTCCGGCGTCATTTCGGTCGAGACTGCGCGGATGTTTGCCGATGATCCGCGAATGATCGGGCAAGGCGCGCCAGCAGGAGCGACCACGGGAAACTCGGAGAGGGACCGCAAGAGCGGGGTACGAAATCCTTTTGCGAAGAAGGTTAGGTGAGAGGGATGCCTGCGCTCGATCGATTTTTCGACGTCTTGCTTCAAAAGGGAGGGTCTGACCTGCATTTGTCGGTCGGGTATCCGCCGATGATCCGTGCCAAGGGCGATCTATTGCCGATCGACAGCCAGCCGCTCGATCATCAGACCATCGTGCGCTTGATGGACGAGATCATCAGCGAGGACAAGCGCGTGTACTTTCACGCTCACCGAGATCTCGATTTCGCCTACGGCTACGAAGACAAGGCTCGATTCCGAGCCAACTATCTGTACAAGACGACCGGCCCAGGCGCCGTCTTCCGCACCATTCCGAGTGAGGTCTTGACGGTCGAGCAGCTCGGGCTTCCTAAAGCCGTGGTGGACCTCGCGGAGCGGCGTTCGGGGTTGATTCTCGTCACTGGGCCGACCGGGAGTGGAAAGAGCACCACGCTGGCCGCGATGCTCGATCACATCAATCGCAACAGGGAAGGGCACATCCTCACCATCGAGGATCCGGTCGAGTTCGTTCACGCACCGAAGAAGTGCCAGATTACGCATCGCGAGGTGGGAGAGCACACTCCGAGCTTCGCCGACGCGATTCGCAGCGCCGGGCGCGAGAACGCCGACGTGATCTTGGTCGGCGAGCTTCGCGGCCGAGACACGATGAAGATGGCGCTGCAGCTCGCGAGCTTTGGCATTCTGATTTTCGCGACGGTACACACCAACTCGGCGCCGGCCACCATCGACCGTTTCGTCAACGCGTTCCCTGCAGCGCAGCAACCTCAGATCCGGGGCATGCTGGGTGATTCACTCGCCGGAATCGTGGCGCAGCAGCTCTTGCGCAGGGCGGACGGGGGCGGACGAATTGCCGCCCAAGAGATTCTGATCGGAACCCCCGGCGTGGCGTCGGCGATCCGGGAAGCGAAGACTTCGATGCTCCAAAGCTTGATCCAGAGTGGGGGCAGCCATGGGATGCAGAGCATCGATGCGGTGCTCGAACGAATGGTCGCCGAAGGCAAGGTGACGCCGCAAGACGCACTCGAAAAGGCCGCCGACAAGACCCACTTCGCAAAGCTCCCAAGAATCGCCGCCGCCCTAGCGTCAAGCGACTGAGTCCCCGGAGAACGGGTCGCGACGGGCGTAAGGACGGGCTCGGAAAAACACGACACGGGGTTCCACGGAACGGGGCGGCTTGCATAGGTGCCCCGATGCACTTGGGGGCTTGGGGCACGCAAGCCGCCCCTCGGGCGGCGCGCCAATCGGAGGTGGTTGCATGCATGCCGATTGGCACTTCGCGCGTCCGTTCCACCTCGTGTCGCGTTTTTCCGA
>DATIUW010000318.1:0-12145 GCA_035466435.1 Polyangiales bacterium | reverse complement strand
AAGACGATGCCCCTCGTGGTGCAGTCTTTCAACTGGGCATACGGCGTCTTCATGGCGGCGACGATCGGCTCCGAGCAGACGGCGGCCGCGGGCGGCGAGGTCGGTAAAGTGCGTCGGGACCCCTTCGCGATGCTGCCTTTCTGCGGATACCACATGGCCGACTACTTCAATCACTGGCTGCAGGTCGGACGGGACACCGCGGCGCCGCCGCGCATCTTCATCATCAATTGGTTCCGTAAAGACGAAAGAGGAAAGTTCATTTGGCCGGGGTTCGGTGAAAACATGCGCGTCTTGCGTTGGATCGTGGACCGGGTGCGTGGGCGCGCCGGCGCCACGGAGAGCCCCCTCGGCTGGATGCCGCAATACGAGCAGCTCGACTGGCGCGGACTCGAGTTCTCGAAGGAGGACTTCCACCGGGTGATGAGCGTCGATCGTGAGGAGTGGAAGCGGGAGCTCTACGATCAAGAGCTGCTGTTCGACCGCCTGTACGACAAGCTGCCGCGGGAGTTCGGTCACATGCAGGAGCTCACGCGTTCGGCCCTGTGGCGGTCACCCACCGTCTGGGCCCTCGCGGCCGAGCGCTTCTGACGGCGTCGGAGCTCCATGTCGTGTCGCGTGCGATTGCAGGAGAGGCGAGGTTCGTGATGGTCGTGGGTCGATTGATTTCAACGTGGGTCCTCGTCTTGGCGACTGCCGCCTGCTCGGGCGATGGGGGAAGCCGAAACGGGTCGGCCGTGACCACCGCCGATACGGCTCTTGGAGTCGCAAACGGCGTGATGACCGATGAAGGTGTCGTGGCGTTTCTCGGTCTGCGGTTTGCAGAGCCCCCGATCGGAGAGCTGCGCTTCGAGCCGCCCGTCGCCATCGACGCTTGGGATGCGCCGGTCGACGCGAGCGCGTTTGGACCTGCTTGCCCACAGCCGGTGGAGGTCGAGCAAGCGCTTTACCAGAATCAAAGCGAGGACTGCCTCACGCTCAACGTATGGACCCCCTCGGCGGACGACGGGAAACGGCCGGTGATGGTTTGGGTGCATGGGGGCGGCTGGATCTACGAAGGCACCGAGGATCCCTTGTACAGCGGGGCGCATCTGGCCGCCCGAGGCGATGTGGTCGTCGTCAGCATGGAGTATCGGCTCGGGGTTTTCGGATTCAGCCACTTCGAAGACATCCCTGGCAGCGGCAACGCAGGCCTCCTCGACCAAAAGCTCGCGCTCGAGTGGGTGCGCGATCACATCGAGGCCTTTGGAGGAGACCCCAACGACGTCACCCTCTTCGGCGAGTCGGCGGGCGGGATGAGCGCGACCGCGTTGATGGCGATGCCGAGCGCGAAAGGGCTTTTCCACAAAGTCATCGCCCAAAGTGGTGCGGGGAGCACTGCGCGTGAAGCCGCCTACGCCAAGGCTGTGTCGGACGAGCTGCTTGCGGCTGCAGGCGTCACCGAGCCGGCCGAGCTCTCCGATCTCACCACAGAGGAGCTCTTGGCCGCCCAAGCCCTTCTGAGCGAGGATGCCTTCCTCGAGGATCTCCTGTTCGGCGCCGTAGTCGACGGCGACGTTCTGCCCGAGCCGCCGATCCAGGCGATCGCGAATGGAAGCGCCGCTGACATTCCTCTCCTGACGGGAACGACCAAAGACGAAACGCGTCTTTGGATTCTATACGTGGATCTGCTCGAGAACATTCCGCTCGACGTCGTGCTCGCGTTCATTCCTTCGGGCGCACGAGCGATTCCAGACGGAAACACCGTCGAGGACGTCATGGCGCTCTACCAGTCCAACCGCCCGGGCGCGGAGCCCGGTGTGATCACCCATGCGGCCGGATCCGACATCTTCTTTCGTCTGCCAGCAATTCGTCTGGTCGAGGCTCAACTCGCGCACCAGCCGAGCCACACGTTTTTTTACCGCTTCGATTGGCCCCCGCCCGTTCCGGCTTCTCCGGAAGTCGACTTCGGCTCTCCGCATGGCGCGGAGCTCGCGTTCATGTTCGGCAGCCAGGGGTGGCCGGAGGTCTACGGCACCGAACGCGTCCCGCAGGCGCTCTCGGAACAGTTGATGGACGCGTGGCTGGCGTTCGTGAAGACCGCTGATCCCAACCACGGGCAGATGCCCAATTGGCCTGCCTACGGCACCAGCGAACGCGCCACCATGATCTTCAACACGACGGACGCATCTCCGATCAGCGAGGTCGTCAGTGACCCCGCGGCAGACGAACGCAGCTTTTGGGACGGCGTACCATTCGACGGCGTCACACCCACGGCGAAGCCCGAAGATCTCTGAGCCAATGCGGTAGTGGGCCCCTCGGCCCGGAGCGAGGCGATCTGCCACGGAAGACCCTGGCCCCCTGCGCTCGACCTTGACCTTTTTCCTCACCGGGTCCGATGATGCACGCACGCACGCGTCAGGCGGCGAGCCGCGCGTGCTTGGCACGGGTGATGCATTCGAGTCCGGCTTCAACCCCGACGAGCCTTCTGGGGAGAATATGGCTGAAGAAAAAGAACACCAAGGGCATGGCGATCATGCTTCCCACCACGCGCAGATGGCTGCCGATTTTCAGCGGCGCTTCTGGATCTGCCTCGTCCTGAGCCTGCCGATCATCGCCCTGTCGCCGATGATTCAGGGCCTGCTCGGCCTGCGTGAGACCTTCCACTTCGAGGGCGATTCGTACCTTCAGCTCGCGCTTTCGAGCGCCGTGTTCTTCTACGGCGGTTGGCCGTTCTTGACCGGCTTGGTTCGGGAGCTTCGCAAGAAACAGCCGGGCATGATGACGCTCATCGCGGTCGCGATCACCGTGGCGTACGCGTACAGCACCGTCGTCGTGTTCGGGGTTCCAGGCCGCGTGTTTTTCTGGGAGCTGGCGACGCTGGTGGACATCATGCTGCTCGGGCATTGGATGGAGATGCGTTCGGTGATGGGGGCCTCGCGCGCGCTCGAGGAGCTCGCCAAGCTCATGCCCTCCGAGGCGCACAAGCTTCGCGAGGATGGATCGACGGAGGACGTCCCGGTGGCCGACCTGACGGCGGGCGATCGGGTCATCGTCAAGCCCGGTGAGAAGATTCCGGTGGATGGCGAGGTGATCGAGGGCCGCACCTCGGTGAACGAGTCCTTGCTCACCGGCGAGACCAAGCCCGTCGAGAAGGGCGAGGGTGACGAGGTCGTCGGTGGCGCCGTCAACGGGGACGCCGCGATCACCGTCGAAGTCCAGAAGACCGGTGAAGAGACCTATCTGTCGCAAGTCGTCGAGATGGTGAGAACCGCGCAGGAGTCACGCTCGCGCTCCCAAGACTTGGCGAATCGGGCTGCCTTTTGGCTCACGTTGGTTGCGCTCGGCGTGGGCGCCGTGACGCTTGCGGCGTGGCTCGTGGTGGGCAAGGAGTTCGTGTTCGCGCTCGAGCGGATGGTGACGGTCATGGTGATCACCTGCCCGCACGCGCTCGGGCTCGCCGTGCCTCTCGTGGTGGCCGTTTCTACTGCCGTTGCTGCACGGCACGGCCTGTTGATCCGGGACCGTTCCGCTTTCGAGCGAGCGCGCAACCTGCAAGCCATCGTGTTCGACAAGACCGGCACGCTCACCGAGGGCCGCTTCGGCGTCTCTCGGATCGTGACCACGGGCGACCTCGACGATGACGAGGCGCTGCGGCTCGCCGCCGGGCTCGAGAGTCATTCGGAGCATCCCATTGCCGCTGGCATCGTGCGCCACGCAGAGGAAGAAAGCCTATCCGTACCGGCGCCTGAGGGCTTCGAGGCCATTCCCGGCAAGGGTGCCAAGGGACGCGTGGACGGCCGCGACGTCAGGGTCGTGAGCCCGGGCTACCTCGAAGACGAGGGCATCGCGCTGCCGGAAGGAGCGGAGGATGTCGCGCAGGAAGGCATGACCGTCGTGTACTTGCTGGTGGATGACCGCGTGCAGGCTGCCTTCGCCCTCGAGGACGTCGTTCGGGCCGAGTCGCACGATGCCATCCGGCGACTCAAGGAAATGGGACTCCAGGTGATGATGCTCACCGGCGATGCCCGATCGGTGGCCGAGCGCGTGGCCCGTGAGCTCGAGCTCGACGATTGGTTCGCAGAGGTGCGTCCCGACGAGAAGGCCGACAAGATTCGAGAGGTCCAGGAGCGCGGGCTCATCGTCGCCATGACCGGCGACGGAGTGAACGATGCGCCGGCCCTCGCGCAGGCAGACGTGGGCATTGCCATCGGCGCCGGCACCGATGTCGCCGTCGAGTCGGCCGACATCATCCTGGTGCGCTCGGATCCGCGGGATGTGACCTCGATCATCGAGCTCGCTCGAGCGACCCACCGAAAGATGATTCAAAATCTTTGGTGGGCCACCGGCTACAACGTGGTCGCCATCCCGCTCGCCGCCGGCGTCTTGTACGGCGTGGGCTTCGTGCTTTCTCCGGCCGTCGGCGCATTGGTCATGTCGCTCTCGACCGTCATCGTGGCCGTGAACGCGAGGCTGCTAGACCGCCCGAGCGAGGATCGGGAAGAAGAGTCGCCGTCGCCAGAACAGTGAGGGCGCTGCGGAGTGCGCTCAGGCTGCGCGCGTGGAGCCGCTCGGCTTGCTCGCCTCGTCGACGTAGAGGCGGCGTTCGGCGTTGACCAGCTCGAGGAGCTGCTTCTGATCGATCAGGCCCGCATCGAGAAGGGCGCGCATGTAACCGTCGGCGTAGCCTCGCGCCTGGGCCAAGGTCGCGTAGTTGGCTCCGCTGAAGCGGGTTTCGATCGTCTTTCGCACGAGTCCTCGTACGGTTCCTTTTAGCTCGTCTAGGTTCATCGCCGTTCCTTCCTATGACCGGAGTGTCGACTTCGCGCGAATCCGGTCAAGAAAACGGCGTCAGAAGCAAGTGAGCTCGCGGAACTCCCGGACACGGGACTCGAGGTCCTCGCGGCTCAGCTCGACCAGCGCGCCCACGCCCACGTCCTGGACGCAAAAGGAGGCCGCGGCCGAGCCGCAGATGACGGCTTGTCGGAGATCGCGATGACCATTTTCGGCTAGGTAGCCGAGAAAGCCGCCCGCGAACGAGTCGCCCGCGCCCGTCGGGTCAGCGACCGTCTTGAGAGGGTAGGCCGGGGCGCAGAAGATGTCTTCATCGAGGAAGAGCAGGGCCCCGTACTCTCCGCGTTTGACGATCACCGTCTCCGGCCCGAGGGCGCGAAGGGCTTCTGCAACGGCGAGGGGATGATGATAGCCGGTGAGCTGCCGCGCTTCCTCTTCGTTGATGACCAGGATGTGCACGCGCCCGAGCAGCTCCTTGAGCTCGTCGAGCGCCGTGTCGATCCACAGGTTCATGGTGTCGGCGACTACGAGCTTTGGACGCTGTACCTGGTCGAGCACGTGCAGTTGAAGCCGGGGCGCGATGTTGCCCAGCATGACGAAGGGCGAGTCGCGAAAGGCCGCGGGAATCTTCGGATGGAAGTCGGCAAAGACGTTGAGGTCCGTCTGGATGGTGCTCCTCGTCGTCAAGTCGTCCGAGTAGCGGCCTTCCCAGTGGAAGGTCTCTCCATTGGCCACTTCCAAGCCCGTGGTGTCGATGCCGCGTCTACGCAGCATGTCGACCGCATCGCGTGGAAAGTCCTTGCCCACCACTCCCACCAACCGAACTGGCGCGAGCTGAGACGCTGCGAGCGATGCATACACCGCGGATCCGCCGAGGATGCGAGCATGCGAGCCGAGGTGATTGTGGATGGTGTCGAAAGCGACGGAACCGACTACGAGGAGAGGAGACATGGGGCCTTTCAGGGGAGGTACTTGCCGATCAGCGGCCGTAGCTTGTCGCGCGCCGCAGGCGAAATCGAGTCGGGGTTGGTCAGAATCGCGCCTGCCAAGGCGGAGGCGGCGGGACGGCCTGTCGGGTCCGGCAGCCTCTTGGCGAGCTCGACGATGATCTCCTTGGCTTTGGCCACGTTTTTGAGCATGACCGCAATGACCGCTTCGACGGTCACGGCGTCATGTCCGTCGTGCCAGCAGTCGTAGTCGGTGGCCATCGCCAAGGTGGCGTAGGGCAACTCGGCTTCCCGGGCCAAGCGTGCTTCGGGGAGGTTGGTCATTCCGATGACTGAGACGCCCCACGAGCGGTACAGGCGAGACTCGGCGACCGTCGAGAACTGCGGTCCCTCCATGCACAAATAGACGCCTCCTTCGTGGACGGTCGCCCCTGCCTTTTTGGCAGCGTCGCAGAGCGCAGCCGCGAGCTGGGCATCGATCGGCTCTGCGAACCCGACATGGGCCACCACGCCGTCGTCGTCGAAAAACGTGTCGGCCCGGTGCCTGGTCCGATCGATGAACTGATCGACTACGACCATGTCGCCCGGGTGAATGTCCTCCTTCATCGATCCCACCGCCGACAAGCTGAGCACCTGCTCCGCGCCTGCCATCTTCAATGCGAGGACGTTGGCGCGGTAGTTGATTCGATGCGGAGGTATTCGGTGGCCGCGTCCGTGCCGGGGCAAAAACAAGAGACGCGCATTGCCCAGCATGCCGGCGATGATCGTGTCCGACGGTGCGCCAAATGGCGTCGTGATGCGTAGCTCTTCGAGATCGGTCAAGCCCTCGAGCTCGTAGAGCCCGCTACCGCCGATGATGCCGATTGTACGTTGGGGATCGCTCATCGCGCGTAAGCCTGTCGCATCACCACCACCGTGGCTACCTCACCGCTGCGGAAGACGTCGAGATTGACACTGGAGCCCACGGGGCCGCGGAGCTTTTCGACGATGGCCGAGTACTCGAGCTCCCGCACGGAAGACCCATCGATCGCAATGATGATGTCGTTGACCCGGAGCCCGGCGAGATCGGCCGCACCCCCCGCCGGAACGTCGACCACCCTGAGCCCGCCTCCTTCGGAGTAGGCCAGCTTCGCGTGGATACCTCCGGTCGGCTGTGCCTGGCCGGCACCGCCGCACCCTGCCATCAGGGCGAGTGCGACACCCGGCACCATGAACATGCGTGCGCTGCGATTTTTCATGCGACCTCGGCATAGTCGGCTTCCGCACCAGCGCAAACGCGCGACCGACGTGGATTGACAGCGCCGAGCCCGAGAGTACCATCCCTTCAACCCCGCGAAACCGCGAATGAAACTGTTCTGGGTCCGGATTCATGTACAAGCTGGTCATCTCGGACGATGAAGGTCATACGACCGTCGTTCCGCTTCTGCGTGATGAGATCACGATCGGCCGTACCGAGGGAAATACGATTCGGCTGACCGAGCGAAACGTATCGCGCCACCATGCGAGGCTCTTGCGGCGGAACGGGTCGTACGTGGTCGAGGATCTCGGCTCCTACAACGGCGTTACGCTCAACGGAGCGCGAGTCGAAAGCAAGGCAGCGCTTGCCTCGGGAGATCAACTCGGGATCGGCGACTATGCTCTCGCATTTCATTCGGATGCCGCTGCAACGACCCACACCTCGCCCGCACCCGAGCCCAAGCCCCAACCGCCACCAAGGCTCGTGCTCCTGAGCGAGCCGGCCGCTGGCGCGGAGTTCACGCTCAACAAGCCCGTGCTCCGCATCGGCCGGGACGAGCGTCTCGACATCTGGATCAACCACAAGTCGATTTCTCACGAGCATGTCGAGATTCAAGTGAGCGATGGGAGGGTCACGATTTTCGACTTGGGCAGCGCCAATGGCATGCGGGTAAACGGCATCGAGGCTTCGCGTGCAGTTCTCGAAAACGGGGACGTGCTCGAGCTGGGGGAGGTGCGATTCCGTTTTCTTCCCCCGCAGGGCGCGCACAGCATGGAGCCATTGCCCTACGAGCTGCCTGCGACCGAGGCGCCATTGCCAGCGCGAAAGCCCGTTTTCGCGCTGAGCGTGATCGCCTTGCTCCTGGTCGCTGGCGCCGGTGCAGTCTTGGTCACGCTCCGGGGCGTACCAGCGCTCGACATGCTAGCCCCGATTCCTTCGAAGGCGCGAGCGCCGGAAGCAGGGGGAGCAGTGGCCCCTTCACGCGGGCAAGTTGCCGTTCCACCGGTCGCAGCGCCTGCCCGCGGGCAGACGAGCGGCGCAAGCGCCGTTGCGGAGCCGGCGTCGCCCTCGATCGAGGAGCCCCAAGAATGGGAGAAACAGCTCAGTCGGGCCGGGCGGGCATTGGCGGAGGGACGGTTCGACCGGGCCTATGCCATCGCCAACGAGCTGCCACCCGACAGCGTGCTTCGCGATACGCCAGAGTTTGGTGAGATTCGTTACCGTTACGCGAACGCTCATTTGCTCGAGGCCCAGCGCGCCCTCGAACAGGGCGACCGCGAGCGGGCCGGCGGTGAGGCGAGGCTGGTATTCGACCTCCCCGGCATCACCGACAAGCAACGGCAGGAGGCCCGGCAGCTCCTCCGTCGAGCCGAGAGGCGTCCAGGTTCGCAGAATCGTTGATTAATGGGCTCGGCCCATGACAGACTGAAGGTGGGTGTTTGGGGGAACACAGTCTGGGCGGGATTCGTTCCTGCGGGGTCTCTGGCTCGTTGCAGTCGTCCTCGGGGTGCTTGGCGCGCCGCGCCTTTCGCTGGCGCAAGGCGACGCAACGCTGACGACGGGCGGCATGGACCTGCACCTGTTCCAGCCTGCAGTCGACACGCGCGGCTACTTCGCGGTGAACGGCACCGAGGTCATGCCGCACAAGGAGTTCAGCTTCGGCCTCGTCATGGACGCGGGCTTTGGCATCCTGCGCTACAACGGATTTGAAACCGATCCCGACGGAGCGGCTGACGACGCCAACCGCCAAAGCCGAATCGCGAAGCAAGGATTCACCGCGCGGTTCATGTTCAACATCGGTCTGATCGACCGGTTGGTTCTCGGCATCGTGCTCCCGATCACTTTCTTCCGCGGTGACGCGGTGCAGGTTCCCGATCGTGGCGGCACTTGCACTGGAGTCGACGCGACGGGTTGCCTCTACAACTTCGAGGCAGGCGGCTTGCGTTCACAAGGAGTGGGAGACCTGCAGATCCATGCCAAGGCCCGCCTGCTCAACCTCGGAGAGTTCCCCGCGGGCATCGCAGTGATTCTGCGTGCCCAGTTCCCGACGGCCAAGACCACACAGTTTGCGGGTGAGCCCGGCGTGTCGCTTTGGCCGAGCGCGGTGTTCGAGTTTCAACCGATCGAGAAAATCCGTCTCGCGGTCGAAGGCGGGTACCGCTGGAACTCCAGGCAAGGGGCAACGTTCATCTGGGATGGGCGATCGGAACCATCTGGTCTGGGAGATCCCCTCGCCAACGCCGTCGACCCCGTCGACCAGGGTGCGGGCAGCCGATTCACCTACGACGACTTGATCACCTTCGGCTTCGGCTCGGCCTTCCGCATCGCACGGCCTCTCGATCTCATCCTCGAGCTCTATGGCACCCAAATTGCCAAGGAAATTGGGACCAAAGGCACGCTGTCGATGGAAGCGCTAGGCGGCTTCAAGTACTTCGTCACGAACAGCAGCTTCCTCTATTTCGCCGCCGGCGCCGGGATCCCGAAGACTGGGTTCCAAGCTGCGAACGTTCGCGCCATCGTCGGCTTCATGTACGAGCCAGCCGTGGCGGACCGCGATGGGGATGGCATCCCCGACGATGACGATGGATGTCCGGACGCCGCAGAGGACAAGGATGGCTTCGAGGATCGTGATGGCTGTCCTGATCTAGACAACGATGGCGACGGGATCCTCGACGTGGACGATGCGTGTCCACTGGTCAAAGAAGACTACGATGGTGATCGCGACGAAGACGGTTGTCCGGAAGGCAGAGAGGGAGACCGCGACGGCGATGGGATCCCCGACCACGTCGACGATTGCCCAGACGAGCCGGAGGACTTCGATGGCTTCCAGGACGAGGATGGCTGTCCCGACCCGGACAATGATGCCGATGGCATTCCCGACGAAAAGGATCTCTGTCCCAACGACCCCGAAGACTTCGACGGTTTCGAGGACGAGGACGGCTGTCCGGATCCCGACAATGATGGCGATCGCATTTTGGACGTCGACGATCTTTGCCCGAACGAGCCCGAGACCTACAACGGGTACAAAGACGAAGACGGATGTCCTGACAAAGGCCTCGTGATCCTCGAGGACACGCAGATCACCATTCTCGAGAAGATCTACTTCGAAACCGATAGCGCGATCATCAAGTCCCGGAGCTTCCCGCTCTTGGATGCCGTGGCTGCGACGCTGAACGCGAGCCCGCAAATCACCTTGGTCGAGATCCAGGGCCATGCCGACGAGCGGGGCAGCGACGCCTACAACATCAAGCTGACCCGCGCTCGTGCCGCGTCGGTCATGAACGCCTTGATCGAGCGAGGAGTGCTGAAGGAGCGGCTCCGATCGGCTGGATATGGTGAGCGCTGCCCGGTCGACCCAAGGCGAAACGCCGCTGCTTGGGAGAAAAACCGGCGCGTCGAGTTCAAGATCATCGAAACCGACGCAGGTCCGACCGGAGTTGAGGTAACATGCCCGCGGGGCCGTTCTCTGGTGCCGAGGTGATATGTCGCGCGAGCGCTTCATCGAGCTCATGACGCCTGCTTTGATCCGCTTTGGGCAGGATCTGAAGTCGTTGCTTCGGATCGTGGAGGATCCCGAGATCGATGATCGGAGCCGGGTCGAAGCCGCGGGCGCGCTGATGCACGTCATCTCTTCGACGGGCGCCATCCCCGGCGTTCGAGGGGTGCTTCGCCATCTCGGAGATGCGTTGGTCATCAGACTGGTGCTGCGTGACGTTCGCGAGCGCTCGCCACGAGGATTTCAAAAGCATCTCGAACAGTCGCCGGAGATGCTCGAGCCACTCTCCGAGGAGCTCCAGGTCATGCGCGAATACTTGGGCGAACGCGTGGACGTGCTCGAGAAGGCCGTCGCGAAATTTCCGACGTTGAATCATCAGGGTCACCAAGCGGCTGCATGCGTCGACAATCCGGAGTCGAGCACATGGCTCTACGACGCAGTTCACGAAGCGTTGATCGACGAGATCGACTTCGATGAAGAGGACGTCATGCGGGAGATCAAGCAGGTCGACCAGATACTGGCTCCCCTCGATTCTCGCATCAGCCGATGATGCCTATGCGGCTTTTTGCGAGGGCTCGGCGATCTCTTGCAGCAACCAGGTCCCGCGGGAGGTCTTGACGGGTTTTGGCGTCCTTCGGCTCAGGGTGCGCACCAGCTCCAGCGCTTGGGCGTCCCACCCGAGCAGCCGTGTGATGAGGCCATCGGGGCCGCGAAGCTCGAGCTCGGCAAGCATGCGTCGACGCACCACATCGTCGGCGTCGGACTGGGCGCGGGTCTGCACCAACAGCATCACGCGACGACGTCGGATGAAGCCGTTCGAGCTCGAGGCGACGACGAACGCCAACCTGAAGAGGCCGGTGCGGCGCGAGGGTAGATGCAGGCGGAGCCGGGGCCGGTTCTCGGGCGTGATTTCCCAACCGAGCGCCATCTGCGGCGCATCGGCATCCAGGCGAAGCGCGGAAGCAAACTCGCGCAGAAGCGCGGCTGCCTCACCGGCAGAAGGCGCCGAGTGGTGACGCGTTCCCGAGAAAAACAAGGGCAGGACCAGCAGCGCGCCGGTCGGTTGGCCGGCCGCGAACCAGCATGTGCTGCTCAGGGCGAGCATGAACGCCCCGATCCCGGTAGTCGCATCCAGAAAATCCGATAGCTTCGTTTTCGCGCGGGGAAGCTCCGCCGAGCGAGCCGCTTGCCAATCTTCTCGTGGGACGAAGTCCCCGGTCGGCAGCGGTCTGTGCACGGCCAGCCCAACGAGGGGGAGCGCAAGCAAGAGACTGTGCGCACCCATCCACTGAGCAGCGCCAACGAACACCCCCACGATCGGAAGCACCACGACCCAGGATGCCCGGACCAGGAGTGGCTCGGTGCCCACGTCGAGTTGCAACAGTCGGCGTTTCACGAGCGCGAGCACGGCGACGACGAGGAGCATCCAGACGAGGGGGCGTGGCTTCTCTCTGGGGAGCGGTCGGAATCCAGGCGGCGTGGGCGCCTCGGGCGCAGCGGGCAGCGCGATCGACTGAGCCGGCACATCGACCGTGAGGGGCCACGGGGTCATCCGCGGAAGGTGAATACGACGCCATTTGACGATTGTGCGGTTCGGCCCTTCGGAGATTTGGAAGTCGACCCCGGCAGGCGTTTCCGTGCCATCGGTGGGTATCGAAGCACCCTTTGGCGCGCGCATTTCGACCGATACGTCGT
>DATIUW010000317.1:0-40228 GCA_035466435.1 Polyangiales bacterium | reverse complement strand
GTGGCGTTTGCGGACTTTCGCGAGTTCAGTTGGGACGTCTACCTGTCGGTCAGCTCCGACGGCGGCGAGACCTTCGAAGCCGCGAATCGAATCAACCCCGCGGCGCGAAGCGTCGTCCCGGTATCGGGCGGAGATCCAGTCGAATCAGAGCGAATTCACGGAGACGTGGCGTTGACCGTCGGTCCCGACGGGCGAGCCGTCGTGGCTTGGACCGAGCGCCAGGACCGGCGCTACGAGAGCCGCGTCCGCGTTTGGCGAGCGGGCGCTAGCTCCCGGGCGGACGATGCACCCGAGCTGGTCGACGCATGGCGTCCATCCCTAGCCACCAATGCGGCCGGCGACGTAGTCGCGGTGTGGCAGGACCTCCGCAATGTGACCAACGGCATCCGTTTCGCGACTGGGACTGGCGCTTCCATCGCCTTCGAGGCGAGCGCCCGTGTCGATGATCCCGCGGCGGATGCGCATTCCTTTGGACCGCAGATCGCACGGCTCGGTGATCGAATCATGGTCGTATGGGAGGACACCCGATCGGGATATGCCCGAGCCCGACTCGTCACGAGCGACTAGCATTGCCGCAGAAATCGCAGATACGCCTCGGCGACTCGTTCCGGCGCCTCGACCTGAGGGTAATGGCCGATGCGGGAAAGCTCGACGATGAAGTGATCGGGGCTCACCAATTCCCGGTACCGCTCTACCATGTGCGCGCCCGAAACCGGATCCACCGAGCCGTTGATCAAGCCAATCGGGACGACGCTCTCTCGTAGGGCCTTCACCCAGCGCTCCCGGTGCTTCTTCCGATCCGTCATGTAGGTGATCAGGTCGTAGAAAACGTGTTTGCCTTGGTTGTAATTGATGAGCGCCCAAAAGGCATCGAGCTCTTCTGGTGATGGTTGCGTGTCCGGGCCGAACACGGCGCTGAATGACCGGTCGAACGTGCGTTTGGTGGAGAGTCGCCCGACGAGTGGACCGATCGGGCTGAGGAGCAGCCTCTGAATCAGGCGTGCTTTGTGCGTCTCTGGGAAAAGGCCCCCATTGAGAAAGCAGACCGAAGCCCAGCGGCCAACGCCCTTCCCTTCGTTTTGACGCGCCAAGAGCTCCTGGGCGACCGTATCGCCATAGTCGTGGGCCAGTACGTGGAGCCGATCCAGCTTTCTGTCGGCCACGAGCGCTTCGCACAGATCCGCCTGCTCCATGATGCTGTACGCGTGCTGTCGCGGCTTTTCGCTGAACCCAAACCCGAGCAAGTCGAGCGCGACCAGACGGTGGGATACCTCGAGCGCTTCCCAGATCGGCATCCAGTCCCAGGAGGCGGTAGGAAAGCCGTGAATGAGGAGGATTGCCGGCTTGTCGAGCTCGCCAGAGTCGACGCAGAAGATCTCACGGCCCAAGAGTCGAGAGTAATGTCCCCGCTCACGCCACTGGTCGATCGAGACGTCCATGGGATGCATGAAGACTACGCCACATGGAACGAGTTGACACGGACATTGTCGGCTGAAGACTATCACCCGCGCATGAAGGAAGAGAGCCAATGACCAAGACGGCGTTCGTCACCGGGGGCACCGGTTTCATCGGGATCAACCTCGTCGAGCTGCTGGTCGATGAAGGGTGGAAAGTCACCGCGCTGCATCGGCCGACCTCTAATCTCGAATATCTGAAGCGCTTTCCGATCGCGCTCGCGGAAGGCTCGATTACCGATCGCCCCTCGCTCGACCGCGCGATTCCCGACGGCACCGACGTGGTATTTCACGTGGCGGGCGACACCAATTTTTGGTCCAAGCGCAATGCACAGCAGGATGCGATCAACATTGCTGGGACGCGCAACCTGGTCGAGGCGGCTTCTTCGAAAGGCGTGGGAACCTTCATCCATACCTCGAGCGTATCGGCGTGGGGTCGCGTCAAGGGCGTCGTCACCGAGGAAACTCCGCTCCGAGGAGAAAGCTCGTGGATCAACTACGAGCGGTCCAAGCACCTCGGGGAGCTCGAAGCATTGAAGGGCGCCGACCTAGGCATGAAGGTCGTGGTTCTGAATCCAGGCGGTGTGGCAGGACCGTACGATACCAACACCTGGGGCCAGCTCTTTTTCATGCTCCGAGACGACGCGCTTCCGGCCGCCTCCCCCGGCACGGTCACGATTTCGCACGTACACGACATCGTCAGCGCTCACCTTGCTGCCGTGACGAAAGGACGAAGCGGGGAGCGCTACATCTTGGCCAGCGATGACATCGAGATCGTCGATCTGGTCGGCGAAGTGGCTCGCCTTCTCGGGCGTCCCAAGGCTCCGAAGACGGCTCCCCCCTTCGTGCTCAAGACCTTCGCACGGCTGTCGGTGCTCGCTGCCTCGGTCACCGGGAAGGAGCCCAACGTGACCCCGGAGATCGCGGCCATGACGAGCGAACGGGGTACGAGCTTTCGCAGCGACAAGGCAGCCCGGGAGCTCGACTACCGCGTTCGCCCCATGCCAGTGGCCGTAAAAGACAACTACGACTGGCTGGTCGAGGAGGGCTTGCTTGCCGCTGCATCTGGATGACGTGACGGGCCTGGTGGTCCGGCCTCTGCAGGTTCTCCGATCGCGCCCCCGGAACACGCTCGATCGCCTAAAGGCATATGAGGGCCGTTCCCGCGAGGAGCTCTTTCCAGCGCCCGAACGGCTCCCTCGCGTGCGCCGGCGCAAGAAATGGTCCTTACCGGGATTCGAGAACGAGGACCTTGCGTTTGGCTCACTGCACGATCCCATCGAGCGCTTCTTTCGCGAGCACTACCACGAGCGCACTCGCCGTATCCACACGGTCTATGCGCGCCGCATCAAGCCCACCGGTTCGGAAGGTCGGCCTCGCCTGCTCTACATACACGGATACATGCAGCCCGAGACGCTCGTGGAGGAGCTGACCCTTCTGAGTGGAATGGCGCGATCGCTGCGTATGGAGATCGTGCACATGCAGCCGCCGTATCACGGCCGCCGGAAACCGCGCAGCTCGCCGTACGATGGGGAGCGTTTTTGGACCGCAGACGTGGTGCGGAGCTTCGAGGCGATGCGGCAGACCATCCTCGACGCGCGAACGTTGCTTTCAGTCATGGCCGAGGAGTCTTCTGCGCCCGTGGGTGTCGCAGGCTTGTCGCTCGGCGGGGCATTTGCGGCCGCGCTTGCCTGTTTGGAGCCTCGATTCGCGTTTTCCGTGCCGCTGATCGCGCACATGGACATGGGTGCGCTGCTACGCGATGCGCCCGTATTGAGCGCGATGCGCAGAGACCTGGCGAGATTCGGGTGGACACCGCGAGACTTCGGCGCGTTCTTCGAGAGAATCGGGTGGAACGACCTCGAACCCGTGCTTTCGGTGGATCGGATTCTCCTGTTTGGCGCCGAGCGCGACCACTTCTTCGATCCGGAGGTCCTGGAGAAGATGTGGGCGCGATGGGGAAGACCCGAAATCCACTGGTACCCGACCAGCCACATGGGGTTCGTGCCCTACGTGCCGAGCACCACCAAGCACCTCCGTCGCTTCATCGAACGGGTCAGTCCGCCGACTACTCAACCGACTCCTCGTGCGGCTGCTCAACCTGCTCTTCATCCGGCTCCTCCGCCGGCTGGTCGCGAAGCATCAACACGTTTTCGAAAGCCCCGTCGGTGAGGCGGTACACCTTCCCTGCGTATTGCAGATAGCCGAAGCCGTAGAGAAGCGACTGGGTGCCGAGCTCACCCACCAACTCGACCCGGTGAGTCGGGATGTACTTCAGCGGATCTTCTTCCAGCTTCTGCAGGGATCCAACGACCTGTTGGACCTTTTCCGGGTCTTCGACCTGCAGCATTTCGGTCTCGATCATGCCGGCGCCCGACTCGTTGGGTGCTCTGCGAAACACGGTGATGTGCTGGATCTCGCCGAGAGGCGCCAACGAGATCGAGGTAGGCGGCTGTACCTCCAGAAACACGCTGCCCATCTGGATCGACGTCGCCGGCGGCTGTGTCACGAGCGCGCCAGGCGCACACTTGTATGCGGTGCCTGACACGGTCACCGTGGAACCGGTCCCGCTTCCGTGCGCCATGGCAGGGGTCGTGCTCTGGTAGTCCGGACCGCTTCCATCACCCTGCGCAACCTCCTCGGGGTGCATCAACAGGTGGGTGGCGCCTCGAGCCGCTGCCTCGTTTCGAGCTTGGTTCTCTGCCGACTGACGGTTGACGCTCGGCTTGGAGTAGGCGCCCGTCAAGCCTCCGCCGCGTCCAATCACGACGCCTAGATTCTCGCACCCTTCGGGCTCGTCGTAGAGGAGCACGATGTCGGTCCCGCGGCTGGTCAGTTGATCGGCCTTGCAGCCCAACGAGGCCAATCCAAGCAACGCGAAGACGAGAAAAGTCATGGGGCCTGGCAGGCCCAGAGGCGATGAGCTCATCGAAGGATCTCCTGTTGCAAGACTGGTCAGCCGCCGTCCGAAGTCAAGGATGGGTCTAGCGGCGCGCGCCGATCGGCCAATACGGGTCGCGCTCTCTCGCGCTCGTCAGTGCGCTGCCTCCCACCGAGGGTGCACCAACCGGCCAGTACGGGCCGCGGGTGGACCCTGCCGAAGGGGTAGGCACACCGCTGTAATAGTAGCGGTTGAAGTGGCTTCGCACGTAGACGTTGTAGGGAACGTAGAAACCGGTGAAGTAATAGTACTGTTCATCCACAGACGCCCAGCGCGGGGGGACGAACACGTGCCCGTGACGCGCAGCGACGTAGCGGCCGGCGACCCACGTGAAGCCGGTCGGTCCGTACGCCCAATGGGCTTCGACCCAAATGGCGCCCTCGTACGGCGCCGCCGGTTGATCGACGTCGTCGACGAGCGGCTCGGGCGGGGCTTCTGCGACGGTCGCCACCGGAGGCAGCTCCTGGGTCACGACCAACCTTCGAGCGTTGATGAACACCACGCTACCCCGAGTCAGCGTCGGATACTGGGACGCCGCGCGCAGCGTCTCGACCGTCGCGGCAACCTCTCCGTCCTCGGGTGTCTCGGCGAGCGCACCGCCAGGCAACATGCAAACCCCGAGCAACGCCAAAAACACAATCCGCATGGGGCGATTATAGGGGACCCGCACCCGCTGAAAAAGCCGCGTGATTCCAGGCCCCTCGCTTGCCACGGCGTGCCGATCCAGTCTGCCGCGGATTATCGCGGTGTGCCTCGCAAGTATCCGATAACAGGGCGATTGCTGGGGTGCTGCGTGTCCCCTCAGCGCTTGCGGTAGATGCGGAGGGCGGGACGGAGCCCGGCGAGAAAGGCGACGTCGGGCCCAGGATTCACCTTTTCATACGAACCCTGTATGAATGAAGTCTACCGGTGGCCAAGAACATCACAGGACACTACGTCAGAAATCTCTCGAGCTGGCGGCGCATGGCCGCAGTGGCTTGGTCCCCACCCGATGATCCCACCATCTACGGGACCATCGATCTGGACATGACGAAGGCCCTCGATTTCCTGCCGAAGGAATCCGAGCGCACGGGCGAGCATCTGACCGTCACGCATCTGGTCTCCAAGGCGCTCGCCGACACGCTGGCGGCGCATCCCGAATGCAACTGCGTGATCCGCAGAGGCCGCATCTTCAAGCGCGACGACATCGACGTTTCGGTCTTGGTCGCGGTTCCCCCCGACGATGCGAGTCACGCGCAGGAAGCCGACCTTTCGGAGGCGCTCGTGCGTAGGGCCGACCACAAGTCGATGGCAGACATCGCCCGGGAGATTCGCGAAGGTGCGAAAAAGGTCCGCAAACACGAAGATCCGCTGCTCGAACGGACGAAGAAGCTCTTCGACGTGATGCCTCCATCCGTGATGGGACCACTACTGCGGTTGGTGGCTCGTCTGCAGTACGACTTCAACCTCGACCTGTCGGCGGTGGGCATCCCCAACGACCCGTTCGGCAGCGCCATCATCACCAGCGTCGGGATGCTCGGCATCAGCGAGGCCTTTCCCCCGCTTCTCACCTTCACGCGAGTGCCGGCGATACTCGCCGTTGGCGCCGTGGAAAACAAGCCAGGCGTGAGGGATGGCCAAGTCGTCGTCGTGCCCACCATGCGTATCGCGGCGACGTTCGATCACCGCGTGATCGACGGCTTTCAGGCTGGAAAGCTGGCCAAGACCTTCAAGGACATCATGAACGACCCGGCCTCCCGCTACGGGTGATTGCAAAACGGAACCCACTCGCAGGTCATGAATCGAAACGCCGAGCCGCGTCCACGCCGGCTGCGACGCGGACTCTGCTGAGCAAGAAGCCTCCCAGGATGAAAAGCAGCGTGAGCGAGAGAATCCCATCTCGCTCGCTGGCGCCGGGGATCCACTTCGGGGTGAACGCGATGAGCAGAGGACCGAAGATGGAGGCGAACTTCCCAACCATGTTGAAGAAGCCAAAGAACTCGGCCGTCTTCGAGCGCGGGATCAGCCGGGCATAACGGGAGCGGGAAAGGCTTTGCACGCCGCCTTGAACGAGACCGATCGCGACGGCTAGCACGTAGAAATCAGCGCTGTCTTGAAGAAACCGCCAGGCGTAGACCAACGCGCCCAGGTACACGCCGAGGCCGATCATGATGGCGGGCTTCGGTCCGATCCGAGCGCCGAGAGCTCCGAAGCCGAGTGCCGCCGGGAACGCGACGAACTGAGTCAAGAGCAATGCGGTGATCAACGCAGCTTGCTCCAAGCCGAGCACCCGATCGCCGAAAAAGACGGCGGTCTTGATGACGGTGTTCACGCCATCGATGTAAATCCAATAGGCAACCAAGAAGAGCGTCAACACCCTGAAGCTTCGAATCTCTCTCAGCGTACCGACCAACTGCTCTAGACCAGCCCTGATGGCGTCGAGCCTCGGGGCACGGTCCTCGGTCGGCGTCTCCCGCACGGAGACGAGAAGTGGGATCGTGAAAACCGCCCACCACAGACCGACGCTCAAGAAGGAAGCCTTGACGGCGCTTTCGGCGCCGGACAGGCCGAACCACTCGGGTTGCTGAACCATCAGCACATTCACGGCAAACAGCAGCCCGCCGCCGATGTATCCTGCCGAGTAGCCGAGCGCCGAAACCAAGTCGAGCTCGGCCTCCTCGGCGACGTCGACCAGCATCGAATCGTAGAACACGTTGGCGCCCGCAAAGCCCACGGTGCCAAGGCCGTAGAGAAGCAGCCCCATCCACCACTGTCCCGCGTGCACCCAGGCGAGCGCCGCGGTCATCAGCACGCCGAGGCCGGCAAAAAAGGTGAGAAACTTCTTGCGGCTTCCACCACGGTCCGCGATGGCACCCAAGAGCGGGGCGGCGATCGCGACGAGGATGCTCGCCGCAGCCAAGGTCACGTTGAACCAGAACTGCGAATCTTCGGTGCTGATGTCCTCGCTGATCGCACTGAAGAAAACCGGAAAGAAGCCGGCCATGACCGTGGTGGCGAACGCCGAGTTCGCCCAGTCGTAGAGCGCCCAGGCGACGATGGGCTTGCGTCTGAGCACGCTGCGCAGGCTTGGGGATTCGGTCATGCTGGGGCTCGCGAGCGGGACGATAGCCTGGACTTCACCCGAGGCCTACATCGATGTCGAGACTGGCATCTCCGGCCGGTTCGCCCCAAAAAGATGTCGCGATGGAATCATCGCCCCCAAAAAGGAGCATGACGTGAGCGAGCAGCCCCGCACTGTCGACGTGGCCATCCTCGGAGCTGGCTCGGCCGGCCTGAGCGCTTGGCGTTCCGCCAAAAAGGAAGGCGCCTCCGTGGCGATGATCGATCCCGGCCCGTTCGGAACGACCTGCGCGCGGGTCGGTTGCATGCCGAGCAAGCTCCTCATCGCTGCTGCAGATGCCGCACATCACGCGCGCCAGAGCTCGGAGCTCGGTATTCACGCCGAAGGCGTGCGGGTGGACGGACGTGAGGTGTTACGTCGCGTGCAATCCGAGCGCGACCGCTTCGTCGGTTTCGTTTTGGACGTGATCGAGGAAGCAAAGAGCGCAGGTGAGGTCATCGAGGGCAGCGCACGGATCGTGGGGCCCGGCCGACTCCTGGTTGGAGACGAGACCGAAGTTCACTTCAATCGCCTGATCGTCGCGACGGGAAGCACGCCCATCGTGCCGTTGCCGTTCCGCGGAATCGAGGATGCGCTCATCACCAACGAAGAGGTCTTCGAGCTGAAATCCTTGCCCGAGAGCACGTTGGTCATCGGCCTGGGCTCCATCGGCCTCGAGCTGGGGCAAGCATTTCATCGACTCGACGTGCGAACGACGCTACTCGGGATCGATGGATTGATCGGGCCTCTGACCGATCCGATCATCCTGGAACAGGCGCGAGAGACGCTCTCGCAGGAGCTCGACATTCACACGGAGTACCAGCTCGAAAAGATCGAGCGCGTCGACGAAGGAGTACGCATTCGGTTCGTCGACTCGGCCGGAAGGGAGCGAGACGAGACGTTCGAGCGGGTTTTGATGGCAGCGGGGCGCGTTTCGCGCTTGCGTGGTCTGGGCCTCGAGAATCTGGGCGTATCTCCCGATGAGGAAGGCCGTTTCACCATCGATCCGGACACCTTGCAGCTCGGCGATGCGCCGGTGTTCGTGGCGGGCGATGCCAACGAGCTCCATCCGGTGCTCCACGAAGCGGCAGACGACGGGCGGATTGCAGGCCAAAATGCCGCTCTCTTTCCCAACGTCCGAGCCGCATGGCGCCGCGCCCCGCTCGCGATCGTGTTCACCGACCCGCAGATCGGAATCGTGGGCGGAGGCTATGACGCGCTGGGAGACTGTGCCGCGAGCGCTGGAGAGGTGAGCTTCCACAATCAAGGACGAGCCCGAGTGCAAGGTGTCAACGCCGGAAAGGTTCGCATTTACGCCGAGCAGCACAGCGGTCGGCTCCTCGGAGCAGAGCTATTTGGCCCGCAAGTCGAGCATCTCTCGCACTTGCTCGCTTGGGCAGTCCAAGCCGACATGACCGTCGACGATGCGCTCGGGATGCCCTTCTACCACCCCGTAGTCGAGGAAGGCATTCGTACGGCCCTGCGCAATCTCAATGCCAACCTTCGACATGGCGCACCGATCAAGTGTGCGGTGGCGGAAATGGGTGTGGGTTGCTGACGCTCAAAAGACGAATCGCGAGCTCCGCTCGTCCCATCGCAACGCTCTGGCCCTCGTGGGGCTGAAGCTGTCGTTGAGTCGACGAATCTTTCCCTTGCGGACCCCCAAGATGATCCCGGAGACCACGGCGCCGGTGAGACCTCCAATCACGAAGGGCGAGCCCACCCCGATCAACACGTCGCCAGCGCGAGTGCACTCGTACTTGTCGTCCTTGCCGGTCGTTTGCACCGAGTTGCACTGCGTCGATGTGGCGGGAATCACCAGGGCCAAACCAACCGCAGCGGCGACCGAGGTCCCAATCAGCGCATTTCGCGACCGGCGCGCGCCGCGTTCCAGCTCTTCGAGCCTGTACTCCTCGTAGTTGAGCTCGTAGGCCGGAGCGCGATCCGGCTCGAGCGAGAGAATGAGCTCGTCATCCGCCTCGGCCGCGTTGGGGCCCGCAAAGCACGTCAAAGCGAGCATGGTGATGGCAATCGTTCGCATGATCTTCTCCTTCAGGTTGGGGACATCGAAGAACATACGGTCAATGACACGAATGGCGTGACTCATACTCATGCATGATTTTCATGGCACCCATGCACGGCGGAACGATTCCCGTTCCGGTCACTCACTTCGGGCCGTTTGCCACCAGCTCGAAGAGCGCTTCGCGAAACCAACGGTGCCCTGGGTCGCGGTGCATGCGCTCGTGCCAGTAGACGAAGACGGAGCCGCTCGGCAGCTCGAGCGGAGGCTTGAGCATCCTGAGGCCGAGAGGCTCGGAGGTCGCGATGGCGAGGCTGGTGGGACAGGTCAATAGATGGTCCGTCGCGGCAACCAAAAACGGGGCACTCAGAAAGCTCGCCACTTGCACCGCGACGTGCCTGGAAAGTCCCTGACGCGCGAGGATGGAGTCGACCAAGCCGCCCGGCTCGCCTTGCGGCGCCACCAAGACGTGCGTCTCCGCCAGGTAGCGCTTCAACGTCAGTCGGCGCCCAACACGAGGATGACCCCGTCTCGCCAGTACGGAAAAGCCCTCGGTGAGAAGCTTGCGCTGTCTCACACCCCGCACGTCTCCGAGGCCCACGCCGGGAATGCTGCCCTCGCCGGGTGCGATCGCTAGATCGACCTTTCCTTCGGCGAGCGCGTCGCCCGCCACGAGGCCCCGTCCCCCCATCCGTACGGTGACACCCGGCGCCGCGCGTCCGAGATGTTGCAAGAGCGGAGGCAGGAGATTGACCTCGGCGAGGTCCGCCGCCGCGAGCACGAAGGTACGCTCCGCGGTCTTTGGGTCGAACTCGGGCTCCGGGTCGACCGCCTGGCGTAAATGATCGAGCGCGAGCCGGAGCGGCGTCTGAAGACTCTCGGCCTTGGGTGTGAGCACCAGGTCGTCTCCCGCGGTCACGAGCAACGGATCACCGAAAATCTCACGGATGCGCGCGAGCCGGTGGCTCATTGCGGACTGCGTAATTCCAAATCGCTCGGCGGTGCCGGTCACACTCCGCGCTTCCAGCAGGGCGTCGAGGGTCGGCAAGAGATTGAGGTCGAGCTTGGCCAACGCCGCAAGCATGGGGTCGAGCGGTGGACGGTCGCGGTTCATGAGAGAGATTGATGATAAATGCGAAGGTCATCGATAGAAAGAATATTCAACCGAGGAGGTCGGCACTCTGCTCGAGCGCGCGTCGCAACCACGCGGTAACCAGCGCCGCACGAGCGGACCAAGCCATGGTGCGTACCCAGTTGCTGGTGACCAAGAAACGCCACGCCTGCTCGTCGAAGCCCTTGCTGAGCCGTCCGTGCATCGCGACCTGCAAGAGGAACGTGGACGCCCAGATCACCGCCACGAGACCGATGCCGAGCCAGATCTCCCAACTCTCGGTGACGCGTGCTGGTCTCCATAGAAGGCCGACGGCCGAGACGGCTTCTCCGATCATCAGGGGTCCCACGATGAACGTGATCCGGCTCGAATGAAGGGTGTGAAACGCGGGAAAGAAGTCGGCGCCCACGCGAGAAAACGATGGATATTGGACGAGCTGCACGAACCAGATCAGCGCCGTCATGCACCATGTCGTGATGATCTGAACGAGAAGAAGAGTCATGGACCGCCTCGTGATGCGATCATTGGAGACCGCGGCTTCGACGACTTTGCAGATGACGAAACGACCGTGCCCGGTGCATACTCGAACATCGCGAAATCGAGCCGGACGTCTGACTTCATGAGCAACAAGCCTCTGTTCCACTGGGAGGATCCGCTGCTCCTCGAAGAGCAGCTCACCAACGACGAGCGCCTGATCCGTAACACGGCGCGAGAGTACGCCCAAAAGGAGCTGATGCCCGGCGTCGTCGAAGCCAACCGGCAAGAGCGCTTCGACCGAAACATCATGAACGAGCTCGGCGCGCGCGGCCTGCTCGGCTCGACGCTGCCCGAGGCCTACGGCGGCGCAGGCGCCAGCCACGTGGCCTATGGATTGATCGCCCGAGAGCTGGACCGGGTCGACAGCGCGTATCGATCGGCGATGAGCGTGCAGTCGTCTCTGGTGATGCACCCGATTTGCGAATATGGGACCGAAGCGCAGCGCCAACGTTACCTTCCGCGTTTGGCGGCCGGGCAGTGGGTCGGTTGCTTCGGGCTGACCGAGCCCGATTCCGGCTCCGATCCGGGCAGCATGCAGACCTGCGCCGTGCCGGTGCGTGGCGGATTCGAGCTGAGCGGCACCAAGACCTGGATCACCAATTCTTGCATCGCCGACGTATTCGTCGTGTGGGCCAAGCTCGACGGGGTGGTGCGCGGCTTCATCCTGGAACGCGGCGCAAAAGGCCTGAGCGCTCCGAAGATCGAGGGCAAGATGAGCATGCGTGCGTCGGTGACCGGACAGATCGTCATGGAGGAAGTCTTCGTGCCCGAAGAGCAGCTCCTGCCCGGGGTCGAAGGCCTTCGAGGCCCCTTCGGCTGCCTGACCAAAGCCCGCTATGGCATCAGCTGGGGCGCGCTCGGAGCGGCCGAGTTCTGCTGGCATGCCGCCCGGCAGTACGCCCTCGACCGCGAACAGTTCGGCCGGCCGATCGCTGCGACGCAGCTCGTCCAAAAGAAGCTCGCCGACATGCAGACGGAAATCACCATCGGCTTACAGAGCTGCCTTCGGGCCGGACGTCTGATGGACGAGGACCGATGCCCGGCCGAGGTGGTTTCGATGTTGAAGCGGAATTCCTGCGGAAAGGCCCTCGAGATCGCGCGAGTCGCTCGTGACATTCACGGCGCCAATGGAATCTCGGACGAGTTCCACGTCATTCGGCACGTGATGAACCTCGAAACGGTCAATACCTACGAGGGCACCCACGACATCCACGCCTTGATCCTCGGCCGGGCGCAGACCGGCCTCCAAGCCTTCACGTCGTAGCGCTTGCGCTTCTAACTTTACAAGTTGTATGGTTGCGCCGTGGAACGAATTACCGAGCTTCCCTACGACCAGCGACCCGCGAATCGCAAGCTACGCCATCTGCGCGGAGAATACGGCTGGCCCTTCGTCGGCAAGACCTTGGACATGTTCCGGGACCCGCAGGGGCTGTTCGATCACTACTACCAAACCTACGGCCCGATCAGCCGCATCTCGATCACCGGCAACAAGTGTGTGCTGCTGCTCCATCCCGATCACGCGCAGCGCGTGTTGATGGATCGAGAAAAGAACTTCTCGATCAAGATGGGGTGGGAGTCGGTCATGGCGGACTTCTTCCAAGGAGGGCTCGTCATGCGCGACTACGACGAGCACAGGATGCACCGCGGCATCATGCAGAGCTCGTTCAAGCCGCCCGCCATGCGTGAGTACGCAGCCAGGGTGCAAGGCATCGTCGAGCGCACCGTCGAGCGCTGGGCGACGCAGGACAGCATCTGCTTTTACGCCGAGGTGAAGCGTCTGCTGCTCGACATCGCGTTCGAGGTGTTTTGTTGGGTCGACAACACGGAGAGCAAGCTGCCTGCGGTGAACCAAGCGTTCACCGACATGATGGAAGGGGCGCTCGGGATCGTGCGGCTCGACATCCCGGGCTTTCTCTATCATCGCGGCCTCGAGGGCCGCCGCTTCCTCAAGCGCTTCTTCATGGATTTGATCGACGAAAAGCGCGCCTCGGACGACAAAGACGTATTCGCCCATTTCTGCAAGGAGAAGACCGAAACCGGCGACTACTACGCCGACGAGGACATCGCGGACCACATGGCCTTTTTGATGCTCGCAGCGCACGACACGACCACCAGCGCATCGACCATGGCCGCCTATCACTTGTGCCACGACTACGGCCTGCAGGCAGAGCTTGCCGAAGAGGTCGCGACTTGGCCCCGCGAGCTGAGCTTCGAAGAGGTGTTTCACTCGGTGAACCCGATGATTTGCGCCTTCTACGAGACGCTCCGAATGCACCCTCCGGTGCCCCTTTTCTTGCGCCGGACGATCCGGGAATGCGAGTTCGATGGCGTGCGGGTGCCGGCCGACACGATGGTATGTGTTCCCAGCAGTTACATCCATCGAATGGAGGACTGGTGGAGCGAGCCCAACAGCTTCAAGCCGTCGCGGTTCTCCGAAGAGGTGAGCGAGCACCGGAAACACAACTTCATGTGGATTCCCTTCGGCGGCGGCGCACACAAATGCATCGGCATGCACTTCGCGCGCATGCTCTTCTTGCTCACCTTCCGCGAGCTCATCGGGAAGTACCAGATCGAGTACGCCGAAGAGGGGTACTATCCGGCCAAGCTGCAGCACTTCCCCTTCACCAAGCCGCTCGACGGCCTGCCCGTGCGGCTCCGACCGCGAACGACTTTCGGCTCGAAAGCGGTATCGAAGCGTGATTGAATCGTTGGCACCGTGGGTTCCAGGCCGCCAACGATCACCAACGCGCAGATTGCAGACGTCCTCGAGCAGGTGGCTGACCGCCTCGAGGCGCAGCACGCCAACATCTATCGCATCGATGCGTACCGAGCCGGCGCTGCGGTCGTTCGACGCCACCCGGAAAGCATTCAGGAACTGGCGCTGACCGGAGGGCAGGCAGCCCTCGACGCCCTCCCGCAAATCGGATCGAGCCTTTCCGGCGCCATCGAGGAGATTTCGCACACCGGAGGTCTTCGCATGCTCGAGCGGCTGGAGGGTCGTCTTTCGCCGGTCGAGCTCTTCAAGACCGTGCCCGGCATCGGCGAAGAGCTCGCGGAGCGCATCCACCGCGAGCTCGACATCGACACGCTCGAGGCGCTGGAAGTGGCCGCGCACGACGGCCGGCTGGATCAAGTAGCCGGCTTTGGGCCGCGCCGGCTGGAAGCGATTCGCGAGATCTTGGCCTCGATGCTCTCTCGCTCGGCCCGGGGACGCGCCCGGCGCTTCGAAGAGCTGCAGAAAGCTGGCGCAGCGGTGACTCGGCCGCAGGAACCCGATGAGCTGCCCGACATCGAGCTTCTCTTGAAGCTCGACCGGGAGTATCGCGAGAAGGCCGAGTCCGACGAGCTGCCGCGCATCGCCCCGCGCCGCAACAATCCCGAGGGCGCCGCGTGGCTGCCCATCATGCACAGCTACGAGAACGGTTGGCATTTCACGACCCTCTTTTCAAACACCGATCGTGCCCACGAGCTCGGTCGGGTGCGTGATTGGGTCGTAATTTACTTCGACCGCGACGGACACGAAGGTCAGTGCACCGTGGTCACCGAATACAAAGGCCCGCTCGCGGGACAGCGCGTGGTCCGCGGACGCGAGGACGAACAAATGTGACGCAGGGCACGGCGGCCGGAGGAATCACGGCGCCGAGAACGTGGGCTCGGCACCCGCCAAAATGCGCGTGAGATCTCTGCGAACCACTTGATTGCCGAGGAAGGACGCGAGCTGTGTCGCGCCGGGCACCACGCATCGGACCCGCTCGAGGGGCCTGATGACCGCGCGTGCCGGGTAGATCGAGTACTGCCACAGGTCGTTCGGAATCCCGAGGTCATCGGCGATCTCGGGTCCGTTGAGCGCACGCGCCAGCCCGTTGTGAAACCGGCTGACCGCCACGGCGAACGCCGAGGGTGCTTTCCCGTCGGGGTTCTTGCCGGGGACCTTCAGAATCTGGCGGGTGAGCGCCAAGGAGTCTTCATCGGGTCCCGGTTGAATCAGTCGAATGAGGTCTGCGATCCGGCGCGTCTTCGTCTCGTCGCCGAGCTGCGCCAACAGCCAAGGGTCTACGCCGCTCAGATGCCCGCAGTATCGCCACATCGCGAGGATCGCCTCCCGCTCCTTTTTGGTGACCACGAAACCCAAGCGGCGGGCACCGTCGAGAACCAGCAGCGAGAACTCCAAGAGCGTGCCGAACATGTCTGCCTGATTGATCGGTACGCCCCAATCTTCGGTCCGCCATCGAGAAGAGCTCGAGCAAGCGCTGCGCACGTGCGCGTGAATGATGCTCACCCGGAGCGAAATCTCCCAGCCTGGTTTGCCGCGGCGCAAGCCCCCGACCTGCGAGGCTTCACTGACGAAGCGGGCGGTCTCGGCGAGACGCCGCTCGGTGTTGTGGCGAAGCTGGCCCGTGAAGGCGAGCGGCTTGACCGCGGCGCTCGAGTGGTATCCGTTGATCAGCGACCACGCGCTCAGCACGATCATCCCCATGACCCCGAAGCGCTGATACGCGCGCGCACCGCGATCGATCTGGTCGAAGTCGACCCAGTCCGGCAGCTCCGCGGCACGCTCGCAAAAGCGGCTGAGCGCCAAAGACGAATGGGGCGTGCCCTCTCCGCCAGCGCGCAAGTCTCGTTCGAATTGCATTCGCGCTGGGTTGCCGCCCTCGGACAGCCAGCGGGCGAGCTCGTCGGCGATCGGATCGCTTTGCAGATACAGCGCCGCATAGCGGTCGGCGTCGGGCCCAAACAGCAGGCGGGCTCGCTCTCGATTGCGGTACCGACTCGGAAAAGCAACGTCCGTCATGCTGGGCTTCTTTCTAAGACTGGAGCGGCAGAGTGGCCAGATCCCGACGGTGTCCAAGACAGCCAGGGAGTCGATCGTGGTAGGCTCGGATGGTGCGGAAGATTCAGTGGCATGCGTGCGCTGGTCTGGCGGCAGCCGTCGCCATGCTGACGTCTGCCACCACCGTGGCTCAGCCCGAGAGTTGGCACGCGGCGGCCCTAGGCGGAGGGGAGCTGACCCTCGGGCCGCAGCTCACGGGCCACGGTTGGGCTTCTTTCGACAGCGTCGGCGAGGGGATCGTCGGCAACGGCAACCTGCGGCTCTTCTACAACACCACGAAGCTCCATGCGGGAATCGAGCGACTCACCTTCGCCGATGGCAAGCTCGCATTCTTTGGTTTCGTCGAGGGAGAGGCGGTGATCTCGCAGCTTCTGAACGACTACTTCGAGCGCGGCCGTCGAATCAGCGAGCGTGGATTCAAGGCCAGCTACTTGTTGCTCGACACCAAGCTGCAGTGGTACCCGGGAGACCATCAAACGCTCGAGCTGATCGTTGCAGCCCGACACTGGTGGTTCGGACCGCGCGACAACACCTCGGACGCCTATGCGCTTCCACCGGACACCTGGGTCTTCGAGCCTCGGATCGGCTACAACTTCTGGAAGATCGACGTCCCTGCTCATGAATGGGAAGCCCACCGCATCTTCCCGCGGATCGAAGGGATCGCCGTGGGGATCACGGGGGGCTTCGACCTGCGATCCGACGTGCGGCCGTGGGGGCTCGACGACGGACGGAACGATCCCGGCAAGGTCCAGTACAGCGTCAGTCAGTGGCTCCGGGCCGGCTGGCGACTCGGGCCGTTGGTGCGGTTGCAACTCGACGAATGGGGGAACTACGGCTGGCGCCAAGACGACATCACCCGCAGACGCATCGGCGGCGTGAACCCATACGTCATTCCGGTCCCCGGTCTTCCCTGGACGGGCCTGATCTCCGAGCGCCTCTTGGCAGCCCAGCTCGGTCTTCACTTGAAAGTCAAAGAGAGCTCGCAGCACGAGCTCGGCCTGCTGGTCGGTGGCGGGGCGTTCAACGACGTCACCCGCGCGGGAGACTTGAACGTCTACGGCGGGGCCGGCGGCGTGTCGTTGCACGGCGACCTGCGGTTCGGGCCGACGGGACGCTACCAAGTCGACATCCGCGTGAGTTACGGCTTCCCAACTCCATGGCTCCTCGATCCCCCGTACTTCGCAGGGCTCCTCGCCTTCGGCGCTCGCATCTTCTGAGCCTACGCGCCATGGCCGAGGCAGCCGGCGGCGGCCAGAGGCTCGAGCTCGAGCCGCTCGGCGAGTAGGCTCCGACCTCAAGCGCTGCTCACCACACCCTCTGCGATCTGACCTGGCGTGCTCTTTCCGAGCACCAGCAGGCGAAGCGTCGGCACCTGATCGATGACCTGCTCGAGCAGAATCGGCAGCGCGATCCCCGCGACGAGGGCGCCGAAGAAGATCGGGCCCTTGGCCCCGATGCCTGCGCGATTGAGCCCGATTCGCGCGCCGGCGGTGCCGAAGACGTGCAAAAGATAGATGCCGTAGGAATAGGTCCCGATCTTCGCGAGAGGACCCCACGAAAACCGGATCCGAAACAAAGCGAACGCGCCCGTGATCCCGAGAAACGTGTTGAGGAGCCAATACTGCAAGTCGGTCGGCTTCCAGACGTGAAGCAAGCTTGCTTGTTGGAATGCGATCCCCACCGCCAATAGCGGCATGGCAACGAGCACGGCTCGACGCGTGCTGAAGAGCGCCGCGTACCGATGGAGCCCGAGGCCGAAGAGGAAATAGGGCAAGAGATAATACGCTTCGGAAACCGCGAAGAGCGGAGTGGCAAAGGGGCTCCATTCGGACAGAAGGATCGCGAGGCCCAAGCCGGCGAGCCATCGTCGTGGAGTCGATAGTCCACCCGCGAGATCGGCCGCGGCAACGACGAAGAAAACCCAAGCCAAGGCGTACAGGTACCAGAAGTGTCCGTAGGGATTGACCAGGATCCGCGGAAGCGCCGTGTAGCTCAGGTGCTCGTGCACGCCGGGCACCACCGACTGGATGAAGATGAAGGACGCGCTGACGAAGAAATACGGGATCAAGAGACGCCGCGCTTTGCCTTGGGCGAACTTGGTCACCAGGCCGCGTCGTATGGGTCGAAGGTCGTACACGTAGCCCGAAACCACGGTGAACAGCGGCATGCGGAGCCATTGAAACGACAGGTAAGCATGACGCCAGGACGAGTCGTCGGAGACGAGCATCCCGCTGTTCGCGGTGTCTCCGATGACGTGCGCGGCCACCATCAGGATCACTGCGATGCCTCGAACGGTCTCGATGCTCTGATCTCGGGCTTCGCGTCCCGGCTTTCTCGCAACCCGAAACTTGGAGAGCAACCCGTTTGCTACTTTCTCCGCTTCGGCTCTCAGCGGAACACACGACGCGCGTTCACGAACCAACCGTATCATAGCCGAGCGGCACATCAGGCGGCGCCACAATTATGCGCAGCCCGGAGCCCGCCCGAGGCGCTTCCTGCCCGTCCCTCCGCCGAGCGGCACTCAGTCGCGGCCGATCAGCTTCTTGACGACCCGCTTCGCCGACGGGATCAACTGCTCGCGGGCCTGTTGGAACGGCATCAAGACGTGACCGCGAATGCGTTCGTAGGGACGGGCCTTGAACACGGTCGTGTGCTTGGTTCCGTCCCAGTGAGCAGGCGCTTCCTTGGTGTAGTAATACGCTGCAAACGAGATCCGTTGCGTTCCCTCGGGACAGGTGACGGGCTCGACGCCGTGGAAGCTGATTTCGCTCGTCGCGAAGACCACGCACCGATTGAACACCGGCTTGAACGAGTGCACGCATGTGCGGACCTGTGGGTCCCAAAGCTCGACGGCCCCACCCCACTCGTCCTTCCAGCCTTCGTTGAGATATACGAGGATGTTGAGACGCCGGTGGAGCTTGCGATCCTCGACGTAGTTGAAGTCGACGTGCACGTCGAGACGCCCGCGCGACCCCGTGACGTGCATCCCGCCGCCCTCGAGCCGTGGATCGTCGAGCAGATTCTCGATACCGGTGATGTACTCGAGATCCTTGCGGAATTCTTCTGAAGCGAGAAGCTCGTTCAGCCTCTTCACCGGTGCGGGAAAGCTCGCAGCGTCGGTGATTTGGACCTTCTTTTTTTCGTTGATCGCCTTGAACTCCAACCCACGTTCCCTGGCTTGGGCGTAGGTCGGATACGAGGCCGCCACCTCCCGGGCGAATGCCGGGTCGAGGAACCCGTCGATCGCCATGAATGGAAAGGGCTCGGCTTGCTGAAACTGCGCCCGAAGCGCGTCCCGGTCGTAAGGCTGGATCAACGAAGGCATATTGGCGATCGACAGTCTAACGGATGGCAAGGCGGATGCCACAAGACCGTTCGCAATACCCCCGAGGGCCCGGTCGGTGACCGATTGAGAGCAGCGCGCCCGTCGGCCGTCTGCCCGGGTCACCCGCAGGCGGATTGGGTGCTTCCGACGACCTCGTCGAGCAGACCTCTGACGGGCCCCACGACGTTGCTGCCGGTCGCGAAGCCGTCCGGACAGACACCCACGACCTGGGCAAGGCTGCGACAGAACTCCGCGAAGCTTCTCTCCGCTGGTGGGTAGCGCAAGAAGCGGCCCCCGAGCTGGATGTTCGGTGACTTGGCGTACATCAGCAACGGCCAACGCGTATTTTGTCCGTGGTGAGCGCTGTAGTTGCTCATGCCACGAGGGCTCGTGTAGACGATGATCGTCTCGTCGTTGGGCTCGCTCGCCTGATCGAGCGAATCGATCATCTTGCGGAGCATCGTCCAATGGAACTGATGCACCTTGTCCGTCAGGTCTCCGTAGCGCGAGCTGTACTCGTGAACCGGCACGGTCCCGATGCCGTCGTAGCGCGGGAAATGCTCGTCGTGATTGTCAGCCGTCCCGACGGCCATGCCGACCACGTTGGTGAGACCGCACTCGAGCGCGAGCGTGGCCATGTCCATCATCGACTCCATCCGTGAATTTTCGGTGGAATCCCTTCCCGAGGGCGGCGAGCCGCAAGATACACCCTGGCGGAGCTCGTACCGCCGGTCGAACTCGGCGATGGCGGTCTCGTAGACTTCCAACCGCTCGCGTTCGGGGCCGGCCAAACGCTGCCGGAGTCTGGAAAAGTCGGTGCGCAACACGTCGCGCAACGCTTCACGTCGGTTCTCCTCCGCGACGTCGCTCGCATCGGAGGACGCCAACCCGACGATTTCATTGTAGAGGGCGCTTGCCTTCGTCGCGTGGGACAGCGCCTGACCCGTCCCTGCCGAAAAAGCCGAGGTCTCCCGGACCAGGCCTTTGGCGAACGAATCATAGGAAGTGCCGAAGAGCAGCGACGACTTCGGCGCGCTCGCGCTCAGGGTCTGAGCGAGGTACTGGTCGATCGACATGCCGCGCGGAGGCGCGAGACGATTCGGCTCACCCTGCGGTTGCTGGCACGTCAGGGCCCCGAAGCCGCAGCCATGGTGCACGTCGCCGCCCGTGATGGGATTCGTCAGGCCGTCGATCAAGAGGGTGTACTGCCGCAAGTCCTCGATCGGACTGAACATGCTGGGCCAGGTGAAATTGCTTATCGGATCGACTGCAGGGGGGAGAGGTCGATCCTCGCCCTGCGTTTGGCCCGTGGTGACTTCCTTGGGCACGAATCGCGAGGGCTCGAACCCGACGACCGAGCAAATGATGACGCGCCTGCGCGGCGCGATCGACTGCCCGAGCGCATGGGACAACGTTCGCTCGACCCATGGGGACAAGAAAGCCGCACCGGCACCGAGCCCGAAAGTCCGAAGAAGATCTCGGCGATTCATGGCCATTACTGCGCCTCCGCGGGTAGCCGGACGAGAAACTCATCCGAAGTGAAGAAACTGCTGATCAAAGCCACGAAGTCTCCGTCGGCAGCTTGAAGGGCTTCGTCGGCCTCCGTGAGGGCGCAGCCATCAGCGCTCGTGCGGCGCGTCCCGCGGAAATACTCGTACGCATGCGCGACGAAGCATTGCCGAACGTTTTCTGACGCGGCAAGTTTCGACATGAGCTCCGCGGCGCCGTCAAACGGGCCGTCCTGGCTCCCCGACCCGGTCACCTCGCCGGTCGCATCGACCGGACGACCTGCTTCGATGTCGCGCTCTCGGCCCACGTGATCGAACTCGGCGAAGGCCAGGCCCAGCGGGTCCATGAGACTGTGACAACCGATGCAGCTCGGATCCGTCTGGTGCTGCTCGAGCGATTCGCGCATGGTCATGTCCTCGCTCAGCACCAAGGGCTCGATCATGCCGATGTCGATTGCGGGAATGTTCCCGCAGAGCAGGCTCTCCCGTATGAACTTTCCGCGACGAATCGGGTTGTTGTGATCGAACTTCGAGAAGGCCACGAGCCAGCTCGGCTGGGTCATGATGCCGGCGCGCCTTCCCGAGACGAACGAGACGAGCTCGGGCGAGCCATCCTCGGGCAAGCCGCCCGACAGGTTGTAGGACTCCGCGGTTCCAGTCCGGGCGTAGCCCCAATCTGCCGTGAGAAGCGTTTCGATCAGCGATCCCGTGTCTGCCTGCCTCAACGCCTCCCTCACGAACAAGGTGGTGTCCTCGTCGAGGCCGCGGGCGTCGTGAAAGGGAAATTCTTGGGCGTCCTTGGCCACACTCTGCACGTTGCCATACATGAAGTACTCGCGAATGAACCGCTCCAACGCCGCGTTCTCTTCGAGAGGCCCCAGCAGGCGCCACACCTGGGCTTCGATTTCACTCGGGTCGGCCAGGCGTCCGTCCATGGCAGCGTTCCAAAGCTCCGCATCCGGCGGCCCATCGGTCAGCGTGTAAGAAATCGCCGAGGCGATTTCGAATGGCGTGAGACGATACGTGCCGTCACCGACCGGTTCCCCCACCTCGGTGCGGAACAGGAAGCTCGGGGAGCTGAGCAAGGCCTCCATCACGGTCGTCACCGCGGCCTCGGTCCCGAGGGCGCTCACGCGCGGGTCGGTGGCAAGGCTCACGTATGCGTCGAGCTCGTCGTCGCCGAGCTCGTGACCGAAGAGAAGCGCGCCCTTTTGACGTACGACCGACCGTGCGCATTCCTCGTCGAAGCCATCGGCCGCGCAAGGAGCGCCTCCATTGACCAGGTCACTTGCCAGCCCGGTCGCCATCGAAGAGGCGGCTTCCAAGACCGCAGACGCCTCTGCCTCGCCGATGAAATAGGAGCCGGCGAGGTTCGAGAAGCGGTCGGCGCTGCTGGGCACCTGAAACGGGCTCGCGCTCGCATCCCCGCTGCGATCGCGGTTTGCATCGGCCGATCGGCCCTTGCGCAAAACGTCGACGGCATGGGCATACTGCGTCCCGCTCAGACGCACGATTCGCGCCGTAGAGGGTGCAGGCGCCGGCCGATCGCAGGCAAAGAGAGTTCCCACCGCGCTAGCCGACGGGTCGCTCGACCCGCCGCGTGGATCGCCGCTGCCACCGCTATGGGGGGCGTTGCCGATGACACCGTCACATCCCCAAGCCAATAGCGCCGCACACACAAGAGTGATTCGCACCACTGAACGTCTCCCCCCCAACATCTGGATTAAGCTTTAGGGATGAATCTTGGGAAGGCAAAGCTGGCCGCAGCTGTTTTACGCATCTCTACATTGCTTTACAGTCGGGGGGCCCCGGGCTGTACGGATGAGCAGGTCTTCTAGAGCGCCCGGATCCGAGAGCTCGCGTTTCGTAAGGCCGGAAAACTTGCCTTGAACCGGGGTTTGCGGCTGATTACCGTGGAAGCACGCGCGGCGTTGCTGAGCGGCGAGAGAGCGGAGGGCCGGGACGAGCCCTGAAGTCTGCCCACCCGGTCCATCATGAGTTCGCAGCCTGCCTCAAACGAAAGCCCTCCCCAACGCTCGCTCAAAGCCTTGGCGCTTCGGTCGGCCTCTTGGGCGGTTTTGGGACGGATGCTCGGCCAGGGGCTGAGGCTCCTGAGCAACATCATCCTGGCTCGGCTCCTTTTCCCGGAGGCCTTCGGCCTCACGGCGATCGTCGGCGTATTCATCTACGGGCTGATCATGTTCTCCGACCTGGGGATCGGCCCGAGCATCGTCTACAACAAGCAAGGCGAAGAGCCCCACTTCCTCAATACGGCGTGGACCATTCAGATCTTGCGTGGCGCGATCATCGCCATCGGCGCCGCGATGCTCGCCTGGCCGGTCGCCGAAATCTACCAACAGCCCGAGCTGGTCGGTCTTTTGGCCGCCGCGGGATCCGGATCCTTCATTCAGGGTTTCGAGTCCACGGCTTTGCATACGCAACAACGCAAGCTCGAGCTCGGGCCAGTCATTCGACTAGAAATCATGGGCCAGGTCGTGACCATCGTGGTGATGGTCGTGTGGGCGCTGCTGAGCCCGACGGTCTGGGCGCTGGTCGGCGGTAGCCTCGCCGGGACGGCGGCGAAAGCGGCGCTCAGTCACGTGTACCTTCCCCGCTTTCCCCATCGCCTTCACTGGGATCGCGAAGCGGCGCGAGAGGTCTACCGCTTCGGCTCCTGGATCTTCCTGAGCTCGATGTTCACGTTCATCGCCGTCCAGGGAGACCGACTCTTGTTGGGCTACTACCTCAGCATGACGATGTTGGGGGTCTACTCGGTCGCCACTCGTTTCACCGAGGCTCTGACCAATCTCCAGATCGGTCTGACCCATTCCGTTCTCTTTCCCGTGTTCAGTGAGACGGCGCGTTCCGACCGGGACCTTCTGACCGAGCGCTACTACAGGGTCCGGCTCTGGACGGACTTGGTTTTCCTCACGTCGGCGGGCCTGTTGTGCACGGCCGGGCACGTCCTGATCGACCTGCTCTACGACGATCGATATCAGGAGGCAGGCTGGATCCTTCAAGCCTTGTCGATCCAAGTCAGCATGAGCGCGTTCTTGACCCCCGGTGAGACCTTGTTATTTTCATTGGGGAAGACGTATTACGCATTCGCTCGAAGCTTTGGCAGGGCGATGTGGATCGTCATCGGCATTCCTGTCACGTGGCACTTCGGGGGGCTGAACGGGGTCGTATGGTGGGTCGCTTTTTCCGAGGTCCCAGTTCTGATCGTGACTTGGACGGGGTTGATCAAGAACAAGCTTTTGAGGCCGATGTTTGAGTTGCGGGGGCTCTTGATCTGGGGCGCGGCCGCCTTCCTGGGTTTCATGCTCGAGGCCTTGCTGCCGTGAAAGTCGCACTGCTCAGCCCTGGATGGCCGCCATCGGCATGCGCAAATGGGATCGTCACGTACGTGTCACTCTTGCAGCAGGGTCTCCGGCGAGCGGATGTCGATTCCCGCATCTTGGCTGCCTCGGTGAAGGCCGACAAAGTCGATGCGAACGTCGTCGATCTCGCGGGGTGTGCGCATCGATTTCCCCGCATCCAAGACGTCGTCCATCGGGTCATCGGACGCCTGCGACCGCACGAGCTGACGAGCTTCCTCGTCGCTGGCGACGTCATGAGGGGTCTTCGGGACCTCGAGCCCGATTTCTCGCCGGACCTGCTCGAAATGGAGGAGTCGTTCGGCTCCGCCGGCCGCGTGGCCAAGCGGTCGCGGATTCCGGTGGTGACGCGTCTGCACGGCCCGTGGTTTCTCAACGGCGCCGCGCTGGGGGCACCCCGAGACGAAGCGTTCCGGCACCGCGTCGCCTCCGAGGGCGCGGCCATCGCAAACGCGAAAGCGCTCACCTCGCCTTGTCAGGATCTACTCGACCGCGTCAGGCAACAGTACGGATTGGAGCTTGCCCATGGCCGGGTGATTCCCAATCCGGCGCCGGAAGTCGATGCGTCGCTCAGGTGGAAGCTGAGCGCCAGCGACCCGGACTTGCTGCTGTTCGTCGGACGCTTCGACCGGCACAAGGGCGGAGACCTCGTGATCGACGCGTTCGCCGAGCTTGCCGCCAAGCGGCCGCGCTTGAAGCTAACGTTCATCGGCCCCGACCGGGGGCTCGAAGACGGCCAGGGAAGGACCGTGGGGTTGCCCGAATATCTCTCCGAGCGGCTACCCGATCGGTCCGTGCGCTCCCGAATCCAGCACCTCGGACAGATGCCCGCCGATCAGATCCCGGAGTGGCGCCGCAAGGCGCGCGTCACGATCGTCGCCTCGCGGTTCGAAGTCTTTCCCATGGTGGTCTTGGAGGCGCTCGCCTTCGGAAGCCCCCTCGTCGCCGCAAGCGCCGGTGGAATCCCCGAAATGGTCACGCACGAAGAGAACGGGTTGTCGTTCGAGAACGGCGACGCCCATGACCTCGCAAACCGCTTGGAATTGATGCTGGACCGACCGGATTTCGCGGCGAAGCTCGGGGAGCAAGCGGCCCGAGATGCGGAGGTTCGTTTTGGGCCGGATGCGATCGCCCGCCGAATGAAGGCTTACTACGAGGGCGTCCTGGCGGAAAACCTTCGATGAAAGTCGCCTACCTCACCAATCAGTATCCGAGCGTGAGTCACACGTTCATCCGACGCGAAATCGCGGCCCTCGAAGAAAAGGGAATCGAGGTCGCGCGATTCTCCATTCGTCCGCCGCCCGTCAAGCTCGTCGATCCCGAGGACATCGACGAGCAGACGCGCACGACCGTGTTGATGGCTAGAGGCATTCCGCGGCTCTTGCTCACGGCAGCGTGGACGGCGATCCGCCGCCCCATTCGCTTTCTCAGAGCCCTGGTGATGAGCGTGCGCATGGGCGCGAGGCTCGAGCGTGGGCTCGTTCGCAACCTGGGCTATCTGTTGACGGCGTGCACGACGCTCGAGTTGTTTCGCCGTGCGCAATGTGCGCACGTGCACGTGCACTTCGGGACGAATCCAGCCGCGGTCGCCCTGCTTTGCCAGATGCTCGGAGGGCCTCCGTACAGCTTCACGGTGCACGGGCCCGAAGAGTTCGACAAACCCTGGCAACTAAGCCTGACCGAAAAGATCGAGGCGGCGCGCTTCGTCGCGGGAGTGAGCAGCTTCGGCCGAAGCCAGCTATACCGGCAATGCGCTCACGAACACTGGCCCAAGGTCAAGGTCGTGCGGTGCGGCGTCGACCGCTCCTACATCGACGCGCAGGTCGCGCCTACCGGCAACTCGCGCCGCTTGGTTTGCGTGGGTAGGATCTGCGAGCAGAAGGGTCAGCTCCTGCTCATCGAGGCAGCCGCCAAGGTTCGCGACCTCGGGGAGCCATTCGAGCTCGTGCTGGTCGGAGACGGCGACATGAGAGCCGAGGTCGAGTCCCTGATCGATCGCCATGGGCTCGGCGACATGGTGACCATCACGGGCTGGGCCTCTGGCGGCGAAGTCCGGGAACACCTCGTCAGCGCCCGCGCCTTCGTCCTGCCGAGCTTCGCCGAGGGCCTGCCCGTGGTGATCATGGAAGCGCTCGCGCTCGGTCGACCCGTCATTTCGACCTACATCGCCGGGATTCCGGAGCTGGTCGAGCCCCGCCAGTGCGGTTGGCTCGTGCCAGCCGGATCGGTCGAGGGGTTGGTCGAAGCGATGCTCGAAGCCTTGAGAGCCACCCCCGAAGAGCTCGCCGCACTCGGCGCTGAAGGCAGAAGACGCGTCCTCGCCTCTCACGACACGCGAACGGCCACCGAGCCTCTCGTCGAAGGCTTCCAAGAGAGTGGAGCCGTGCGAACATGATGTTCTTGCTCACCTTGGCAGCTACGGTCGTCGCCGCGATCCTCTTGGCGCCGGCGTTGATCTTCTTCGTCGAGTGCATCGCGAGCGTGTTCCTCGGTTCGGGCGCTCGACGTACGCGGCCGGACGGGGTTTCACTGGTCGTGCTCATCCCAGCGCACGACGAGAGCCAGGGCATCGGCGCAACCATCGCGGACGTTCGCTCCCAGCTCGGCCCCCGAGACCGAATCGTCGTGATCGCGGACAACTGCACCGACGATACCGCCGAAGTCGCGCGTGGAGCCGGCGCGGAGGTCATCGAGCGTCATGCGCCCGAGCAACGGGGCAAGGGCTACGCATTGGCCTTTGGCACGGACCACCTGGCAGCCGACCCACCAGATCTCGTTCTCATCGTCGATGCGGACTGTCGCTTGACGCCTGGCTCGGTGGACGCGCTCGTCGAGGTTGCAACCACGACGCTTCGGCCGGTGCAGGCAGACTACGTCTCTCGACCCGTCGATCGCTCCCCTTTGTCCATGATTTCGGCGCTCGCCATGCTCGTGAGAAATCGCGCGCGGCCTCGCGGACTCTTGCGGCTCGGCCTTCCGTGCCAGCTCACGGGCACTGGCATGGCATTTCCGTGGCCGGTTCTGCGCGCCGCTCCGGATCTCGGGGCGCATCTCGTCGAGGATTTGGCGGTTGGCATCGAGCTCGCCTTGTTGGGCCACGAGCCTTTGCTGTGCATCGAAGCCGGAGTGCGAAGCGAGCTGCCGGCCGGCCGACGCGCTGCGATGGCGCAGCGGCGCCGGTGGGAGCACGGACAGCTGACTGCGCTCTTTCACTACGGTCCCCGGCTGGTAGCCACCGGGATGGCGCGCGGCCGGCTTTCTTTGGTCGCGATGGGCGCGGATTTGATGGTGCCTCCGCTTGCGCTGCTCGTAGGCCTCTTGGTTCTCTCTGCCGCGATGAGCACTCCGATCGTCGTCTTTGGCGGGAGCGCGGTGCCCGCGTGGATCAGTGTGATCGGGCTCACATTGGTCGGGATCGGCGTCGCCGCCGCCTGGGCGCGATATGGGCGGAAGCTGATCCCCTTTCGGTATCTGCTGCTGGTTCCACTCTATCTCGCTTGGAAGATCCCTCTCTACGCAGCCTTCTTGCTCGGGCGACGCGAACGGCGTTGGCAACGCACCGAGCGCTGAGGGCGATGGAACCTCGTCATCCCTTGCCGCTCTCGTAGCGGCATGAAACACTTCGTGAAGCTTGCTGGGAGTGTCCGACTCATGACAGATCGCATCGGCTACCTCACCAACGAGTTCCCGGTGAGCGCGCAAACTTATTTCTGGCGTGAGACCAAGGCACTCGAGGAAATGGGGGTGGAGGTCGATCTGGTCTCCACACGACCTCCCACGGAGGAGATGTCGGGCAACTGGACGGCGGACGCCAAGGCGCGAACGACGTACCTGTTTCCCCCGAGCCAAAGCTTGATCGGGACCACTTGGGAGCTTTTTCGTTCCGGTCCCGCCGGTTTGTTCCGATGCTTGCGCTCGATTCGGCGCGCCGAAGGATTGTCCGCCGGGCAGAGGGCCCGCCTCCTGCCACTGATATTCATCGGCGCCGAGCTCGCCTATCTGGCTCGCCGTCGTAAATGGACGCATCTCCAGGTGCACTCGTGCGCCGACACGGCCCACGTGGCGCTCTTCGCATCACTGCTGTCGGGCGTACCCTACAGCCTCACCTTGCACGGGCCGCTCAGCAACTACGGGCCGAATCAAAAAGAAAAATGGCGCCACGCAAAGTTTGGGATCGTGATCACCCAGCAGCTTCACGAGGAAGTGCACCGGGAGCTCGGCGCTCGGCTCCCTAGCCGGATTGCGATCGCGCCCATGGGCGTCGATGCGACCCGCTTCAATCGCGGGGCTCCGTATCGGCCGTGGAGTGGCGAGGGACCGTTTCGCATCTTCAGCTGCGGTCGCATCAATCCCTGCAAAAACCATTCGGTCCTCATCACGGCAGTGAGCATCCTTCGCGAGCTCGGCATCCCGGCAGAGCTGGACATTGCCGGATCGGAAGACCGAGGTGGCGCCGGGCATGCCGAAGAGCTGCGGCAGTTGAGCAAGCGTCTGGGTGTGGCCCAGGCTGGGCGTCTCCTCGGCAGCGTGCCCGAAGAAACCATCCGGGAGTCGCTCGAGACCGCGCATGTTTTCGCCTTGGTGAGCGAGGCAGAGCCCCTCGGCGTTGCCACGATGGAAGCGATGGCCATGGAGGTCCCGGTCGTCGTGACCCGAACCGGCGGCGTCACCGAGTTGGTGAGACACGACGTCGAGGGCCTGTTGGTGGATCCTTCACAACCCCAGCAGACGGCGGAAGCCCTAGCCGCCCTCGCTCGTGATCCCGAGCTCGCCGCGCGCCTAGGACGTGCGGGACGCGAGCGGATTCTCCAGCATTTTCACCCCAGACGCAGCGCCAAGGTGCTAGTCGACAGCATCCATGGCTCTCATTGAACGGGAGAACGCACCGTTGATAGAGCTCACACCCAAATCTTTTCGAACCGTACTGTGCCTGGGAGCCCATGCCGACGACATCGAGATCGGCTGTGGCGGCACCATCCTGCATTGGAGCGCGCGCAATTCAGAGCTCGAGTTTCACTGGGTCGTGTTCGCGGCACGCGGAGATCGGCGTATCGAAGCGCAAAGAAGCGCCGAAGCCTTTCTGGCCTCGAGTCAGGAGCCACGCATCGAGCTGCATTCCTTCCGAGACAGTTTCTTTCCGAGCGACTTCTCCGAGATCAAACAAACCTTCGAGGAGCTCAAGACCAAGGTCTCACCCGACGTCATTCTGACCCATCATGGCCTCGACAAGCACCAGGATCACCGCGTGATCTCCGAGCTCACCTGGAACACGTTTCGGCACCATCTGATCCTCGAGTACGAGATCCCCAAGTACGATGGCGACCTCGGTCAACCCAACGTCTTCGTGGCACTCGACGAAGCGACCTGCGACAGAAAAGTCGACCTTCTGTACGAGCACTTCCCGACGCAGGCTGGGAGAACCTGGTTCGACCGGGACACGTTTCGAGGGCTCATGCGTCTTCGTGGCGTCGAGTGCGCGGCGCCCGACCGGTTCGCCGAGGCCTTCTATGGCCGAAAGGTCCGATTGTCCTAGTGGCGAGCCCGGCTGCTTTGTGCTGCCGCCATTTCGTTGTGTTAAGCTGAGCGGGTTGTAAACCGGCCGATTGCCACACTTCGCACCAGAGGAGAACGTGAAGATATCAAAAGAGGCTTATGAGGAGGTGTTGAGCACCGACCTCGATCACATCGTCAACGAGCTCTCCGACGAGCTCGGGCAAATCGCGGGCAAGACGCTCCTCATCACGGGAGCGGCCGGGTTTCTCGGCTATTACCTGGTGCTCGGCGCAGTGCACTTCAATCGCCGCGCTGCCGCCGGTGACAAGATTCGCATCATCACCCTGGACAGCTTCTTCCGTGGAAAGCCTCGATGGCTCTCGGAGCTGGCTGACGCCGGCGAGGTCGAGCTCATCGTGAGCGACCTGTCGAAGCCGATAGACCTTCCGAAGCTCGACTACATCATTCACGCGGCTGGCATCGCGTCCCCGATGATCTACCGCAAGTACCCGCTCGAGTGCATCGATGCCAACATCAACGGACTGCGCTACCTGCTCGATCTCTCGGTGAAGCAAGGCAAGGAAGGTCACCCGATTTCGGGCTTCCTCTTCTACTCGTCGAGCGAGATCTACGGCGACCCGGATCCCGCGCACATTCCCACCGCCGAAACGTACCGGGGCAACGTATCGTGCACCGGGCCGCGCGCCTGTTACGACGAGTCGAAGCGCTTCGGGGAGACTCTCTGCGTCACCTTCGCGAAAGTCTACGATCTGCCGGTCAAAATGGCGCGTCCCTTCAACAACTACGGGCCTGGTCTCAAGCTCAACGATGGAAGGGTCTTGCCGGATTTCTGCCGATGCGTGCTCGAAGACGAAGACATCGTGATGTACTCGGATGGGACGCCGACCCGAACCTTCTGCTATTCGGCAGACGCCATCGTCGGTTACTACAAGGTGCTCGTGGTCGGACGACCCGGAGAGGCGTACAACGTCGGAACCGAGACTCCCGAGATCTCCATGCGTGACCTCGCTGCGATGACCGTTCAGACCGCGAAGGATCTATTCGGTTATTCGGGGCGCGTGGTTCACAAGGCCAATCAGGAGGCCGAATACCTGGTCGACAATCCGAACCGCCGCTGCCCCGACATCACCAAGGCGAGGACGGAGCTCGGCTATCGCCCGGCATACGACCTCGAGTCGGGCGTCCGACGAACGATCATCTGGTACGCACACAACATGGATCCGGCAGGCATATGAACATCGCTGTCATTGGCACTGGTTACGTGGGCTTGGTGAGCGGCGCTTGCCTTGCGGACAAGGGGCACCAAGTCATCTGCGTCGACTCGCGACGCGAGGTGGTCGAGGCGCTGCGGCAGGGCCATTGCCCCATCCACGAAGACGGTCTTCCCGAGATCCTGCAAAGGAACATCGGAAAGACGCTCACCTTCACGACCGATCTCGCGGATGCCGTCCGAAAGAGCAGCCTCACGCTGATCGCAGTCGGCACTCCGACGCACGAGGGTGAGATCGACCTGACCCAGGTGAAGACCGCGTCCAAGCAGATTGGGCAAGCTTTGCGTGGCACGAGCGGCCGTCACACGGTCATCCTCAAGAGCACCTGCGTCCCGGGAACGACCCGCGCTGTGGTGGCCGAGATCGTCAAAGCCGAATCTCAAAAGACAGAAGGAGCCGAGGTTGGATTTGGTGCCAATCCGGAGTTTCTGACCGAGGGTCAGGCCGTGGACGACTTCATGAATCCAGACCGTCTGGTGTTCGGCGCCGACACGCCCGAGGTGCTCGACGATCTGCGGGAACTCTACGCCGCGTTCCCGGACACACCGCGCGTCGAAACGAACACCGCCACCGCGGAGATGATCAAGTACTCTTCGAACGTGCTGCTGGCAACGCTCATCTCGTTCAGCAACGAGATCGGAAATTTGTCCGCAGCCGTCGGGAACATCGATGGCAGCAAGGTCATGGAGGGCATTCACCTCTCTCAGTACCTGACACGTATGACGCCTCGCTACGGGCGGCAGGCCGCGCAAATCACGGGCTTTCTTCAGCCCGGGTGCGGCTACGGCGGTAGCTGCCTGCCGAAGGACTTGGCGGCGCTCGTGAAATTCGCCGAGAACCGCGGCGTCGATCCCGTCCTGCTGAGGGCTGTGGGCGACGTGAACCGGCGCCAGCCCAAAGTGGTCATCGATCTGTTGCGAGAAGAGCTAGGCAGTCTTTCTGGCAAGACGATCGGAGTACTCGGCCTGGCCTTCAAGCCGGACACGAGCGACACTCGGCAGACGCCAGCGGTCCCGATCATCGCCGAGCTGAACGCGGCGGGTTCCAAGGTCATCGCATACGACCCCGTGGTCAAGGAAGACGAGTCGATCTCCAATGCCGTCGACCTGCAGACAGCGGAATCCGTCGACGCGCTGCTCGCTCAGTCGGATGCCGTGGTCCTCGTCACGAAGTGGGGAGAGTTCGCGGACCTACCGGAACGACTCCGAGCCATGCCCAAGCCACCCGTAGTCGTGGATGGCAGGCAATTCTACGACCCGAAGGATTTCTCTTCGAAGTACGTAGCGGTCGGAAGCGGACGGGTCGGCTAGTTACTCGGCCGCGCTCTCGGCTTCGGCGAAGAGCTCGGGAAAGAACCGCTGATCTTGCTCGCGACGTAGCACGTCCACCAGTCGCTCGGCCGGCATTTCCACGTCGGAATACGTCAGCGGGTGATCGATGGGCAAGTCGCGCTTGACTCGGCAACCGACCGAAAGCCCCATCGGGAGATATCGACCCTTCATGGCGGTTTCGGCGTTGTCGATCGTGCCGTAGGTGCAGAAGCCGCCGATACCGTCGAGGATCTCGCCCGCCTTCAGAGGACGCTTGGCCATCGTGATGACGTCGCAATGCGGCTTGCCGATCGGCGCCACGGTGGGGTCCTGGAACAGCGCCGCGCGGGCCACCGTCGTGACGATTTGAAGATGTGGCAGGTGATACGGCGTGTAGAAGCAATACAGGGGACCGTCACCCATCTTGAAATAGTTCATGTATTGCTGATTCACGGGGTCTTCGTTGTACCCGAGGATGAACGCGCCGGTGTGAGGCTCGGCGCCGATCGTGTAGTCGACGAAGCCCCCGTCCGCGAACATGTCGGGCGAGAAGATGTCGAGCAGATCCTTGACGTGATCGCACTTGGGCCCGTGCATGCCACGCTTGGCGACTCCGAAGCCCGCAGCGTTGGCAAGGATGGTCGTCTCCATCGAGAGCTTGGTGCCATCGGCAAAAGACGTGATCATGATCGGCTTTTGATTGTACTTCTCCGCAAAGCCCCGCTGGGTCTCCGGCGTGCGGTAGTGGTCGATCATGCCCTTGATGTTGCCGGCGCACACCGGGTTGTATCCGATGGTCTTGACGAACCGGAATAGGTTCATCGCGACCCCCGGCTCGTCACCATCGGTGTTGGTCATGACCACACCGGCGCGATCGGCATAGGTCTTCAAGATCGGCCCGACCGTGGCGTCGACCTCGGCATTCATGAAGACGACGTGCTTGCCATTCTCGAAGGCCTTCATTGCAACGCCTGCTGCGAAATCGACCTCCCCGGTCGCCTCGAGCACGACGTCGATCGGCCCAGCCTCGCAAAGAAGATTGGCATCTTCGGTTACGGCGGGACGCCCGGCGGCGATTGCATTCTCGAGCTGGCTCACCGTCTTGCAGGTGACCGCGCCTTCGACCCCGCAATCGGTGTACGTGCGAACCGCCTGTGCCAGCGTGCGGTTGCCGACTGCAACCAGTCGCATGCCGGTGAGCGGTTTGAGGAACTGACGCGCGATTCCGCGACCCATGTACCCCGCTCCGAAGATCGCAACGCGGACGGGATTGTTGCTCGATTCACGCTTCTCGAGAGCGGTGTCGACGATGATCATGATGGACTCCTAATGGCTTGGCCGAAAGGACATTAACTATACTCTTTCAAGCTTCGTAGTCCAACCAGCCCTTGTCGGCGTCGGATATCGAGGTGACCGGAAGCGGCCAGTCGACTCCGAACGCAGGGTCGTCGAAGCGGACGCCAGTCGCGTGCTTCGGGGCATAAAAACGCGAAGTGAGATAAGTGATCTCCGCATCATCGACGAGGGTTTGGTAGCCGTGGGCGCAACCCTCCGGGATGTAGAGCTGGCGCCGGTTCTCCGCGGTCAATTCGTAAGCCGCCCAACATCGATGCGTCGGTGAATCGGGTCGAAGGTCGACGACGACGTCGTAGACGGCGCCCATCGTGCAGCGAACCAACTTGACCTCGGCTTCCGGCGCACGCTGGTAGTGCATGCCCCGAAGCGTGCCCTTTCGGACGTTGTAGCCGACGTTGATCTGTACGAGCTCGCTATTCAGGCCTTTTTGCTGGAGCTCACGCTGACACCAGCTTCTGGCGAAAAAACCGCGATCGTCGGAGATGCGGTCGAGCTCGACCAGCCAGGCGCCCTTTACCGGCGTTTCGATGAACTTCATGCCTCAGATTAGCACGGCGCAAAGGCGTATCCGCCCTTTGCGCTAGCGCCAAACCTCCCAGGGCTTGTTGCCATCGTCATTCATCTGATCGAAGGCGACTTTGTCCTTGAAAGTGTCCATCGCTTTCCAGAAGCCGTCGTATTTGTTCGTGAAGAGCTTCTGCTCGGCGAGCATGCGCTGAAACGGTTGCTCGACGAGCTCTTCGCCGGGGCGCATGTACTCGAAGACCTCGCGGCGAAGGACCATGTATCCTCCGTTGATCCAGAGGTCGGAGCTCGCCATGGGCGAGAGCTCCGTCACCAACCCGTCACCGTTCGATCGAATCGTGTGAAAGCTCTGTTGCGATGGCTGGACCGCGACGAAGCCCGCAACGGCCTTCGACCGACGAAACTTGTCGACGTGTGCATCGAGAGGCAAATCGGAGAGCCCGTCGCCGTAGTTCGCGAGAAACATCTCGTCCGACTCGACGAGATCGCGCACGGCCATCAAGCGTCCGCCGATGTTCGTCTTCATGCCGGTGTCCACCAGGTGGATACGCCAGTCCGCGATGTCGCTTCTCGCCGGTGAGCCGTTTCCGTTCGGGTCGATGATTACGTCCTCGGATAGATAGGGCTTGTAGCTGAGGAAGTACTCCTTGATCAGATCGGCGCGGTATCCGAGACAAAGGATGAACTCCTTGTGCCCGTAGTGCGCGTAATACTTCATCAGATGCCAGAGGATCGGGCGGTATCCGATTTCGACGAGCGGCTTCGGGATGGTCTCCGAATGCTCGCGCAGCCGCGTACCGTATCCTCCGCAGAATATGACTACCTTCATCTTTTCCGGCTCCCTCGGACAAGCATAACAAGCCCGGCGCAGGGTGGTTAACGAGCACCGATTTCGTCGGCGACGTCGTCGAGAATCCGCCCGAGCGTGGCGCCCGCGGCTTCGTCGCTGAACGTCCTCCGCGCGTGGTCGTAGGCTTGGGCTCCAATGCGCGACCGGAGGTCCGCGTCGTCCCATAGCTTCTTGATGGCATCCGCCAGGGCATCGACGGAATGCGGCTCGACGAGATAGCCGTTCTCGCCGTCGATGACGTAGTCGTCGGCTCCGTTGCAGTTCGACACGATGAGAGGCCGCTTCATCCACATGGTCTCGGCGATCGTGACGTGTCCCGCAGCGGTGGCCTCGTCGTCACGAATCATGGGGACGACGTTGACTCGAGCTTGCTGCGCGAGGCGGAGACAGTCGGCCTTGGACACGCCGAATGGCGTCTCCACGTTGGGAGGCACGTCGATGCCCTCGAGGGCGCGAGGCCCGGAAACGATGACCGCCCGCAGACCGAGTCGCTTCACCGCCTCGATGAACGTCGGAAAGTCTCGATGCGCCGATCCTTGAAGCAGCACGAAAGGGTCTTCCTGATCTTCCTCGTACTCGACGGGAATCTCGGGTTTCTGAATGGGCACGAACACGAACCGCTCCCGGGGCAGCCCGAGCCACTCGGCGTACATGTCGCCTTCGCGTCGCGAATGGGACACGAATCGGTCGACGTCCGCCAAGGCGAATCGCGACACCGATCCTCTCCAACCCGGGTAACACACCCCGACGTTGAACAACCACGCGACGAGCGGATGCTTCTTTCGAGAGAATCGCTGCCTCAAACCGATCAGAGCGGGCAACTGAGGAAATACGGTGATGATGCCCTCTCGCGCCACAGCCAGCGTGTCGGAGGCATGGTGCCAGTAATCGACCCATTCTTCGCGCGTGCTGACGGGGGACGCGCGGTCATGCCAGTTCGCGAGAGGCCGGCGGCGCGGAACGATCGCGAACTCGTGGCGCGTGCCGGGAACGAACGGCGTCAGCCAGCCCGAATCTTCGGCTCCGAGGTCGTGGATGAAGGGAGCGGCGACAGTCCAATGCATGTGAGTCTTAATGCGTAGTCAACGAACAGGGGCGCTGCAACGCTTTCGGAAGCTGGTGGCCGGTGCGCAGCCTGGCATGAAGCAGGCCTCGAAGCGCTGGGGGCATCAGCCGGAAGGCGGTCTTGCGAGGTGGCAACGGGAGCTCGACCGTGGCTCATCCGAAACAAGCCGATGACGCTATCGCTGCTCCGTGTTGGGTGGCTCACAAACCCGCGACGGTCAGCGATTTTATGGGCGGCGCGGACGATTTTTCGGGGCCTGAAGGTGCATCTTCTGTTCAGGTCGGTTATCGTCGTGAGTCTACCGCCGCTCATGCGCGAGCGTGATGCGACGCCCCCCTTTTCCCAACGAGACTCCGCAGGAGATCAACACATGGTCGGTTTGTTGTCGTCCCGCTTCGGTGTGGTCGTGCGCTTCGTTCTTGTCGCCCTGATTGCAGTCGTAGGCTGCTCTGACACAGGTTTCGATTCCGTCTCGGGAGACGGTTCGAATGACCCCAGCGGAATCGATGGTTCCGCCGCTTCGGAAGAAGCAATTGAGCAGAAGGGCGGTCTCGATGGACCCCCAGTGCCCGTCGGACCGTTCCTCGACGGCGTGTTCCCGGTACGGACCCCCAATGCCCCGGGGAGCTCGGACTGGCAGGTAACGCAAGCGTTCACCGGTTTGACCAACCTCGGGGACACGCTGGTCATCTCCTCGAACCCGTCGAACGACCGGATTTACGTCGGCTCGCGCGACGGCTTCGTTCGCTCGTTCCCGAACGATCCCAACGTCACCGAAGCAGAAGTGGAGCCGTTCATCGACCTGACCGACCGGGCATGGGCCGTGTGGGACGGTGGCTTCCTCGGCCTCATCTTTCACCCCGAGTTCGGCCAGCCGGGATCCGAGTTCCGGAACTACTTCTACGTCTACTATTCGTCTCATTGCCAAATCAAGCCGAGGGCCGACGGTGAAGGCCTCGAAACCGACTTGGCCAGCTGCGACCCCTCGGTTCCCAAAGGGTCCACCAACGGCTTTTTCGGCGCGTACCTTCGTCTCTCGCGCTTCGAGGTACCCGACGGCTCGACGATAGCCGACCCCACCTCCGAGAAAGTCATGATCAACATGCGCCTCTACAACGGCTCGCACCGTGGTGGAGGCATGGTGTTTCGCAATGACGGTTACCTCGTCCTGACGATCGGCGATCAGTTCAAATACCTCCCGGCGCAAAACATCGTCGACAACCTCGAGGGCGGGTCGATGCGCTTGGCGGTCGACGTCACGAGCGACGGCCAAGGTGGTTGGGTTTGCCCGGCGGGGAGCCATTTGCCGCGGCGGATCTACGACACCACGGACGAGATCTCGGGCCAGTGGTACTGCATTCCAGACGACAATCCGTGGCTCGACGTGAATGGCGGCAACTTCGAGGAGTACTGCTCGATCGGACACCGGAATCCGCACCGGCTCGCTTGGGATCCAGTCACGGACTACATGTGGTCTGGCGAGGTCGGCGAGAACAGCCGCGAGGAGATCAACGTCATCTTCTGCGGAAACAACTACGGCTGGCCCTTTCGAGAAGGCCTCATCGCCGGCCCTTACCCCGAGCCCGCCTCGTACATCGGCACGCTCACCGATCCGGTCATCGATTTCGTGCGGACCGAAGCGCGCGCCATCATCGGAGGCTACGTGTATCGGGGCACTCGATATCCGGAGCTCTACGGCCGCTATCTGGCCGGCGACTACGTCACTGGCAACATCTGGGCGATCACGCTCGACCCGTCCACGATGACGGCCACCAAGGAGTACCTCACGGAGTTCACGCCCGGCGGGCTCGGAACCTGGGGGCAGGACCGCAACGGCGAAACGTTCATGGGCGACGTGATCGGTGGGGGCCCCATCTGGGAGCTCGAGCGCATCGGTCAACTCGTCCCCGATCCTCCCGCATATTTGTCGCAGCTCGGCGCCTTCGACGACCTCACCGATCTGACGCCGAGCCCGGTGTGGGTCCCCTACACGCTCAACCAGCCCTTCTGGTCCGACGCCGCGCTCAAGAGTCGATGGATCGCAGTTCCGAACGACGGTGTTCGCGACACCCCCGCGGAGCAAATCGGATTCGCGGAATCGAGCTACTGGCAGTACCCCGTAGGCACCGTCTTGATGAAGCACTTCGACCTGGGGCTCGACGAGAGCGACCCTTCGGTGACGACGCGGCTCGAGACCCGCTTCATGGTGCTCGGCGACGATCAGATTTGGTACGCGTTGACCTATCGCTGGTTGCCCGACCAGTCCGATGCAGTCCTGCTGACCACCGGTGAAACGGACGACTACACGATCCAGCTCGCTGGGGGCGGCACGCGCAACCAGACCTGGTCGTTCCCCTCTCGCCAGGAATGCATGGACTGCCACCGGCAAGAGTCCGGCGGCGCGCTCGGCCCACGCACCCATCAGCTCAACGGCGACTTCTTTTACGAGAGCTCCGGGCGCACGGATAACCAGCTCCTCACCTGGAACGATCTGGGCATGTTCACGCCCGCGCTCGACCCAGCGGCCATTCCCGGGATGCTTCGCTCGCGCGCGCTCGGGGACGTCACCGCATCGCTTGAGGACCGGGCGCGCTCCTGGCTCGATTCGAACTGCTCGAGCTGCCATCAGCCGGGCACCGGCATCGGTGGCTTCGACACCAGGTTCTGGACGCCGCTCGAGGCGCAGGGCCTGCTTTGGGGGCCCGTCCGAAACGACCTCGGGATTCCAGGCCTGAACATCATCACCCCGGGCGACCCCGATCTCTCCTCGATCTATCTCCGAATGGAAGCGGTGGGCGGAATTGCCATGCCTCCGCTCGCCAAGAGCCTGGCCGAGCAGCCCGGCGTCGAGCTGATGAGCGAATGGATTTTGCGCGTCGACTCGAGCGCTGCGCAGAGCGGCGTCCACTACGATTACTTCGAGGCGTCACCCATCGACTCCCTCGCCGACCTCGACGTCCTGACACCGGTGCGGACGAGCACCACGTCCGGCTTCGACATCTCGGTGAGAGATCGTGACGACGATTTCGGCTTCAGGTTCACTGCTTGGCTTCGCGTCCAGACCGGAGGAAGCTACACGTTCTTCACGAACTCGGATGACGGAAGCCAATTGTTCATCAACGGGGCGCTCGTCGTCGACAACGGCGGGCTGCACGCGCCGCAAGAGCGCCAGGGAACCATCAGCCTCGCCAGCGGGTATCACGAGATCGAAGTCACGATGTTCGAGCGCGCTGGCGGCGAGGTTCTCGACGTGAGCTGGCAAGGCCCGGACAACGGGAACGTCAAAGGACCCATCGGCTACAGCAGCCTATTCCTGAGCGTTCCGTCTCCCAGCACGAACAATCCACCGACCTTGACGAACCCGGGCGATCAGTCCACCACCGCCGGCGACAACGTCGTTCTCTCGCTGGCTGCGGATGACCCGGACGGGGATTTCCTCTTCTATCAGTCCGACGGACTTCCGGAAGGCCTCTCCCTCGACAGCGTCACCGGCCAGATCACCGGCGTTCCGCTGGGGACCGGAACGACGAGCGTCACCGCGGGTGTCAGCGACGGTCCCGAGGTGGACTGGGTCGAGTTCAACTGGACGATCCAGCCGGGCGGCGGCGGCTCGTTCTGTGGCGACGGCGCTCTCAACGCCGGCGAAGAGTGTGACGATGGCAACAACACCGCAGGCGATGGATGCGCCCCGGATTGCACGATCGAGCCGGTCGCGGTCTGCGGAGACGGCATCGTGACGGCGCCCGAGACCTGCGAGCCGCCCGGCACCGAGGTGTGCGATGGCTTCTGCCAGGTGCGGGTACAGGTCTGCGGCGATGGGTTCGTGACGGCGCCCGAAACCTGCGAGCCGCCGGGCACCGACACCTGCAACGACTCGTGCACGGCGCGGACTCAAGTCTGTGGCGACGGGTTCCTCACGGCGCCCGAGACCTGTGAAGACGGCAACACGGTCAGCGGCGACGGCTGCTCTTCGACCTGCCAGCTCGAAGGGGTGCTGCTCGACGTGACCCAAGACGGTACGCCCATCGCGGCCGTTCCGGCGCCTCTCGGCGGCGGCAACAAAGACATCGAGATCATCCGTGACGGCGACAAGCCGGCGCCCGGGACCTCCGCCTCGGCCCGCCAGTACGAC
>DATIUW010000316.1:0-3057 GCA_035466435.1 Polyangiales bacterium | reverse complement strand
CTAGAAAGCAGCATGGCAACCGTGGTGTCATCCTTGAAGTGTGCGGGCTGTCACAGCTCGGTGTATGAAGTCCACCGTAGTTCGGCCAAGCTGGTCCGCCTGATCGTCATGGCTCCCTCCGGCAGAGTTCGGCCAAGCTGGTCCGCCTCGGTTCGGCCAAACTGGTCCACTCCAGTTCGGCCAAGCTGGTCCAGTCCAGCTCGGCCAAGCTGGTCCACTCGGAGGTCGCGGATCGGGTAGCTGTCCGAACTACGTGCATCTGCCATCCTTGGCGTATTTCGCGTCGAGGAGGGGGCAGATGAGCGCACGGAGGACGGACATGCACCGAGTTCAAGAGGCGATCCGGCTGCACCGCATGGGCCGCAGTCGACGGCAGATCGCTCGTCAGCTCCGGATGGGGCGCGACACGATCCGGACGTACCTCGAGGCCGTGGCGGAGGCGGGGCTCCTCGAGGGCTCGCCCGACGAGCTACCCGACGCGAAGGTCCTCGGCGATCTCGTTCGTCAGAGGTTCGCCCACACACCGCCGAAGCAGCAGACGTCGTCGGTGGCTCGCTGGGAAGCGAAGATCGCCAAGCTGCTCGACAAGGGCGCAACGCCGACCCCGATCCACGACCACCTTCGCCTTCATGAGCCCGACTACACGGGAAGCCTCTCGGCCGTGAAGCGCATGTGCGCGCGGCTGAAGAAGGACAACGACGAGCCCGACGCGAGCAAGGTCGCGATCCCCGTCGACACAGATCCCGGCGAGATCGCTCAGGTCGACTTCGGCTACGCCGGCAAGCGCTACGATCCCTCGCGCGGCGAGATGCGGCGATGCTGGCTGTTCGTGATGTCGCTCGCTCACAGCCGCCACATGTTCGTCTCGCTCGTGTTCGACCAGAAGGTCGAGACCTGGATCGATCTCCACATCAAAGCGTTCGAGTTCTTCGGCGGCGTCCCGAAGGTGATCGTCCCCGACAATCTCAAGGCCGCCGTGGTCCGAGCTGCATTCGGTGTCGACGATGACGCCGCGCTTCACCGCTCCTACCGCGAGCTCGCTCGCCACTACGGTTTCCAGATCGATCCGACGCCGCCGTACTCGCCCGAGAAGAAGGGCAAGGTCGAGCGCAACGTCCGCTTCGTGCGCAACAGCTTTCTGAACACGTGGACGTCGGTCGACATCCGAGAGGACCGTCGGCAGCTCTTGCGCTGGAACCTCGAGATCGCCGCCAAGCGCCGCCACGGAACGACCCGCTTCGTCCCGATCGAGCGCTTCGAGGAGTGCGAGCGGGATGAACTTCTTCCGCTTCCACGTGGCGCATGGGAACCGATCGTTTGGAAAAAGGCGCGCGTCCATCGGGATTGCCATGTGCAGGTCGAAGGTGCGTTCTACTCGGCCCCGTGGAAGCTCGTGAAACAGGACCTTTGGGTACGTTGCACGGCGAAGAACGTCATTCTGTACCACGCCCACGAACACATCTGGACACACGACAAGATCGCCCGAGGACAGCGACGGACCGTCGAACTGCACCTCCCTGACCATCGCCGCGACCTGCGTCATCGCAGCACCAGCTACTGGAACGAGCGTGCTGGCAACATGGGTCCCGAAGTCCGGCGCCTCGCTGAGACGATCTTCGGTGCCGACGAGGTGCTGCTGAATCTTCGACGGGTTCAGGCGGTCGTCACGCACCTCGAGAAGTTTCCGAAGGATCGAGCGTGTCGGACTGCCGCACGAGCGCTTCACTTCGGAAACCTCGATTATGGCGGGATCAAGAACATCTTGACGAGGTGCCTCGACCTCGAGCCGCTGCCCAACGCTGTCTCACGACCGTGGGCCAAGGGTGCGCGCTTCGCGCGCCGGCCCGCTACCGAAGTTCTCTCTTTCATGAAGGAGAAGCGACATGTCCATCTCGAACGAACTGATTCCCGTCCTCAAGAAGCTGAGGCTGTCGGGCGTCCTTCAGACCCTCGACCTGCGAACGAAGGAGGCGGTCGATGATGACCTGAGCCATACCGAGTTCCTGTACCGACTTTGTACCGACGAAGTCGAGCGGCGGGAGTCCAAACAACTGGATCTACGGATGCGGCGAGCGAGCTTCGAGAGCACGAAGAATCTCGAAGACTTCGACTGGTCGTTCAATCCGCAGGTGCCGAAGGCGAAGGTCGTCGATCTGGCGACCTGCCACTTCGTGGACAAGAAAGAGAACGTCCTGCTCGTCGGGCCGACCGGAGTCGGCAAGTCGCACCTCGCTCAGGCGATCGGCGAGCGGGCGTGCCGGGCGGGACACTCTGTCTGCTACACCTCGGCCCACCGGATGCTCGCTCAGCTACGCGCTTCGCGCGCCGACATGACCCACGACAAGAAGCTGCTGCGCTTCACGAGTCCCGAGCTGCTCATCGTCGACGATCTCGGCCTACGACCGCTCGAAGGCGATGAGCCCATCGACCTCTACGAGATCATCCGGGCTCGGTACGAACGGGGCTCGATGATCCTCACATCCAACCGAGCCATCGAGGAATGGTATCCGCTCTTCCTCGACGAGCTCATGGCGTCCGCCGCGATGGACCGCCTCCTGCATCACGCGCATCTCGTCGTGATCGAGGGCAACTCGTTCCGGAACCCGCCCGCGGCGAAGCGCTGAGGACCCCCGCTTTTCCAGAACGCAACGCTGTGTTATGCAAGACGCGGAATCGGCCGTTCTGCACGATGGCTTCTCGCGGCCTTGGAGACGTTTGTGCCTGGACCAGCTTGGCCGAACTCGAGTGGACTTGCTTAGCCGAGCCTTGACAGGCCGGGCTCATCTCGACGCTCGGCTATGCGGGCGGCATGTACCTCATGGGGTGGACCGGCGGCTACGTGCTGCTCGCGCTCCTGCTTGCCCCCTACCTGCGCAAGTTCGGTAAGTTCACCGTGCCCGAATTCATCGGTGACCGCTTCTACTCCGGCGGCGCGCGTCTGGTGGCGGTCGTCTGCCTCATCGTCATCTCGGTGACCTACGTGATCGGGCAGATGCGCGGCGTGGGCGTGACCTTCTCGCGCTTCCTCGAAGTGTCGACGGATACCGGCCTCTACAT
>DATIUW010000315.1:0-6421 GCA_035466435.1 Polyangiales bacterium | reverse complement strand
GCCTCGATGATGACTTCGTGCTCGACCGGGGCGAAATACGGATTGCTGTACTTCACGTAGTGTCGGCCTGGGGTGAGCGGAATCGCGCGGGCTGCGGGGGTGGTCAACACGTGGACGCCGTCGACGTGGACGTGCGCCCAGGGCTCTGCGCTGACGGTCAAACGACCCGCTTCGGCGGGGCTGAGCGCAACCGGAGGCTCTCCCACCGAGGGCCCCGACCAGCGCCCGCTCGCGGCTTGCACGGAAATGCCCGACAGCAGAATGAGCGCCAACGCCGCGCTCTGCCATTTGGCGACGTTCCACAGAAAGCCGTCGTTGCGCCGGCCACTCCGAAGCACGCGGGGAGCCACAGCGGACAGCACCTCTTCGGTTTGGTCGCCGCTCATCACGCCGATCTCGTTGAGGAACATGACGAGGCGCGCGTTGTGGTTCATCGGCACGCGCGGCGCCAGGAACTCGGTGAGATCGTCGATCAAGGCCTGGGTCGTCGGATAGCGGTTGGCCGGCATCTTTTGCAGACAACGCCCCATGATGCGCTCGAGCTTTCGCGGTACGTCCACACCGAGCTTCTTCGGTGGCTCGAAGCGATCGAGCCTGATCTTCTGCATGACCGTTCGTGTATCGTCTTCGACGAAAGGCTTACGCCCGGTGAGCATCTGATAGAGGACGATCCCTACCGAAAAGATGTCGCTGCGGAAGTCGAGCTTGTCACCCAGGATCTGCTCGGGGCTCATGTAGCTCGGGGTTCCGAGACCGGTGCCCGTTTCGGTCAAATCGCCGAACCGCTCGTGGCGTGCGATGCCGAAGTCCATCAGCTTCACGTCGCCTTGCATCGACACCATGATGTTGGCCGGCTTGATGTCGCGATGGATGATCCCGCGAAAGTGCGCGTAGTCGAGACCGCGAGCGAGCTGCAAGGTGATGATCGCAGCGATGTCCGGAGGAAGCCGCGGCGAGCGCTCCAAGATGTCGTAGAGATCGATCCCGTCGACGTACTCCATGATGATGAACATCGACCGGCCGTCTTTGATGAAATCGATGACGTGCAGGATGTTTTCGTGCTGTAGCGAGGCCATGAAGTGCGCCTCGCGCTCGAACCGTTCGGCGAACTGGCTGTCGATGGCGATGGAAGGCTTGAGCGCCTTGATGGCAACGCGCCGGTTCAGCGGCTCCTGGATCGCCTCGTAGACGACTGCCATTCCCCCGCTGCCGATTTCACCCAGAACGCGGCACGTTCCGATTCGCTCGACCATCGCGATCGATCACAGTAGGTGTGCGCCTCCGTGGTGTCAACGAAGGCCGAAAGTTTGGCGAAAACCGACACTTAGGGCGGAGATTCATCCTGCGCGGGCGGGAGGATGCAAAGCCCCCGCTGGACCTCATCGCTGCCGCCGCGACCGTCCCGAATGACGAACGTGAAACGCGCCAAAAGACCGTCCTCCCGCACGCTCGAAGACGGGTCCCAGGAGGTGAGCACGGACCGGGCCGGGTCCGTGATGAACGAGAAGCTCCGGTCGAAGGCGCCCGCATCGGAGAGCCAGCTCACCTGAATCTCCTCGATCCGCGCTTCGTCGTCGCGCAGGTAGGACTGAAGGCTGTCCGGGGTCACGAATAGATTGATGGTCGAAGACGGGCTCCCCGCCACGGGATGCGCCGAGCGTTCGGCGTCGGAGAGCGCTTCGAGGTCGGCGCGGCAACCCGTGCGAGGCGCAGTGCGAGGCACGCCTTCATCGTAGGGTGGCGGCCAAGCCGCTCCGTTCAGCGTCACGCTCGTAATCTCGGGGTGCAAATTCGGGTCGTCCGGGTCCTCTTCGATTGGGATTTCGACCGTGATGAAGCGGCCTTCGTTTTCGGGGTCTTCGCAGGCATCCAAGTCGTCGGTTTCGCCTAGGATGAACCGCAGGATCGCGTCTTGCGAGGGCGGTCCGTTCGCGCAGATCGCGCCTTGCACGACGACGGACTCTGCTTGCGCCTCGTCGAGCGCTTCAGCCGACGGTACCTGAAAGCGAATCACCGGAAAGCCGAGCGGATCGGTGGGAGGCGTCCCGATACAGCCTTCACATGGCTCGATTGAAGTCTGGCAGATCGGCGGGCCGAAGAGCGTCGGCGCCGGCACACAGGCCACGAATGTCCACTCTAGCGGAGGTGGTGTGAGGGCAGGCACGCTCGGATCCTCCGAGGGCGCAGCGCCGCGATCGATCACCAGGATCGACACCTCGACGTTTTCTTCCGGGAGTGGATTGGCGCGGCCCGGGGCGCCTTCCACGTCGACGCGCGCAGCGATCGCGCGAAGGTCGGTGACGGCGGACGCCGGCGGCAGGCTTTCACTACACCCGACGGCCAGCAGTATCGCGATCAAGCGCACAGCCCTGCTCATAGCTCTCCTCGAATGCCCAACGCTGGGATGATGGGAAGCCCGAGAAGCGGAGTCCGCTGGCTGTAGTCGAAGTTGTAGATGATGCCCTCTTGGTTTTGCTGATTGTAGGCATTGCGGATGTCGAGAAACACCGCGAGCCGCCAGCCCTGGAAGATCCACTTCTTTTGTACGCGTATGTCGAGCTGATGAAACAGCGGGTTTCGAAGCGTGTTCACCCGGCCGTCGATGGGGATGTAGACGTCGTTGAGCGCGTCGTAGATCGACCCGATCACCGGGGTATAGGGATTCCCGCTCACGACGCGAAAGGTCCCGCCAATCTCCCAGTTGCGCCGGAAATTGTACACGAACGCGGCCGTGAGAATGTGTGTTTGGTCGAAATCGAACAGGCGCCAAGGCTGGCCGGGCCCATCGCGACGCTCGCTTCGCGAAAGGGTGTACGAAAGATAGCCGAAATACTGCCGGCCGGTGGCGGGGCGGATGTTGATGCTGAGCTCGGCTCCGTAGATTCTTCCGACGCCTTGCGTGACGAAGAAGGGCGCCTGGCCGTTCGGAGTTTGCACCGGCCGGTCCCAGAGGTACTTGTAGAAGCCCTCGACTCCGAATCTCGCCCCTGGAAACGCGTCGTATTCCCATCCTGCACCCAAGTGGACGGCCTTGATCGGGGCCAGATCGGGATTGCCGATGCTCTTGTCCGATTCTTGGAACTCGGGCGGCTGACTGAAGATGCCCGCCCCGAGCTTGAGGCGCATGTCGGGGCGCACAGTGAAGATCGTGGTCAGACGAGGATCGACCGAGTAGCCCGAGATCTCGCTGAAGTAGTCCATACGCAGACCGAGGATCAGCTCGGTGAAGCTCCCGAGTCGCAAGCCCGACTCCAAGTAGAGACCGGGCCGGAAAATGGTGGCGTCCACATCGGCGATGACCTGATCTTCCGTCGCGAGCGAGCCTTGTTGGCTGCCCGCTCCCTCTTGCGATCGCGGTTGCGGGCCCACGTAATTCAAGTTGATCGGCGCCGTATAGACGTCGAGCCCGGCGATGAGCCGAACCCGGTCGGTGACCTGGTATCGCCACTCGCCACGTCCATAGGTCTGAATGAAAGTCCCTTCGAGGCTGAATTCGTCACCCAGGCCAAACGTGATCTTCGACGGGCCGACGTTGAAGGCGAGCTCCTGTTCGACTTTGTCGCCGACGCGTCGCGTCCAGTCGACCTGATTGTTGTAGAAGCTGGTCGCGATCTGGGTGCTGCCGCGAATCGCGGGGTCGTCCCCCTGTGCTTCCTCGATGATGAGATCGAGCCGATCGTTGGAGCCGTATGCGGAAATTCGGATGCGGTCTCGCTCGCTCGGGAGAAAGTTGAGCTTGAATTGATAGTCGACGTAGACCGGCGCTTGCCGCACACCGATGTCGTCGGGCAGCACGCGTGGCAAGATGAGATCGAGCAGGCTTCGTCGGAGGCCGCCAGAGATGCTGATCTTGTCGGTGATCGGACCTTCCAAGGTGATGAACGTATCGATGACCGAGATCTCGGCGACGCCGTGGATGCGATCCTGCGCGGGGTCCCGGGTCGTGACCTCCAAGATGCCGCCGGTGCGCCGCCCGTATCGCACCGAGAAGTTTCCTGGGTAAAAGTCGATGCGCTCGAGCATGTACGAGTTGTAGACGCTGGTGAGACCGCCGAAGTGATAGATGAGCGGCACGGGCACGCCATCGATGAACGACTCGCTGTCTTGCGGCGCGGCGCCCCGAACGATGAGCAAGCCGATGCCGAAGGGGGGCCTCGCGACACCCGGCAGGAGCTCGACCGCTCGGAGGGCGTCGCCGCGCGTACCGGGGATTCGGGTGAGCTCTTCTTTGTCGATGGTGCGTTTGACGACCTCCCGCGGTGGGGCATCGACGATGGCCGTCGCGCCAAAGCCCCGGTAGGCGGCCCGCTTCTTGGTGCCCAGCCGATAAATGACCTGGGTGACTTCGCCTGCCTCCACCTGTTCTTCGGCTTCGAGGTTCCCGTACTCGCCGCCGAGGACTTTCACCTGATACGTCCCGGGCTCGAGATCCGTCGCGTTGAAGGTGCCCTCGGGACCCGAGACGAGGTCTCGCACGAGCTCCTCGTTCGAGTCGAAGATCTCGATGACGACGGCGCCAGCCGCTGCTTCGTCTTCGGCGCGAAGCACGGTTCCGGAGATCCACCCCGTGTCGATCGCTTCAGGCGGTGTCTTGAGCTCGAAGACGTACCGGTAACGAATGCGCGCAGCGATGGGCTCCCAGTCTTTGCGTGCGGGCTCGAAGACGAACTGACGGGCCGCCGCCAAGGCCGCTTGGTCGAACGCTTCGCCGGCCGAGCTCGCCACCTCGGCTTCGGTGACGAGGCCGTCCTTGCCGACCACCAGATCGAGCTCGACGGTGGCTTCGACCGGTTCCTGCCCCTCGGTTTGCGGGTAGTCCGCCTCGACGAAGCGGATGAGCTTTGGGGGCGTGACCAGCGGCTTCCCTTCGGGCGCGGCTGGGGGCTCCGGTTGCGCGTACGCTGCGCTCGCAAGGACGCATGTTGCCAACAAAGCACCGACCAAGCGAAGCACGCGCGCAGCATACGAAGGCAGCGCGGGGCGTACAAACGAACGCCCGGCGCTGGGTCGCAACGCAGTCCGGCTCGAAAATAAGCGCCCCGGTTGCCTGTGCAGACAACCGGGGCTTGGGTGTTGGATATGCGTTCCTGGCGAATGCCTATTGGGGGGGCGACACGCACCGTGTGATCGCCGGGCTCGGAGAAGGTCGATGTTTCGGTCGGAGTGCTGACCTGCTTGCCCGGATCCGCGCGGTGCGTGGAGAGTGAACGTACGCGATCGCGGCGCGCCGTGGGGTGTCGGGTTGGTGAACAAATCGTGACAGCGAGTCGCTGCGATCTTCCTGGCAGGAGCGCCGTGATTTCGATGGGTTGCTGGGGTGGAGAGTGTCCCCAAAAAGAAACCGCCGCCCGGGAGGGCGGCGGTTTCGGTGCTGACTATGGAGTCGTGTTAGTCGGCCGGGAACGCGGTCCAGTCCGCGGTCCAGTCGTCGCCCGAGGGAGCGAAGGCGCCGTCGCAGTCGGTGTTGCTGACCGAGTAGTCAGGTGTTGCGCTGCCGTCGACCGCGCCGCTGAAGTCGCCGAGACCCGGATCCACCTCGATGTTGTTCTGGGCGGGCATGTTGGTGTCCTCCGGGAAGAACGTGCCCGGATTCTGCGCGCTCTCGTCGTTGTCGTCGTCCGGGAAGTTCGGGCCGTTGCCGAAGAAGCAGCTATTGGTGACCAGGAGACCGGTCGGCCAGCCGCCCGCTTCGTCCCAGGCGCCGTCGCGAAGGTCGACGCCCGCGCTGGCCCAACCGGATACGACGAGGCCATCGAGCACACCAAAGGTGCCGCGGCGAAGCACGATGCCCTGCTGGTTGCTGGTCTCGGCCGTCGCGACGACCGTGCCGTACATCATCTGCGGCGCCGAGCGCGGCTCGACGTCGTTGTTCTGGCTGAAGTTGTCGGCCTCGATGCCACGAGGATCATCCGAGCTGCCGGCGAAGTGGTGCACGATGAAGTTCATGACCGTACCGCTGTAGCCCTGATCCGTGTCGATGCCGTCGTCGCCGGTGCCCGACACGATGACGTACTGGATGCTGGCGGTGCCGCCGAAGAATTCCACGCCGTCGTCGAGGCCGCGATGGACCTGAATGTATTCGAGCGTGGTGTCGGAGCCGCAGCCGCCCACGGTCAAGCCGTTGAGCTCGTTGTCCTGTCCGAAGCGGAACCCAGCGAACTCGATGCGCGTGTAGCGCACCGTGCCGCAATCGTGGGCGTCGTCGTTGCCGCCGAAGACGCCGCGGTTCTCGGTGGCGGGAAGACCCTCGATGTTCGCCTCGCACTCGCCGGCCGTGCCGTCACAAGCCTCGTTGCCCCAGCTCAGCCGTGCCTCGCCGAGGAGCACCAAGCCGCCCCAGTCGCCGGTCTGACGCTGCCCTTCCGCGCGAGACGAGGTCATCACGATCGGGGCATCCGAGGTGCCTTGTGCATCGATTCGG
>DATIUW010000314.1:0-3667 GCA_035466435.1 Polyangiales bacterium | reverse complement strand
AGTCTCCGAGCGAGCAATCGTGGTCGATGCTCGCGCAGGTGTTCACGATGCAGTGCGATCCGATCACCGCGTCTGGCTGAATCACCGCACCGGCAAAAACGACAGTCCCGTCCCCGATGGCGGCGCTCGGATGCACGACGGCATCGGGATGACATGCGGTGATCCATTCGGTTTCGATCTGCATCGAAAGCGTCTGGCGCACCCGGTTGTCGCCAATGGCAAGGATGCCCGGTGATCTTCCCGTCACTTCCGAAGATATGGGTCCCGTCACGGGAACGCCCAACAGAACCTTTCACCAACGCGATTTGTCGTCATCGCAGACCGCAGACACATCTCCGCCAGCGGCGCGGATGGTTGCGATCACGACTTTGGCGTGACCGCCAGCTCCGATCACGATGATGTTGTCTGGGAGACTACTCATCCTCGCCCCCCATGAACTCCGGCATCGTCGCGTGGCCCTCGGCCGAGATGTCTCGTTGGCGCAGCACTTGAGTCACCGTTCGAAAAAGTATCGCGAGATCGGTGCGAAGCGACATGTTTTCGACGTACCAGACGTCGAGCGCGAATTTCTCCCTCCATGTGATCGCGTTTCGACCGTGGATTTGGGCCCAACCGGTGATGCCGGGCGCGACCTCGTGGCGGCGCCGCTGCTCCGGGGTGTAGCGCTCGAGGTACCGCACCAAGAGGGGCCGCGGGCCGACCAGGCTCATGTCGCCGCGAATGACGTTCCAAAGCGTTGGGAGCTCGTCGAGGCTCGCGCGCCGGAGCCCCGCGCCGAACGCCGTCAGCCGTTCATCATCGGGAAGCAGCGTGCCGTCGGGGCCCCTAGCATCCGTCATGGTCCGAAACTTGATGAGCTCGAAGATCCGGCCGTCACGGCCCGGGCGCTCTTGTCGAAACAAGACCGGGCTTCCGAGCTTCACGCGAGCGAGCCCCGCGACCACCAGACCCACCGGCGCAAGCGCGACCAACGCAGGCACCGCCAAGCCGAGATCGAGCGCCCGCTTTCCGATTCGCCGGTAGAACGTCACGACAGGAGCCTTTCGTACTCGCTGAGCACGCGGTCGAACACTTTTTGCTCGTCGAAGCGCTCCTCGGCCATGCGCCGGCCTGCCGCGCCCATCTCCGCCCGCCGCCCGTCGTCCCGCAGCAGCTCGACGAGCGCGCTTGCCAACGCATCGCTGTCGCCGACCGGGAACAAAAGCCCGTTGACGCCGTGCTCGACGGCCTCGCGGCAGCCCCGGATGTCGGTCACCACGGCGGGCACGCCCATTGCGGAGGCTTCCATGGGAGCGCGCGGGAAACCCTCGCGGTGCGACGGAAGCACGAGCACGTCCATCAGCGCGTAGAGCTCGGGCATGTCGTGCCGCATGCCGAGAAAATGGCACCTCTCCTGCACGCCGTACCGCTCCGCGACATCGGCTCGAAGCGCATCGGGCTTCTCCTCGTCGAAGGGACCCACGATGAGGAGCTGCACGTCGGGGATCTCGTTCGAGACCTTCCTCACGGCCTCGAGCAGCTCCAAAATGCCTTTTTCCTCCACCAGCCGCCCGACGAAGCCGACGACCGGGGCCGCTTGGACGAGGCCGATGTCCCTTCGCAGCGCATCGAGGGCCTCGTTCGACAGGCGCCGCCGGTCGAAGCGCTCGATGTCGATGCCGTTGCCGAGCCATTGGACGAGGCCGGCAGGCGCGATCCGTTCGGCGACCGCGGTGGCCATGTCTTCCCGGTTCTGAGACAGGATCGTATCGGAGCATCGCGCGGCGATGCGCTCCATCCATACGTAGAAACGCCTCGGCGCGGGCTTCATGCGGTCGTGAAAGTAAAAGCCGTGCAGCGTGTTGACCACCACCGGCACGCCGCTCATCCGCGCCGCAAGCTGGCCCAAGAGCCCTGCTTTCGGTGTGTGGGTGTGGACGACATCGAAGCGTTCGCGACGCATCAGGCGGATGAGCGACCACAGGGCCCGAAGGTCCGCGACCGGCGTGAACCGGCGGGTCATCGGCACGGCAAAGTGCGGAATGCCACTTGCTTCGAGCGCGGCCACGTCCGGTCCGTCGGCGCTGATGCCGTAGACTTCATAGCCTTCGTCCCGAATCCGTCGTAGCTGGTTGAGCAGCAAGTAACGGAGCGACAGGTCGACGGTCGTGACGTGCGCCACCCGCGGCTTGCCCGGATGTCTCGCGGTGCCCGACATGTTCGCGCTCCCCACCTCCCGCTCAGGTAGCACGGCCGGACCCGAAATCTCAAGACGGCGCGCTGCCGCCTGAGATCATCTGGACACCCGATCTTCCCGACCTATGCTTCGGGCCGCGTGGCTTGGTGGAAAAAAGGCTGCCTTTCGGTCGTTCTTGGGCTGGTCTTGCTGGTATTGGCTTTTTGGCTCGTGTACGGGGGGGCCAGCGAGCAGGTCGATGGCGAGATCGTGCCGGTGCCCTTGGCGCCCGAGCACGTCACCGCCCGCGTGGCCGCTCAAAAGAAGACCGTGCCCAACGAGAGCAACCGAATCTTGTTCGGCGACCTCCACGTACACACCACGCTCTCGGTCGATGCCTTCATGTGGGGCCTGCCCCTGATGGGAGGGGAGGGGGTGCACCCTCCCGCCGACGCATGCGACTTCGCGCGCTTCTGCTCCCAGCTCGATTTCTACGCGCTCACCGATCACGCCGAAGCGCTCAATCCCCGTACCTGGCAGATGACCAAAGACGCGGTGCGCGAGTGCAATGCGGTGGCCGAAGGGAGCGAGCAGCCCGATCTCATCGCCTTTACCGGCTTCGAATGGTCGCAGGTCGGACTGACTCCCGAGGAGCACTTCGGCCACAAGAACGTGATCTTCAAGCACGAGGATGAAGATCGGCTCCCCGCTCGCCCGATCGCCGCCCCCGGCATTTCGGCCCGGGCATTTTCGAAGTTGAGCGCGCTCTGGCCGTTGCTCACGATCCCCGTGCGCGCCTTTCCGGATCAAGAGCCCTACCTCAATTTCGCCCGCCATATCCGCGAGAACGCCCGCTATCCCTTCTGCCCCGAGGGGGTCAACAGCACCGAGCTGCCACCCGACTGCCGGGAGCAGGCGGCGACCCCCGATGTGTTGTTCGACAAGCTCCACGATTGGGGCTTCGACACGCTGGTCATCCCGCACGGCACGACCTGGGGCTTCTACACGCCCCTCGGCTATACCTGGGACAAGCAGCTACGGGCCGGCCTCGACGACGAAAGCCTGCAGCGTCTCATCGAGGTCTTTTCCGGGCACGGCAACTCCGAGGAGTACCGAAGCTTCCGTTCCGCCGTAGTCACCGAGGATGGGCTTACCTGCCCGGAGCCCACCGACGGCTACGAAGCCTGCTGTTGGCGCGCAGGCGAGATGATTCGCGAACGCTGCGAGGACCCCGGTTCGGCCACCTGTCAGCGCCGCGTGGACACAGCGCGGGCCGATTTCCTTCGTGTGGGCCTCGCGGGGCACGTGACGATTCCAGGCGAGGACGTGCCGGACTGGAACAACTGCGGACAGTGCCCGGACTGCTACTTGGGTGCCTATCAGTACCGCCCCGGCGGCGCGGTGCAGTACATCCTCGCCAGGGGAGACTTCGAGAACCCCGAATCGCCGCGTCACACGACCATGGGCTTCATCGCGTCGAGTGACAATCACGCCGCGCGTGCCGGCACCGGC
>DATIUW010000313.1:0-2068 GCA_035466435.1 Polyangiales bacterium | reverse complement strand
GCTGTGAATCTCGATCACGCCTCGAGGCGAACGCCATGGGCGCGGCCGTGAAAAGCACTGACGGTCCTGACAGCATTCCTATCCAAGAGAATCACCGAGTACCCGAACCCAGCACGCTGGCGGCACCCCATGAGCCCCCGGGCTTGCGAGACAGTCACACGCGATCTATATTGATTCACAGTATCTTAAATTTCAGATCCGACCTCGGTCGGGCAGGGAGGTCTCTCATGCGACGAACATGTCGCGCCGTCGGAGTGTTTTTCGCGTGCCTGCTGACGGCGGGCAGCACGCTGGCCGGACCGGTGTTCGTGAAGCTCGGGGACATCAAGGGCGAGTCGAAGGACCCCGCGCACGAGAACTGGATCGACCTCCTTTCGTGGCAAACGGGGGGTGAGAGGCGCGAGAACGGACGCGGATGCGCGGCCCAGCCCCCCGGGCAGCTGCACATCACCAAGCTGGTGGATTCGACGACCCCGGAGATCGTGCGCATGTTCAGCGAGTGCGATGATTTTCGCGAGGTTGTGCTCGAGGCTGCAATCCCTCCCGATCCGGCGTCGACCGAGCCCGGCGAACGGGTGATGCGCGCCCGCTTCGGGGGGGTGGTGATCGTCGCCGTCGAGGCGGGATCGGATTCGAGCGACGATGTGCCGACAGAGCACCTCACCCTGACCTACGACAAAGTCGAGTTCGAAATCGTCGAGGTACGGCGGCGCGAGTAGCAGCTCACAAGTCCCAGGGTCAGACATCGGCACTCCGAATTGATCGACGGCACCGACGATGCCGTCAATCCCTACAGCGGCGGCGACGTCGTTTTGCCCGAAGCGCTGGGCGGGCAGTTCCTCGGTCGCGTCCTCTCGAGCCCGGCAACCGCCGAGCGGCTCGCCTCCCTGGCCGGGCATTCGGCGCCGCCCTGGATTTCCGACGGTCGCGGGGTCGATGGCGACCCCGCGACGAGAGTGAGGCGCCGGCTCTGGAAGGAAGCCGGACGGCCGACCGTGGCCTTTCTCGAGATCGTCGGTGGTGGCCACACCATACCGCGGAAGAACGTGCCCTTCCCGGAGTCAGTGGGCCGGCAGACTCGGGAGATCGACGCCCCCCTCGAGGCGTGGAGGTTCTTCATCTCGAGGGATGGTGGGCAAGGTGCCGCCGTAGGTTCCCACAGCTCGCATTGATGCTTTGCGCCAATGCGAAGTGTGACAGCGGTTGAATGTCGATACAGACCAGCCCTCATGCGTGAAACGAAAGGGGTGCCGGCCTCGTGCATCAGGACATTCGGTGTGTCTCTCAATCAAGAATGTCCGAGTATATAAACCGGGTACCCTTGCGTTTCCTCCCCAGATCGGTGCCACCTTCCCTCGCCGCATCAGCTGCCAGCAGCAGCCGCCCGAGCTGCACATTGCAGTTATGCGATACGTGTCGCCCGTCACCGCCCGAAGCGGCGGTGGCGCTCGTGGTAGGAGCGCAGCGCGCGCAGGAAGTCGATCTTGCGGAAGGCCGGCCAGTGGGTGTCGCTGAAGTAGTACTCGGAGTAGGCGCTCTGCCAGAGCAGGAAGCCGCTCAGCCGGACCTCGCCGCTGGTGCGCAGGATGAGATCGGGCTCGGGGAGCCCCGAGGTGTAGAGGTAGCGGCCGATCGCCGCGCCGTCGAGCTCGTCGGCGATCTTCTCGACGGGGTCACCGGCCGCGATGCGATCCCTGAGATAACGCCGGATCGCTTCGGTGATCTCCTCGCGTCCCCCGTAGGCCATGGCGATGTTGAGCACGTAGCCGTCATACCCCGCCGTCGCCGCCTCGGCCTTGCGAATCGCCTCCTGGAGGCTCTCCGGAAGCAGCCCGAGCTCGCCGATGTAGCGAACCCGCACCCGCTTGCTGTGGACCTCTCGATGCTCGGCGATCTCCTTCGTCTTGACTTCGAAGAGCTCGAGCAGCGCCTTCACCTCCTCGGTGTCGCGCTGGAAGTTCTCCAGCGAGAAGCTCCAGACGGTGACCACGCGCACGCCCGCGTCGTAGCACCAGGACAGCACGTCCCAGAGCTTCTCGGCGCCCTGACGGTGGCCGTCGCTGACGGT
>DATIUW010000312.1:0-1919 GCA_035466435.1 Polyangiales bacterium | reverse complement strand
TTGGACCTCCACGCTGACGTTTGCCGCGACGGCCAACGCGATTCGATACGTCGGCGCCACACCGGTCTTCATCGACAGCGAACGCGAGAGCTGGAACATGGATGCGGCGCTGCTCGAGGAGGCGCTACACCATGCGGCCAGGCGAGGTGCGCTTCCCAAAGCCGTAGTCACGGTCGACCTCTACGGGCAGTGCGCCGACTACGACGTCATCCTCGAGGCATGTGCGGCGCACGGCGTGCCGGTCATCGAGGATGCCGCGGAGGCCTTGGGCGCGACGTATCAGGGCAAGGCCGCGGGGTCTTTTGGCGTCCTCGGCGTTCTTTCCTACCATGGGAACAAGATCATCACGACGAGCGGCGGCGGCGCGTTGGTCAGTGACGACCCCACGATGACCGCCAAGGCCCGTCACCTGGCCTCGCAAGCCCGCCAGCCCGTCCCACACTACGAGCACCAAGAGCTCGGCTACAACTATCGGCTCAGCAACCTCCTGGCTGCGCTCGGCCGGGCGCAGCTCGCACGCCTCGACGGCTTCATCGAAAGGCGGCGCGAAATCAACCGAGCCTACCGCGAGGCACTCGGGGGGCTCCAAGGCGTGTCGTTTCCATCGGAGCGTCTAGGCAGCCGCTCGACCTACTGGCTCACCTGCCTGCTCCTCGACGACACCCGGCTCGGAGTCGGCCCGGACGAAATCCGCGAACACCTCGAGACCCACAACGTCGAAGCGCGCCCCGTCTGGAAGCCCATGCACCTCCAGCCTCTCTACCGCGATTGCCGCGTCATCGGCGGCACGGTCGCCAAAGACCTCTTCCACCGCGGACTCTGCCTCCCCAGCGGCTCGAGCCTCACCGACGCAGACCAACGCCGCGTGATCGAAGCGTTCTTGGAGACACCGGGGTTGCGTAGGGGGGCGAGGGATTTCTGAGCTAGTCGCTCTCGAGCTTTGGATGCACGGAGTCGCGGGGCCTTACGACAGGTTGCGTCCGGACGCGGTACGCAAGCTCGATAGACGCACGGGCATCGTCGATGCCGTGACCCCGCCCAGCCAGCGTTTCTCGGTACACCGTCGTGTGGAGATCTTGAAAGCCAGTCGAAAACTCGATCGACTCACCGTCCATGAGGAGCGAGCGGTAGGCATGACCGCCCTGGCTTCGAACATGCTCCGGTAGATCGTTTTCATCGATCGACAGAAACCAGCGGACGTTGGCGTGCTCCAGCTCCATCACGCCACTCACGCGATGAGCATCGCGCGCATGAATCTCGAGCTCTGACACGCCGCCAAAAAGCCAAATCAGCACGTCGAACAGATGGATGCCGATGTTCATGGCCAGCCCACCGGACTTTGCTTCGGACCCTTTCCAGGAATGATGGTACCAGCGTCCACGGCGTGTGACGTAGGTGAGGAGAACGTCTTTCTTCGTCTTGGGGGGGTTCTGGTGAAGGTGCTCACGTAGCTCGACCAACGCTGGCAGGTAACGAAGCTGGAGAACGGTCCGGACCTTGGCGCGATGCTCCTGCTCGAGCGCCTGGAGCTGATCGAGGTTCCACGGGCTGATCACGAGCGGTTTTTCACAGATCGCATGCGCATTGAGCCGCAGCGCCAAGCGAACGTGGGCATCGTGGAGATAGTTCGGAGAACAGATGCTCACGTAGTCGACCGCGTTCCCAGAGCCCTCGCGTCGCCGCTTCTCGAGGAACCTGTCGAACCGCTCGAACTCGGTGAAGAACGCAGCATCGGGGAAGTAGCTGTCCATCACGCCCACAGAGTCGTGTGGGTCGCATGCCGCGATCAGCCGGTTCCCGGTGTCACGAATGGCAGCCAGATGCCGCGGGGCGACGAATCCGCCCACGCCGAGAAGCGCGAAATTGACCATGCGGCCAGCTATCACGAGTCCCCGAGTTTTCAAAGTACCTGGCTGCCG
>DATIUW010000311.1:0-6836 GCA_035466435.1 Polyangiales bacterium | reverse complement strand
GCGTTCTCGCTCCGGGGGTACTGCCGGACGGTCAGCGAGCGGATCGCCTGCAAGCCCGCGATGACGATGACGAGATTGACCACGATCGCGATGACCGGACGACGGATGAAAAGGTCGGTGATCTTCACGACAGAGGCTCCGGCGACTACTCGTTGGGCGGTGTGGGCTCGGCGCTGAACTCAGGCGCCAGATCGTTTCTGACGATGACGGCCATCCCGTTTTGAAGCTTGAATGCGCCGGTCGATACGACCGTGTCGCCGGGCTTCAAACCCGAGGTGACCGCCACCAGGTCTCCACGCCGCTCGCCCAGACGGACGAACACTTGCTCGACGACTTGCCGTACTTCGCCCCCATCGGTCCCTTCTTCTTTCGTGATGTAGACCGAATCTCCGTAGGGAGCGAAGATCACGGCGCTCGCGGGGATGACCAGGAGCTCCCGCGCCTCGGGCCGAAGCACCGTCACGTCGACGAACATGCCCGGTCTGAGCTCCCCGGAGGGGTCGTCGACCAGGGCGCGCACCGTGAAGTTCCGCGTGCTGGTGTCGATCTTCGCATCGACCACCTCGACTTTGCCCTTCCAGGTCTCGTCCGAAAAGGCATCGGTGGTCACCTCGACTTCGTTCCCGGCATCTATCTGGGACAGCGCTTGCTGCGGAAGCGAGAACTCCACGTAGACCGGATCGGAGGACTGAAGCGAAACGATGGGTGCGCCGGATTGCAGAACCTCGCCCAGGTCGATCTGGCGGATCCCGAGGCGGCCCGGGAACGGCGCGCGAATCGTCTTCTTCCCAATCACCGCCTGGACGTTGGCAACGGCGGCCGCCGTTTGCGCTGCACGGGCGGCTGCCGCGTCGAGATCGGCCTCGCTGCCTGCGCCCGCAGCGCGAAGCTTTTTCATGCGTTCCAGGTCGAGAGATGCAAGTCGGGCGCTCGCTTGGGCCGATGCCAGCTCCCCGCGCTCGATGGAGGTATCGAGCCGGACCAGGAGCTCGCCCTTTTTCACCATCTCGCCGGACTCGAAAGCGATGACCTGAACCGTGCCTGGAACCTCACTCGAGATCGTCACTCCTTGGACCGCTACGACGGACCCTACGGCCGTGAGCTGCGACTGCCATTCGACTCGACGCACTTCCGTGGTGGTCACCGCTTGGGCCGGGGGCACGTACGCCTCACCTGCGGCAATCATGGCCCGAATCTGCGCTACCTTGATGGCGCCGAGAACGACGATGGCGAGCACGACCACACTCACTGCGACCCGGATCGATTTCGTTCTGCGCTTCATGTTGGGGAGAGGACGGAAAGGGCGTTTCTAGGGCCGATCGGGGCCAATCGGGAGGGGTCCCTAGCGCGCCCCGGCAGCGGAGCAAACGGTCGGCATCGTCACTTGCTCAGTCGCCTGCGGATGCTTCCGTTCTGCCGAAAACCGAGTGGAGGTGGGCCACGAGCTTCGGAACGATCCGCTCGTAGGCGTCCTCCTGGAGATAATGCCCCGCATCGGGAATACGCAAAACGTCCGCGTCAGGGAAATCTTTCAGCCAGAGTTGGTCCAGATATTCCGGCAAGAAGGCGATGTCCTTCATCGCCCATGCGATCATCGTCGGCTTGTCCTGGAGGCGGATGAGGCCCTCTTCGACCCGACCCAAGAACTCCGCGACCCGGCCTGTCGAGTCAGCGGGAATCTCTCTCGGAAACACCAAGATCGACGTCCGCGACGAGTACGTCGGGTGCGGGGCCAAATACGCGGCTCGAAGCTGCGGCGTGATCCGGCCCTTGTGCACGATGCCGGCATTGAAGAGAAAACCCCGCACGAACATGTGCGCGCCCTTGACCATGATCTCGCCGACGCCCGGTGTGCGAAAGAGCCGCAGCGGAAGAGGCAACGTCACCTTGCCACGAGGTCGGTGGGCCATCGTGTTGAGCACGCAAAGTGCGCCAATGCGATCGGGGTGCCGTGTGGCCCAATGAAAACCGATGGGTCCGCCCCAATCCTGGCAGACGAGCGTCGCCTCTCGTAGGTCGAGTGACTCGAGCAGTGCGTCGAGCCGCTCGGCGTGGCGAGGCACTTGGTAGAGCTCGGCATCATCGGGCTTGTCCGAACGACCGAAACCCAGGTGGTCGGGAACGATGCACCGGTAGCCGGCTTCGACCAGGGACGGAATGAAGTTTCGGTATAGATATGCCCAAGTCGGGTTGCCATGCACCATCACCACGGGCTTTCCATCGCCTGGCCCTTCGTCGACGTAGTGCATCTTTCCGTCGGGCGACTCGAACCATCGCGGCGCATACGGCCAGGTTCCGCCAAAGGTCCAGTCCTCTACAGTCATCGAGCCCTCCGTCGACAAAGAAGACGATGATGCGATTCGTGGCGATTCTGGTCAACGGCCCGCGATCAGCGGAAATTCTGGACGCTCCAGACCTGTCCGTCGGACGTCTTGGCAAAGCCACATGCCACTTGCTCGTACTCCGTGTTGCTCATGTTGAGGTAGTGCCCGTGCTTCGAAAATCGCTTGCCCGGGCCTTCGTCCCACATGGCTTGCAGACACCCTTCGAGGACTTCCGTGGTCGACGGCCAGGCGGGGCACTCGTTCTGGGCAAGCCCCTTCGGTTTGCACACGTCGTCGTTGAAGGCCGCGTGAATCCCCCGCTTGCTGTCGTACTTTGCCTGCTTGCTCGCGCATTTCTCGCCCTCTCGCCAACGTCGCAGGGGCGGAAGGCACTGGCAGCTCCATCGAAGCTGGTTGATCCGCGCGACGCAGTCCTCGCGTGGATCGCCGGTGCTCGGAAGCGGGGCAGGCGCGCAGCTCGGGCGCGGTCGACTGAGGGGACCATTGGCACAGGCCTTCTTCGATTCGAGAACGTCGGAATCGCCGAAAGCGTGGGTGTCAGGCAGGCAAAGCGCCAACATCCCGGCAAGGACCGCCAAGACCTCCATTTTCCTTTTCATGCGGGCAATCTCTGTCATAGATACGTTCAACCGACCGAAGAAAGGAGAGCTGTATGGCGAACGAAGGTTACCACGAGCCCATCGAAGAGCTTAGCGACGAAACTCGTGACATGCACAGAGCCATCGTGTCCTTGATGGAGGAGCTCGAGGCCGTCGATTGGTACAACCAACGTGTCGACGCGTGCAAAGACGACGAGCTCCGAGCAATCCTCGTCCACAACCGGGACGAAGAAAAGGAGCACGCGGCCATGGTTCTCGAATGGATTCGCCGTCGCGATCCGGCTTTCGACGAAGAGCTCGAGGACTACCTGTTCACCGAAGAGCCCATTGCGGAAATCGAGGAAGAAAACGAGGATTGAGGCATTGAAGCTTCGGTTTTCGTCCGGGCTCGTCTGTCCTATGCTCCGGTCATGGATACCGAGATGAGCGTGCGAGAGTCGCTGGGAAGCGACCACGAGGCGATCAATCGAGCCCTCTCGGACTTGGCGAATGCCGTCGAGGGGGCCGACTTCCCGACCATCTTGGAGGTCTTTCGCGACGTCGACCGAGGCCTGCGTGCGCACATGTATGGCGAGGAGCGCTATCTCTTTCGAGATTTCGAGGAGAGCCACCCCGCTGACGTCCGCGAGCTTCGCGAAGACCACGACCGGTTTCACCGCAAGCTCGACGAGCTGATGATCGAAACCGAGCTGCATACGCTCCGCAAGGAAAGCATCGACGCGCTCATCGAGGAGCTTCGGGCGCACGCGTCGAAAGAGAACGTGACCCTCTACGAGTGGGCGGACCAGCCGCTACACGAGGCCCAGCGCGATGCCTTGTTCGCGTTTCTGGAGAAGCGCAGGGCAGCACTGAGGGATCGCGGCTAGCGTAGGGCAGGCGCCAACGTCGAGCTGCCCTCGGCGAGCGCTCCGTTCAGAGGTTCCAGTGGGCGTCGACGGCGCGTCTCGCCCTCGAGAGCGCCGCCTCTTCAGAGGGGCGAAGTGAGCCGCTCGGAAGCTCGATCTCTTCGCCGCGAAGGGCACTCGCCATGGCCGCGATGGACTCCTCGATTGCCTGCAAGTCGTACCCGCCTTCCAGAAACAAGGCGAGCCGCCCGTGGCCCATCGCATCCACGTGATGGGCGAGCGCCGTCGTCAACGCGCCGTAACAATTCGCGTCGAGCTCGAGCTCGGCGAGAGGATCGCGAATGTGACCGTCGAGCCCGGCAGAGACGAGCACGAGGTCGGCTCCGAATGCGTTCAGCAACGGAAGCACGATGGAGCGAAACGCCTCCCCATAAGCGGCTGGACCGGTGCCTGGAGGCACTGGGATGTTGACGGTGTAGCCTTCCGCGCCGGCGCTTCCGACTTCCTCGACGCTGCCCGTGCCCGGGTAAAGAGGCGCCTGATGCAGCGAAACGAAGAGAATGCGATCGTCTCCGTAGAAGATCTCTTGCGTTCCATTGCCGTGGTGGACGTCCCAATCGACGACGGCCACGCGGTCGGCGCCCCGATCGAGGGCGTCGGCCGCGGCCACCGCGACGTTGTTCAGCAAGCAAAAGCCCATGGCCTGTGAAGAGGATGCGTGGTGACCGGGAGGGCGCAGCAAGGCGATGCCCTTCTTCGCGTCGCCCGCGAGCAACGCACGACACAGCTCCACGGCGCCGCCGGCGGCCAGCCACGCAGCCCGCTTCGTGTCCGGACAAAAATAGGTGTCGGCGTCGATGTGACCCCAGCCTGAGCCCGCATCGAGAGCGGTCCGAAGGCGCGACAAGTATTCGGATGAATGCACACGGCTCGCTTCCTCGTCGAGGACCGGCCTCGCCGCCACATCGAGCCGCTCGGCTTCGGGCAATGCGTGTTTCAAGGCGGCTCGTGCGGCATCCAAACGCTCGGGACGCTCGGGATGCGGATCCGCCGACCGATGGTCGTCGAACCGCGAATCGTCGACGACGGCTATGGGCAAGCGATCGGGCACGGATTCACTACTGGCTCATGGCCTTCCCGAGGGCAACCTGCTGATCGCGCACGTGAAGCTCCTTTGCACCGGAAGCCCGCAAGACTTCTTCCACGGAAGCGCGCCTCCCGGGGTTCGTTTCGACGCCTATGAGCACGGCGCCCTGCTTGAGCCGACGATGCAGAAAGTCCACTTCGTCGCGCCAAAAGGACAAGCCGGAGAGAGCCCCCAGGGCGATGCCAATGGCGCCCCCCACCACAGCGCCCTTGATTGCGTCAATCCACGGCTCCGCCGCACCCAAGTCCGCAATGACGGCGGCGAGCGCACCGACGAGCACACCCAAGATGCCTCCGATGACGAGGCCTCTTCCGGTGCTCGTCTTTCCCTCGACGGATAGCTCTTCGACTTGGTCGCCCTGCTGCATGATCGCCCGGATGTCCTCGCTCGGAAAGTCCGCGTCGACGAGACGTTGCACCGCGTCGGATGCGGCTTCTTCTTCTTCAAACACTCCGTATATGAACACTGCTATCTCCCTTGGTTTCTCGCCTCTGAACTAAGCAAGAATCGTACCAGGGAGACCGGTCACGTCACGAGCCAGTCACGTCACGAAGAAGGCGTCCGGGAAGGTGTGCATTGCAGGCCATCACGTGAGTGATGGCGGCACGGTCATATTCGTCACCCGAACGGTACCGCTCGAAAAACGCGTGCAGTTTCTTCACGCGGTTAGGCATCGACTGCACGGCCTGAAGACCGATCGAGACACCGTAGTTGGTGAAGGCGAATTTCACGTCCGGAAGATGGGGCTCTCGGCAGAAGTAGCCTTCGCTTCGCCACATCGAATCCAGCGTGGCGAGGCAGCGGGGCCGTTGGATTCGCGCCCATTCTTCATCCGGAAAAAAATGTGTCATCCACAGCATCATGCCGATGCCGAGGTCCTGCGTGATCACGAGGTCCGAAGCGGTTCGATCGATGAGGAGCCGCATGTCGCCGATCTCCTTCGACAACGCGCGAGGGTCGAGCATGTGATACGAGAGGTAGCCGTCGAACGCATCGAGTGCGCCGAGCCCGAAGCCAGGGTAGGGACCGCTCAGATCTTCCTTCATCTTCCAAATGACGCCCCTCCCCGGCACCAGGAAGGCATCGTGAATTTCACGTACGAGCTCGAGTCCCCGGTCGCGATGGGATGGCCGGTGGCGCCCGACGATGGCGAGCGCATAGAGCCACATCGCGAGATAGTGAAAATACTGGCCGTCGCGATCGGGCGCCTCTCCGATGCGGATCCCTTTCGATCTCCCGAGCACTCGGTCGACCTCCGCGACGACCCATTCGGCTTCTTTCAAAAACTCGTCGTCCCCGAGCTCTTCGTAAAGCGATACCAGAAGAATCACGCCAAAGGCGTCCGTCCACAGGTAGCGAGAGCCGTTCGGCCAGATGCCTTCGTTCCGCATCCAGGCCAGCTTGTCGAGAACGTATGTGATCTCCGTGCGCATGATGCCTACAAGAGCAGGAGCGTGACCGCCATGACGGCGACCCCTGCGATGAGCCCGTATACGGAGTCGTGACCCTCTTCGTAGCGCTTGGCGTTCGGAACGAGTTGATCCAACGAGATGAATACCATCACGCCCGCCACCGCTGCATGAACGATGCCAAGCACGCCTCCTGACAGATACGGGAAGATGACCAGGTAACCGAGAGCGGCGCCCAGCGGCTCCGATACGCCTGACATGAATGAGTACCAAACGGCCTTTCGCCTGCTTCCGGTGGCGAAATAGATGGGTATGGCCACCGCGAGACCCTCGGGAATGTTGTGCAGCGCGATGGCTACGGCGACAGGAATCCCCATGTTGGCGTCGTGCAACGCCGTCACGAACGTGACGAGACCCTCCGGAAAGTTGTGAATGCCGATGGCGAGCGCGGTCAGTAATCCGGCGCGCTCGAGTGGGACCGAGGATGCGTC
>DATIUW010000310.1:0-1565 GCA_035466435.1 Polyangiales bacterium | reverse complement strand
TCGCCCAGAGTGGAGCGCGTCGCGCTCGTTGACGGTGAAATAGAAGTACACCGGGTCCCGAGAGACGATCGTGGTCAAGAGGGTCGAGGCGGCGCCGCCTGCCTCGACCAAATCACCGGGCACCACCATCCTCCTGCCGACTCGGCCGGCAATGGGAGCGCGGACCTGCGAATAGACGAGGTCCAGTCGTGCTGACTCCACCTCCGCTTGGGCGGCGGCAAGCTCCGCTTTCGCGACGAGATGGTTATTCAGCCGCTCGTCGAGGGTGTCCTGAGAGACCGCTCCCGACTCGCTGATGGCCCGCGCGCGTTCGAGAAGCAGTCGAGTGGTCTCCACCTGGGCTTCGGCCCGAGCGAGTTGGGCTTCGGCAGACCGGAGGTTGGCGCGGTAAGGCCGCGAGTCGATGACGAAAAGGACCTGCCCTTCATCGACCATGGCGCCATCCTGGAAGCGGATCGATCGCACATAGCCGGGAACGCGGGCGCGCAGCTCGACCGAATCCACCGCGGCCACCCGACCACTGTACTCGTCCCATTCGGTAATCGTCTCGACCTTGGGCGTCGTCGTGGTGACTTCGGGCGGCTGTTGCGAGGGAGCATCCGTGGCCCCCTCACATGCATGAAGACAAGCCAGCAAACCCACCCAGGCCAACGCTATGTGGGAAGCCTTCACGGCAGCCAGCCGCACCCGCGCGCGAAATAGTCGGGTCCCGCATCCTCGTTGGCTTGGAGCCAAGACGGCCAGAAGTCTTTCGCGCGCCGGACGAAGTCCGCCACTTCTGGATCTTCGGCTGCAGCGCGTTGCATCGCTTCCGAATCGAGATCGATGAGGCCGCTCGGACTGCCGAGGCCGGGGATCTTGGTGGACAGACGATACACGTCCGGTCCTTCCGCCCATCGGTCGGAGGGATCCGAGGTCGGCAGGAGCCCGGGCTGATCGGACCACGCCTCGATGAACGTCATTTCGCCCTGATCGTTGAAGACGAACTCTTCATAGATGGGACAAGGGCCCTCTTCGTACTCGAAGACCACGTAGCAGCGGGCAAAAGGCTGCGCCTCGAACGCGCGGCAATCACGCGTTGGCACCGTCGAGGGGTCGAGCGCCAGCGCCAACTCCGTCGTGAGAATCATGTTCTCTTTTTCGAATCCGGTGAGCCAGAGCCAAGGAGGAAGCTCCCATCGCGCCACCAGCGGAGAATAGTTGGGAACGTCGTTGCGGTCGGCGTTCGTATCGAGCGTGTCGAAGTACGCGTTTGCTTGCTCGACGTAGTACTCGGGTGGCTGTTGCGGCACCGAGGCGGTGGCCAAGGCATCACTCGAGCGATCCTCGTAGTCATCTCCGCCACAGGCGAACATCGTCCCGAGCGTGATTCCCGCAATCCATCGGAGCACGAGACCGCGCACTTGACCGAGCTGCGGCGTTTGTTTTCCAAGCATCATCCGTCCTCACGCACTCGCACTTTGGCGAGCCTACTTTGAACCCGAGCGGAGGCCAATTGCTACCTGGAGGATCGCAGGCATGCCATGAAGGCGCCGGCCTCGCTTTCGCAGTGATGCAACAGCTCG
>DATIUW010000309.1:0-9330 GCA_035466435.1 Polyangiales bacterium | reverse complement strand
GATCGGCGTGATGAGCGGCGACCAAACCGAAGAGGTGCTGTCCGCTGTGGCTCCCCGCGTGCTTCGGACCGGCCGGCGCAACAACGGATTTTTGTGGAACGTCGCCAAATGGCAGAGCGTGGCGTTGGCGCTCATTCTGCTGTCGGGCATTTCCGTGCAAGCCGCGAGCGGGCGCTGGTCGGTGCCCTCGGTGGGAGCGCCTCCGGCCGCGCTCAGCCCCGCCGAAGCGGGCCGTTTGACCGTGAGCGCCGAGCCGTGGGCGCACGTCCACGTCGACGGCGTCCACGTATTGACCACACCCGCAGCCCGCGCGATTCCGCTCACACCAGGCCGACACTACGTGAAGTACAGCAACCCGTATTTCGCCCCGGTCGAGCACGAAGTCATCATCGAGGCCGGCCGGACCTCGCACGATCACGCAACGCTCACCGAGGCGCTTGCAGTGGACACGAAGCTCGACGAGGGTGCTCCGTGATGCTGCGCTCGATCGCGTGGTCGCTCGCGCTGACCCTGACGCTCGTTGCGACACGCGCCGAAACCCAGGCTGCCGTCTATACGCATGCGGTTCAGGAGGGCGACACCCTCGCCTCGATCGCGCAGCGATACTATGGAGACCCGACGCGGGAAGCGGTGTTGCGCGAAGCCAATAGGCTGAAACCCCCGGGTGCGGGGTCGGATAGCTTGACGCCGGGGAGTTGGATCTTCATTCCGACGGTCACCTATCATCGGGTGGGTAAAGACGAGACCTGGAAATCGATCGCGAGCCGCTTCTATGGGCAGGAAGCACGGGCCGCGGCCTTGATCGAGGCCAATCAAGGCAGCCGGCGGATCGATCCCGACGAGGGTACGGAGCTTCTGGTCCCCTACCCGCTCCGGCACGTCGTCGCGCCCGGCGATACGCTCGCCAAGATCCTCAAGCTCTACATGCCCGATGACGCCACCTCGCTGAGACGGCTGAGGCAGTTCAACCAGGGGGCCGTGATCGAGCGGGGCCGGGTCGTGTTGGTTCCGCTCTTCGACTTGAAGCTGGCAGGTGAAGGTCGCGCCGAGGCTTCCGCCGTCTTCGCGGAAGCGGCCGGCGGTGGCGCTTCGAAATCCGCCCAAAGCGAAGTGGAAAGCGCACTGCCGGAGCTGATCCGCCAAGGCCAGCAGGCCAAGTTTGCCGAGGCGGTGGCGCTCGGAAACCGCCTGCTCGGCCTCGGAAGCCTGACTTCGACGCAAGTGGTGACCATCCAAAAGGAGCTCGGCGTCGCCTATGTGGCGCTGGAACGCCCAGACCTCGCCGAGGCCTCGTTCCGGGAAGCCCTTGCGCTTCAGCCGAATCTCGAGCTCGACTCGGTGCGGACTTCGCCGCGCGTGCTCGATGCGTTCAATCGCGCCAAGCAACCGCCGCCGCAATGAAATCGCGGCTCAGCGCTTCTTCTTGATCTTCTTCGGCTTGTACTTCGAGGGACGCGCGTCTGGTGAAGCCGGCGTCGCGGCAGGGGTCGCTGCGGGTGCGAGAGCCCAGGGCGGCAGCTCGATGTCGCCCGTCTCCTCGCTTCGCTTCTTCAAATGGACGTACGCGATCACGCAAAGTGGAATGATGGCGAGCGACATCAGTTGCGAGGTCGAGAAACCGAAGGCAAAACCACGCTCGGGGTCGTCGCGCAGATACTCGATGAAAAAACGCCAGAGGGCGTAGGCTCCGCCGAGAGCGAGGAATACCTGGCCCCGAAACTTTCGATGCGTCAGCAACCAAACCGCAAACACGAACAGCACCAGCCCGGCAGCCGATTCGTAGAGCTGAGTCGGGTGCACCGCGAGCGAGCTCGCGCGTTCAGCCATCAAATCGGGGTATTCCTGTAGGTGGTGTCGATAGGCCGGCGATCCATTGATCGTCTGGTCGCAGGCAAAGCTCGGGTAGGCTTCGGCGTTCCACTTCGGGAAAGTCCCAACGGAAGCCAACCAGCTTTGGGCGTCGTCCCCGAGCGGGCGCCCGTAGTCGCACCCGTAGAGGTAGCAGCCGATCCGTGTGAGCATCAGGCCCGATGCAAGTGTAGGGGCGGCGATGTCTGCGTAGGGCATCAGCGGGATCTTCTTGATCCGCCAGAAAGCCAGTGCAGCGAAAAATCCGCCGAGAAAACCGCCATACGCAACCAGGCCGCCTTCGCGAAGATCGAACCAAGAGGCCACGCTGTCGTAAGATTCGAAGTTGGTGAACACGTAGAGCAGACGGGCTCCCGCGATGGACCCGACGACGGTCCAGGTGAATGCGCTGGCGAGAAGCTCCCGATCGTAGCCTTCGATGCGCTTGCCCATGTACATGATGAAGTACCATGCAAACAGCAGGCTGCTTCCCAGCATCACACCATAGGAGTAAATCGGGATCGCGCCCCAAGGAGTAGGAATGCTGAACAGGATCGGATGCATCGCGCCGAAATCTCGCCGGGTTCGCCTCAGGGGTCAAGTGGGCTTGGATTCGACACGATGAGCGGGCTCGTCATTCGGCGGATCGACGAAACGATCACGTTCGAAGTGCGCGTGGCGCCGCGAGCGAGCCGCGATCGAGTCGTCGGTGTTCATGACGGCGTGCTGAAAGTCGCGTTGACCGCTCCGCCCGTCGATGGCGCCGCGAACGAGGCGCTCAGGAAGCTGCTCGCGAAGGAGCTGGGCGTGTCGAAATCAGACGTACAGATCGTCCGCGGCGAGCGATCGCGCACGAAGCTGATTTCCGTACGCGGTGTCGACGAGCGGAACGTTTCGTTCGAGGACGCCTAGTTGACGATCACGCGGCGCAGGAGCCAGCGATCGTCTTCGCGGCGCAAGTCGAACACCGTGTTGGCAAGACCTGCTTCGGTCCGCAGTCGAAGCGCGATGCGGGCGCGCTCACCGTCCACAGAGACGCTTTCCTGAATGAGACGAAGCTTGGAGCCTTCAAGCGTGGCGAGCGCTTGGCGCGCATCGGGCTTGAGGCTCGATGCGTTGCGGTCCCCGTAACGCTTGCTGCGTCCTTCGTGTACCAACTCGATCGGCATCTTCGACGGATCGGCGTAGCTCAGGGCGCTATCGATCCGGGATTCGGAAACACGACCCGTCACCGAGTCGATGAACTCTTCCATCCGTTCTTGATCGGTGACCACGGCGGCATCGACGACCGCCGCGGCCCCGACCACGAAACAGACGGCAACAAGGAGATAAATGGAAACACGCCGCATGACGCCTCCAGTTGATGCACGCCCCGTGCCACTCCCCTACCTCCATTTTCCTTTGCAATTCCAACCCCCACCCGAGGCCCCCGTGCCATTCTGGCAAGTCCGCCTCTCACCCTCTGACAAAGGGACACTCTCCGGGGTCCAAACCACTCGAAACCACTGGCTTTCTGTGAGAAAGATCGCAGCGACTTCCATCGGGTGTTACGCTCCCAATCGGCGAAGGCGCAATGATTCGTCCCTGCGATCTTCGTCGAGGAATCCGTCCGATATCGAATCGTTAGGACCCCGGAGAGTGTCCCAGTCGACGACAACGGTGCGATTGTTCACGCCCACCGGGTGGGTGATCGGGACGATGCACATTCCGGAGGGCACGGGTCTCTTGCCGTTCCTCAATGGTGAAGAGGCCTTCTTTCGCATGACGAACGTGAGCCTGCCCGAGCAGCCCCGCACCATTCCGTTTCTGGCCCTGCAGCGCAAGGCCGTGCTGGTCGTCGTGCCCGGAGAAGATACCGCGCTCGGTTTGCTCCAAGAAGACGACCGGGAGCGTCACGAGGTGGCCTGCTTGTTCGATGGGGGGTTGGTCATGGGCACGCTGCCGCTGCCAAGAGGCGTGCGCGTATCGGACGAGCTGATGCACTCGCAGGAGTTCTTCGCCATCGAGGATTGCACGCTCGGCATCGACGCAGCCCCCGAGCCCGTCATGGAAGCCGAAGAGCTCGTCTTCGTACATGCCGCGGAGATGTTTGGCGTCGCAGAGCTCGGACCCGACTGACCGGTGCTGGTCAATCCTTCAGGGCTGCCCGCATCACGTCGAGCGGCGGCTCGAAGCCCGTCCACATCTCGAACGCGATTGCGCCTTGATGCAGCAACATCCCCAGTCCGTTCACGGTGACCAGCCCGCGGTCTTCGGCACGCTCGAGCACCGTCGTTTTCAGAGGCTGGTACACGATGTCGACGACGGCTGCTCCGGCCGGGAGCGCGTCGATGGGCAGGGAGTTCGCAAACGCAGCCGCGTGCGGGCTCGATTCGAGCGTCGCGCTGGTGGCCTGCACCAGAAGCGTTGCCGTTTCGAAATGCACCAATGCATCATCGAGCGGCGCCGCTTCCAATTCGCACTCGACGTAGCCCCTCAGCGAGCTCACCAAGGCCCGACCTTGCTCCGGCCGTCGGCATAGAATCGTCACGCGGGCCGCGCCGGCCTCGGAAAGGCCCACCACTGCGGCACGGGCTGCGCCGCCCGCCCCCAGGATTACCGCGCGCGCGTCCTGTGCTTGCACCCCCGCCTCTTCGATCGAGCGGACCAAACCAGGCGCATCGGTGTTGTATCCGACGTAGCGGCCGCCGGCTCGCACGACCGTATTGACCGCGCCGATCGCGCGCGCCGAGGCCGCCACCTCGTCGAGGAGCGCGATGATCGCTTCCTTGTGAGGCACCGTGAGGTTGTATCCATCGATCCCCTCGGCATGCTTGGCCCGAACCGCGTCCGCCAAATCAGCCGGCGCTACCGCAAAGCGCTCGTAGCGAAGGTCGATGCCGAGCGCCCGTGCTGCGGATTCGTGCATCTGCGGTGATTTCGAGTGGGCGACGGGCCATCCGAAGATTCCGAGCCGGATCGGTTCAGTCATCGTCTTCGACCTTCGCTCCAAACTCGCCGTCGGATACCCGAATGCGAAGACGATCTCCAGCGGCCACCTCCAACCGACTCCGAACGGCGCGTCCGGTCGCCTCGTGAAGCGCGATGGCGTAGCCGCGCTCGAGCACGCGAAGGGGCGAAAGCGCATCTAGGTGGGTGCAAACCTCGGCAAACGACGCGCGCGCTTCGCGGACCAGCGGTTTGGCCCTTCCTCGAAGGCCGACGCTCAATTCGAGCAGCCTTTCCCGTCGACGCCGTATGGGAAGCCGTCCCACGTCTCGAAGCCTCGCAGTCAGTACGGCAAGCTCGCGCTGGTCGCGTCGGAGCACGGTTCGCGGGTCGAGGCGAATCAAACGTCGGTGGAGCTCCACGTGCTGCTCCCGTCGCATCCGAAGCGACGCACGGCTTGCATGTCGGAGCCGTTCTTCGAGGGCGGCAAGCTCGCGACGAACCGGTGTGACGACCCGCCTCGCACCGTACAGCGGGCGAAGCAATCGCTCGAGCCGCAGGCGAAGACCTCCGATTCGGTTGTCGAAGGCTTGGCTCAACCGTCGCTCGAGCGAGCGCACGTCCCTGAGCAGCGCCTCCCGCTCGGGCACGACGAGCTCGGCCGCGTTCGAAGGAGTCGCTGCGCGGACGTCGGCAACCAAGTCGGTGATGGTGATGTCGACCTCGTGCCCGACCCCGCTCACGATCGGGACACGACAAGCTGCCACCGCCCTTGCGACGCGCTCGTCGTTGAAGGCCCAGAGGTCTTCCGCCGAGCCGCCGCCGCGCGCGATGATGACCACGTCCAAGTCATCGACCCTCTGGATGAGCTCGAGCGCGGATACGATGCTCCGGGGTGCATCTTCTCCTTGCACTCGGCAATCGGCGACCAAGATCTGCACGGGACATCGCTCTCTGGCGACCCGCATGATGTCCTGCAACGCAGCGCCCGTGCGGCTCGAAACCACCCCGACGACCCGTGGCAACCGGGGCAGGGCTCGCTTCCTTTCGGGGTCGAGCAGCCCTTCGGCTTCCAGCTTGGCGCGCAGCTTTCGAAATTCGGCCGCCAGATCGCCCTGCCCGGCCGTCTGCGCGGAGCGCGCGATGAGCTGGAACTGACCGCGTGCGGTATAGAGAGACAGCTTGCCGCGAAAGCGGACGCGGGCTCCGTCTTGCAACGTCGCCTTGGTTCGGCGAACGTCCGACTGAAACATCACACCTCGGAGCTGCGCGGGCTCTTCCTCGTCGTTCAACGTGAAATAGACATGGCCTTTGGCTCGCCGAACATCGGAAAGCTCGCCTTCGATCAACACGCTGGGCCACTGGTCTTCCAGCATGAAGCGTACGGCACGGTTGACTTCGCTCACACGGAAGACAGGTTCCGCATTGCCGTGGTCCTCATCCTCGAGACGCTCGAAGAGCGGCATCTCCGACATTCACTGAACCTAGCCGCATTCAACGCTGCGAAAAAGGGAAGTCTTGCCTTTTCGTCGAGGTGGTCGTGTCACGGGTCGTGATCGTCGGTGTGGGCTCGAATCTCGGCGCCCGCGAGGCGTCGATCGCCGCAGCCCGGGATTTGTTGGCAGCACGAGAAGGAATCGCGGTGCGAAGCGTGTCTGCCCTTTATGAAACCGAGCCTTTGGGGCCACCCCAACCTTCGTACCTGAACGCCGCGTACCGCTTGCAAACCGACTTGCCCGCACCGGCTCTCTTGCAGGTGCTCTTGCGAACCGAGAGGCGGCTCGGCCGGTGTCGCACTCCGAGCGAGCGATGGGGCCCACGCAGCATCGACCTCGATCTTCTTTGGGATGAACGCGGCCCGTACGAATCATCCGAGCTTCGCGTGCCTCATCCGGAGCTCGAGAATCGTGATTTCGCGCTGCGCCCTCTCTTGGACGTTGCGCCCGAGCTCGGTGAGTCCCTGGGCCCCGCCCTGAAGCGCCTGGGCAGCCAGCTCACTCCGTGGACCCGCGCCGCGGTCGTGCGGACGAGCGCTTCCGAGCACCACCTCGAGGTGAGCGTCGAAGCGGACTCGGAGGCCGACGCCTGTGCGCTCAGCGTGCAGCAGCCACGGCCGCCGGGACGGCCCTGGTCGACCCGCCACGTGATCGTCGAGGCCGGACCCGAGCCGTTCGCCGCCGCGGTCCGCGCCGTGTGCCGGGCCGGTTTTTCGATTCATCGCACCACGATCGCCCACTGCTCGAAATCACAGTGGGCTACCGCCTTCCACGGCGTCGACCTGGGAATCCCGACGGAGGCCGATGTGCGCCTTTGGACTACGTCCGGCGCGAACCGGAGCCTCGAGGCTCAATTTTCGATCTCTTTCGGTCGGCAGAGCGTCGTTTTCTAGTCGAAACGTTTGTTGCTTCACCAACGGCTAGTTAGGCTGATGTGGGGGGTTTCATACAGCGCACATGGGAGACGCACGCAAAGACAGGCGGACGCTGCTTTCGCTGAAAATCCGATACAAGAGCGCCACGCTCGAGGATTTCATCGAACGCTACAGCAACGACATCTCGCAAGGTGGTGTGTTCATCAAGGCCAAGAAGCCTTTGGCCGTGGGCACGCTTCTGAAGTTCGAGTTCCTGCTCAACGATCAGTCGCCCCTGATCCACGGTGTGGGTCGCGTGGTTTGGAGACGCGACGAAGAGGAGGCCGACGCTGACAATCCCGCGGGCATGGGAATCAAGTTCATCAAGATGGATTCCGAGTCCCGCGCCGTCGTGCAGCGGATCGCAGAGGACCGCGGACGACCCGGTGTCTTCGATCAGGGCAAGGAAGGGCTTCGCGTGGGTTCGCTGCCATCCGATTCCGAGGACCTTCCGGGAGCCGATGCGACCAAGGTGCGGCACGTGAGCGAGTTCCTCGCGTCTGCCCTCGAAGAGGGCGGTGCGGGAGAAGCGGCAACGCGCGCGGCGCGGGCTGGCGTAGAGCAAGCGCGGCAACGAAGTGGGCACCTCGGCGGCGACCGTCGAGCTGCGGCACGCGGCGCATTCAGCGCACCTCGCCAGGATGCTCCGGAGCGCGGCACGTCGACTTCCGAAGCGCCATCTCGTGGCGCGATGTCTGCATTTGGTGGCTCGATGGCGAGCGCGAGCGCCGGTCGGCGCAGCTCCGCGGCACCCGCTCTCGATCCCTACGGCGAAGAGGACGATTTCCTCGACGAGGAGACCACCAAAGTCAAAGAGCTGCCAGTGTCCGATTTCCCCGACGCAGACGCAACCGTCGTCTCGAAGGATGTTTCACCGTTTTTTCGCGAGAGACAGCCGACGCCGGTCGTTCCGATGGCCTCTGCCTCGAGCTCGCCGCTCGAGGACGCCGTGCCGGATCTGTTCGAGTCCACCGACATCGACTCCTTCGGCCCCGCGCCGGGGGAGCACATCGATCCGCGCCTTCTCGACCCAGCCGTAGCCACGGTTCCACCACGCGCGGCCAACGCGCCCGACCCGGTTTCCGACCCGGGCGAGGTCTTCAAGGTACCAAAGGCCGCGCCGCCGGTGGAGGATCCGGTTCGCGCCAGAGAGAGGCAACGCACGCGCGGATGGCTGGCGTTGCTTCTTCTCATGCTTTTGCTGCTCACAGCCGCCGTTGCAGCGCTCCGGTTCGGTTTGCTCGACGAGCTCATCGACCGGTGGGTCCCTGATCTCTCGGTCGCCGATGCGCCGGCCGGCGTTTCGTCGTTCGTCGCGCAGCCGTCTAGGCTCATGGCCTCCGAGGACGGCGCGGCCCGAGTGGCCGACGCGAAGCAGGACGCGCCCCCGCAACCGGTCGCTGCCGAGCAAGCAGAGCCCGTGGCACGCGCAGCAGCGCCGCAAGAGGCCGGATCCGCGCAGGCGCCTGCGGCGGCCACGGCCAAGCTCAAAGTCACCTCGGTGCCCACCGGAGCGTTCGTCAGCGTCAATGGCAAGAGCGCAGGCCGCACGCCGCTCGAGCTCGAGCACGCGATTGGGAGCGAGCTTTCGATCTTCTCGAAGGCGCGTGGTTTTCTCGCCCGGCGAGAAAAGGTCGTGGTGCAGGCCGGCCAAGAGCCCGTGAAGCTGGTGCTATTGCCGCTTCCCTACGTCATCGAGGTCACGACCGATCCGCCAGGCGCCCGGGTGGAGGTCTCGGACGCAGGCGAGTTCGTCTCCCCGGGCAAGCTCGATGTCGGCGTCGCATCGAGCTCGCGCAGCGTGGTGATTTCCAAAGACGGGTACAAAACCGTCAGAAAGTCGGTGACCCGTGCGAGCTTCGTCGAGGAGCCCCGGCGCATGAAAGCAGCGATTTCCGTGGCGCTCGAGCCGGAAGGCACCGCCAAGTCACGGCCGAGCCACGAAGAAAACGACGCGCCGGCCGAACCGAAGGCACCACAGGCGGGAGCGAGCGTCGAAGCATCATCGCCGCAGGCCGAGCCGCCCCCACCCGTTCCTAGCGAAACACCCGCCGCCGCCCCTTAGGCCTGCGGTACATCAAGCGAATGCATACGAGGCCCGCCAGGAAGCCTCCGATGTGCGCGAACCAGGCCACTCCTCCTGC
>DATIUW010000308.1:0-27017 GCA_035466435.1 Polyangiales bacterium | reverse complement strand
GGTCGCAAACAGGAGCAAAGGCTTTCTCATCGTCCTGCCTCGATCACAGCACAGGATGGTTTCCAGGGCTAGCCTCTAGCCAAAACGTCCATCAGAACGTCGGGCATATCCGTCATGAGGCCGTCGATGCCCACCGCGAGCAGCCGATACATCTGAGCCGGGTCGTCGACGGTCCAGACGTGGACCTGAATTCCATGGTGGTGCGCAGCATCCATGAATCTCGGTGTGATGACGTCGACACCTCGGTAGACAGGTGGAATTTGAAGCGCATCGAAGGGGAACATCGCGTTCCTCCAGGTGCCCGTGAGCACCCTCGCCCAGAAGCGCTTGGCCCCGTTCCGGCCCGCGGAGGTCGCGACCCGTCCGCGACTTCGCCTTCGAAACGCTTCGGTCACTCGATCGTGCTCCGAGGCGACGAGCACACGGTCATGAATGCCGTGGTGATCGATGAAGTCCCAGAGCCGGTGTGCGAGCGCGGGGTCCTCGGGCTTGAGCTCGAGGTTGTAATGGAGCGACGAATCGAGTGCGAGCGCTTCTTCCAGAGTCGGGATGCGGGCGCCTGCCCCTCGAAAGGTATAGCTCCCGTTCTCGACGAAGTTGTGGCCTGCATCGAGTTGCTTCAGCTCGCTCAGGGTGTGATCTCGCAGATTGCCGCGTCCGTTCGTCGTCCGCTCGAGCGTGAGATCGTGAAAGCAAACGAAGTGACCGTCCGAGGTGACGTGGATGTCCGTCTCGATGTGTCGATAGCCGAGATCGGCTGCATTCCGGAACGCGAGCAAGGTGTTCTCTGGCCGTCGCTTCGCACCGCCGCGGTGGGCGAACGGAATGGGCACGGCCGGGCCGAAGTAGGGTCGAGGCATGGAGGCTGGAGCATAGCGCCGTTCCGAGTGATGCGCGCGCAGCCCTTGTCTAGGGCCGTTTTTGTGTTCAACCTCCCGCCTCGAAGGGAGCCTCGGCATGGCGAAAGACTATCGCGGCAAGGTCGCGATCATCACGGGTGGAGCTGGTGGTCTCGGCAAGGCGCTCGCCGAGGAAATGGCGGCTCGTGGCTGCCATGTGGTGCTCGCCGACATCAATGCCACTCTTCTCGAAGAGACCGCGGCGGCGATCCGCTCTGCCGGAGGGCTACTCGAGTCCACCACGGTGGACGTACGCGATGCCGCTCAGGTCGCTCAGTTGATCGAACGCGCCCACCGTGACCTCGGCCGCATCGATTACCTGTTCAACAACGCAGGGATCAACCTATGCGCGGAGCTTCGCGACACCACGCTCGACGACTGGAATCAGTTGATCGACGTGAACATCCGCGGCGTGGTTCACGGGATCCATGCGGCCTATCCCATCATGCGGGAGCAAGGCTTCGGTCACATCGTCAATACCGCGTCGGCGGCCGGTCTCGTGCCCGCTGCCGCGGAAGGCGCATATAGCGCGACCAAGCATGCGGTGGTCGGCCTGTCCTCCGCCTTGCGCATCGAAGCGGAAGCGTTCGGTGTCCGGGTGAGCGTCGTGTGTCCCGGGCTCATCGATACGCCCATTTTGCAATCGACGAAGTACGTCAATCTCGATCCGAACGCGCTCGTCGCCGTCACCCCAGAAAAGCCGATGAACCCTGCGAGAGCGGCTCGTGTCATCCTGCGAGGCGTCGACCGGGGCGACTTTTTCGTCGTCGTGACGGCGACCGCACACGCGATCTGGCGTATTCATCGATTGGCGCCCAACGCGTCGATTCGGCTCGGCAGGCTCGCGATCCAGAAGTTTCGCGGTTTGCGTTCCGACCGACGATGAGCTCAAAGGAACTCGTCGCCGATTCCGATGACGCGCAGCGCACGGTCGTGAATGCGGAATTCCGCCGGTCCCACGCCGGGGGCTTCGCCATCGATGTCCATCCATGCGGTGTTGGCGATCATCTCGACCTCGACGTGCCGGCCGCGATAGGTGCAGACGATGGGAGAGCGGATGTGCGTGCCTTTGTAGAGCGCCGCCATGACCGGGAGTCCGCGCAGCGTGGAGGTCGCCCGAATCAGAATCACGTCGAACATGCCATCGGCAAGACGGGCTTCTGGCGCGAACATCATGCCGCCCCCGGCCCATCGGCCGTTGCAGACGCACACGTTGCTGATGTCGTGCTCTCCTTCGTCCTTGCCGTCGATCCGCATGCGGATGCGGGCCGGCTCGTACCTCATGTTCGCGCGAAGCACCGCCTTGAAGTATTTGGCTTTCCCGCTGCTCTTCGACTTGGAGGCGGCCACGAACCGGTCGACGAGGCCGCCCATTCCCATCGATGTGATGTTGAGAAAAAAGCGACCTGCGCTCTGCCCGTCGTCGTCTACGTAGCTGACCCATCCGATGTCGATCGGGACGGCGCGCCCGTTCCGAATCACCGCGCAGGCGCTCTCGAGCTCCTCGGCGCCCGGTATCATTCGGCGAAAGTCGCCTCCGGTGCCCGCGTGCAGGATCCCCAGCGAGACCTCGTGGTTGAGCCCGGACTGCATGATGCCGTCGACCACCTCGCTGTGCGTACCGTCTCCTCCAAACGACACCACCGTTCGGGCTCCATTCGCGATCGCTTCCTTGCCGATGCGCAAACCGTCTCCCCTCGATGCAGTGAGCTGCATCTCGACCGGGCCGAGCGCATCCCGCACACGAGCGCTGAGCTCCGTCCAGTGCTCCCCGATGAAGCCATGCCTGGCCATGGGATTGGCGATCACGATGGTCTTGTTCGGGTCAAACACCGCAACCCGCCTCGTACCGCATTTCCCCGATTTCGGGTAGGCGTTAGCGTGGGGGCGGCGGGGTGGGGATGATGGGCCCACATGCAGCGTCCACATTCCCCCATCGGTCGCGCAACCGTCCATGTCCCGTCGACTGAGTCCCCGGAGGACGGGTCGCGAAGGGCGTGCTCGCGCACGGGCGCCCCGTCGCCCCCCCCGCCACAAGTCTACCTACGACTAGGCGCCGGCCCGTTCGCTGTGCTGCCCATCCCGACCCGTCCTCCTACGTAGACGTCAGTGTCAGTGACAGCGTCGGCGCCAGCGCCAGCGACAGTGGAACCTCGTGTCGCGTTTTTCCGAGCCCGTCCTCGCGTCGCGACCCGTCCTCCGGGGGTTCGCGACGGGTGAAGCGCGGTTACTTGGTCATTGCTCGATTGGGAACGCGCCGGTGCTCCATTCGTTCCATGAGCCGTCGTAGAGCCGCACGTCTTCGTAGCCGAGGGCGACTAGGGTCAACCAGTCGAACGAGCCTCGCAAGCCCGAGGTGCAGTAGGTCACCGTCGTCGTCGCTCGATCGAGCCCGTCGTACAGCGCTTCGAGCTCCGTCGTCGGACGGAGGGCGCCGCCGTCGAGGTTTCGCGTCCAATTGACGCTGCGCGCGCCTGGAATCCGGCCGTTCTCGTGTTCGCCTTCCGACCGCGCATCGACGATCTGAATCTGCGCGGCGTCGTAAGGAGGGTCGCCGAGCTGCGAAAGGATCCAATCTCCGGTCACTCGAAGGTCTTCTCGCACGCCAGCGATCGCATAGTCGGTCGGCTCGATGGTCGGCGATCCCGAGTCGACTTCGCCTTGCGCTTCGACCCAGGCATCGAAACCGCCATCGAGATAACGGACGTCTTCATGGCCGTAGTATCGAAGCGCCCAAACGATTCGCGACGGGTCGTACTCGGGTGGCTCGCCATACACGACCGCGATCGCATCGCTGCGAAGCCCCGCCTCACGCAGAACGAGCTCGGCCTCGGCGGGCGCGACGATCTGCGAGGGCACGCCATCGATCGTCGAAGACAGCTCACTCGGTCTCAGGTGAATTGCACCGGGGATGCGAGACGCCCCGAATCCGGAGGCGCGCGTGTCGACCGGTTGAACCGAGGAATCTCCGAGCCGGTCCGCCAACCAACCAACGCTCACCACCAGTGACGAGCTGGGCTCAGCGCCACCATCCGGAGTCCCACCATCATCAGGGACGCACCCAATCGCCTGCAGCTCCTCACATTCGACGGACGTGGAACTAGTGCCGCAGCCGAGAAGCGCGAACAGCAACATTGCATAGCGGAAACGCACGCCGAAACCTTACGCGAAATCGGTGGCACTGACACTGCGACCACGGCGGAACCCGGTTCTGAAAGTGGTTGGGGGATCGAGCTCGGGAATCGAGTGCCAAGATCCAGGGATCGCGAGCCACGATTCCCGAGGCCGGCGTCAGCAACAGTGTCAGCGACGTCCCGCCCCGTCCTCCTCCGTGGAAGTCGACGTGTGGAGGGCTCGGAAAAACGCGACATGAGGTGGAGCGGACGTGCGAAGTGCCAATCGGCATGGAAGCAACCAGCTCCGATTGGCGCGCCGCCCGAGCGGCGGCTTGCGTGACCCACGCCCACAAGTGCATCGGGTCACCTATGCAAGCCGCCGCGTTCCGTGGAACCTCGTGTCGCGTTTTTCTGAGCCCGATCCTCACGCCAGCGCGACAAACCCAGGCGCTCCTGTTATCGATCCCTCGTGGCCGAGCTCTTTCCTCGTCTTTGTGAAGCCGACTCTCGACTGGCCCTGATCGTCGATGACGAAGTCTGGTCTTATGCGGAGCTCGCCGGGGCCGCGCTCGAGCACGTTTCGCTGCTCGCGCGATCCGGCGTCGAGCCAGGCGATCGCGTGGCCGTCTGGGCCGAGCCGCATTTGAGCACCGCTGCCGCGATGATTGGAAACGCAGTCGCGCGTGTGGCGACCATTCCCCTGAACCCGAAGCTCGGGTCTCGGGAGCTCGAGCACATTCTCGGCGACTCGGCGCCCAAGCTCGCTTTCTGTGCAGCGGGGTTCGAGCCGACTCACGATGCGGGCAGCCTTCCGCTTCTTCGGGCCGCGCATGCGTCGCCCCCCTCGCGCCTTCCGTCGATCGAGGTCGATGACTCTGCGGCGCTGATTCTCTACACCTCGGGCACCACGGGGCTTCCGAAGGGCGCCGTCATCACGCGGCGCAACATCGCAGCGAATCTCGATGCGCTGGCCGAAGCCTGGGAGTGGACGGGCGCCGATACCGTCGTCCATTCGCTGCCCTTGATTCACGCGCACGGTCTGGTGCTGGGGCTCTTCGGCAGCTTACGTGCAGGCGGCGCCTTGCACTACGTCCCACGATTCTCACCCGACGGAATCGGCCGGGCGCTCTCCGACCGGCGGCACGAACGCACCGTCCTCTTCGCCGTCCCCACGATGATTCATAGGCTTGCCGAGGCTGCAGAGCGGGACGAAGGACTGCGCGACGTCCTGCGTTTGCCTCGACTCTTGATCTCGGGCTCGGCCGGCTTGCCGGTCCGCGAGCACGATCGGATTCAGGCGCTCACCGGGCGCGGCGTCCACGAGCGCTACGGACTGACCGAAACCTTGATCAACTGCGCAGTCCCCGCGTCGAGCCCGCCCATGCCCGGTTACGTCGGGCCGCCACTCCCCGGCGTCGAGCTCAAGCTCGTCGACGAGCAGCGCCGCGACATCGATGCGTACGACGATGAAACGATCGGCGAGGTCGCGGTGCGAAGCGATGCGGTCTTTGCGGGCTACCTCAATCGTGACGAGGCGACTCGGGAGGTGCTCGACGGCGAGGGTTGGTTCCACACCGGGGACCTCGCCACCCGAACGGCATCAGGTGCCATTCGAATTCTCGGCCGACGGAGCACGGACATGATCAAGACCGGCGGCTACCGGGTCGGCGCCGGGGAAATCGAAGCTTGCCTGCTCGAGCACCCCACCGTCCGCGAAGTCGCGGTCGTGGGCATCCCCGATGACGATCTCGGTCAGCGGATCGCCGCGTTCGTGGTGCTCGACGAAGGGGCGGCGGAGGATGCAGCCAGATTGACGGCGTTCGTCGCCGAGCGGCTCAGCTCGCACAAGCGTCCCCGCGAGGTGCACTTTCTCCCCGAGCTCCCCCGAAACGCGATGGGCAAGGTTCAGAAGAAGAAACTATCCGGTTAGCGCGAGGTCGTCGCGCGTGACGCCGCACGCCTTCGCCACCTCGTCGCGATACGCACGCCAGGCGTCGACTGCCTGACGCATCGCGCGCACCACGCCGGCTCGATCGCTCGCCGGCACGTGATCGAGCATCACTCGCCAAGCAGCCTTGCGATGCTCCCCCTCGACCGAGCGATGCGCCTTGGTGAGGGCGAGGCATTCCACCGGCAACCCGTAGTGCTTCACCAAGGGATGCTCCCCGAGCGGTGGTTGCGGGCGGGGCGGCGCCGACTCGTCGAGCTCGTGCCGCTCGTAGGCCGTGCCTTCGATGAAGATCGTGGCGATCGAAGCCGCCACTGCCCAGCCTCGATTCATCGTCGTATCGTCGAGAAGCCCGCGATACGCACGCGCCGCCGGCAGCAGCTCCACGTGGGAGAAGCGCTCGAGGTCCATGCCGAGCCCGCGGGGGTACATCAAGAACAGCTCGGGGTGCGGTTTTCCTGCGGCCAGACCGCCGGTCTCTTCTTCGTATAGGTTCTCCGCGAGCTCGCGCCGCACCTCGGCAATTGGGCATTGAACGTAGGCGCGTCCGACCATGATCGGGAAGTCGCGCACGTAGACCTCCCATTCTTGCTCGAGGTGGATGTGCAGCTTGTCCGCGGGCACCAGACCGCCGGTGAAGGCCGGCCACGCCCAGTGCGTCTTTCTCTCCATTTGCTCGAGCAGCGCCTCTTGAAACTCGGCTAGGTCCACTCTTTCAGGGTAGAGGCTGGCCGGGCCCGTGTCGAAAACGCCCGCGAGACCGGGGAATTCAGGCGTCGCCCTTGAGATACGTATAGCCGCGGAGGCTGTTCTCGTAGTGGTCCATGAACGTGCGGAGCTGGGCCAACGTCATGCGCCCTTGATTGAGCGCTCGCTCGGCTTGCTTGCGAACACGCTCGACCATCTCCTCGGGGTCGTATTGCAGGTAGCGCAACACTTCGTCGATCGAGTCGCCCTTGATCACGTTCGACACGCTGTAACCGTAGTCTTCGAGCCGGACGTGTACGGCGTTCGTATCCCCGAAGAGATTGTGGAGGTCACCCAGAATCTCCTGGTACGCGCCGCCCAGAAACATGCCGAGCAAGTACGGCTCACCAGGCGTCACCGGATGAAGGTGCAGAGAGCGCTGCACCTCTTCCACGTCGATGAAGTGGTCGACCATGCCGTCGGAGTCACAGGTCAGATCGGCAAGCCGGGCCCGAACGTTCGGTTCCTCGTCGAGCCGGTGGATCGGCATGAAGGGAAACAGGTGGTCCATGGCCCAGATGTCGGGCGCCGACTGGAACAACGAGAAGTTGCAGTAGTAGATGGCCCCCATCATGTCTTCCACCGCGTTGAGCTCTTCGGGGACGTACTTCACGCGTCGCATGCTCTGGCGAATCTTTTCGCAGCAGCTCCAGAACAAGTGCTCGGCACGCGCCAGCTCTCGAATACCCAGATACCCGAACTTGAACAGGCTTCGCGCTTCTTCGAGGGCCTGCTGCGCGTCGTGCCAAGACTCCTGCACGTTCTTCGGCTGGATTCCTTTCCAAGTTTCGTAGAACTCGTCGAGGATGCGATGGTCGTTCTTGGTGGGCTCCTGCGGGTCTTCGAAGTCCACGTGATCGACGCCCAACGCGTCGAAGATCAGCACCGATTGATACGCAGCGATCGAGCGTCCGCTCTCGCTGACGATGGTTGGAGACTTGACCTGCGCCTTCTCGCACGCCTCTTGAATGCCGGCCACGACGTCGTACGCGTACTCTTGAAGGTCGTAGTTCATCGACCCGCGGAAGTCGGTCTTCGATCCGTCGTAGTCGACGGCGAGGCCTCCCCCGACGTCGAGGTAGCCCATCTCGCAACCCATCTTGACGAGCTCGACGTAGATCTGACCTGCTTCCCGCATTGCATTCTTGACGGGAATGATGCTCGAGACCTGGCTTCCGAGATGGAAGTGAAGCAACTTGAGGCAATCCAGCATGTCCCGTTGCTGAAGCTCGTCCACCACGTGCACGATTTCGGACATCGTCAGGCCGAACTTGGCGCGGTCTCCGGCCGAATCGGCCCACTGGCCGATGCCCTTGCTGCTCAGCTTTGCGCGAACGCCGAGGCAAGGGCGGATCCCGAGCTTCTCGGAGGCGCGGAATGCGAGCTCGAGCTCTTCGATGCGCTCGAGCACCACCACCACCATGTTGTCGAACCGCTGCGCGACCAGAGCCGTCTCTAGATAGGCGAGGTCTTTGTACCCATTGCAGATGATGAAGCCGTTTTCGTCTTCCATCGCTGCGAGCGTGATCAACAGCTCGGGCTTCGAGCCTGCTTCGAGCCCGAAACGCCAAGGCCGGCCGGACTCGACGATCTCCTCGACGAGATGCCGTTGCTGATTGACCTTGACCGGGAAGACACCGCGATAGGTCCCGTCGTAGCCGTACTCTCGGATGGCGTTCTGGAACGATTCGTTGAGCAGACGGATGCGGTCCTGCAGGATGTTCGGAAACCGGATGAGCAGTGGCAAGTCGAGACCCCGTTCACCGAGCTGCACGGTCAGCTCATACAGGTCGATCGCTCGATCCTGGGTCGGGTCCGGTCGCACCTCCACGCGGCCGCGTTCGTTGATCCGAAAGTAGGGCTCGCCCCAGCCTTGGATCTGATAAAGGTCCGCGCTCTTTTTGATGCTCCAGCCGTTGAGCTCGCCGTTGCCGTCCATGAGGCCTGTGAATTAGCACATCGTTTCGGTTCGGGGTCCCAGAAGCGCGATTGCCCGGGAAGCGGGGCCGTGGTAGCCGAAACGCCAAAGGGGGGAGGTCCATGAAGAACCGCCTGGCGCTCGTTCTCATACTTTGTCTTCAGCTCGCATGTGACGAAAGCGGGGCAGGCGCCGACGCTCCACCTGACCAAGCCATTTCGGAGAATCTGCCCGAGCAGGCCAAGCACGCAGAAGCGCCGGCCCCGGCGCTCGCACCCGCTCCGGAGGGCGCGGCCCTGTACGAGGACCTCCTGGCCTTGGTGCACTTGGCGGACGTCTATCAGCCCGACGGACTCTTCATCGATTTCGGGACCTCTGCGCGCCTCAAATACACCCTAGGCAACTGGAACAGCGGATGGCTGGGCGAAAGCCGCGAACAGGGCACGAGCGTGTCGACGTTTGGCAAGACGGCTCGCCTCTATCTTCCGACCGAGTCCGACGGCCCGATGCGGCTTCGGCTTCGCGTCAAGCCGTACGCGAACGGGGCGCTGATCGTCTACGTGAATGGCAAAACCGCCGGAGAGGCGCGCGTCTCGAAAGCCGATGGGTTCAGCGAGATCGTGATCCCGATCGACGGGTCTCTCATCCGTCCGGGGGAGACCTCGATCATGCTGCGCGCCACCAGCACCGCGCAGGTCCGCGGCAAGTCCCGCTCCTTCGCCGTGGACTGGCTGCGTTTCGAGCCTGCGTCTGCCGGTGAGGCTGCAGAGCCCCGTGCGGTCACCGTCGAGCAGATTGCGGTCGGCGGCGTCGAGCGGCGTGCCATCGCATTGGGTCCGGGAGCCCAGATCGACTGGTTCGTGGAGGTGCCCGAGGGGGCCACGTTGGTCTTCGGCTCCGGTCTCGGGGCGCAGGGCGCGAGCACCCTAGCGTTGGAGCTCCGCGGCGATGGCTCCCGCGGCTCGACGAGGCGGACCGACGTCGGCGCCTCCTGGCTCGATCACCAAGTGAAGCTCGAGGGGCTCGGCGGACAAGTCGCGCGAGTCCGCTTCCGAAACGAAGGCAAGGCCGGGTTGGCGTTGAGTGACCTGCGGATCACGCGCCCCCTTGGCAAAGTCGTCTCGATCGACGAGCCGGCCCGAAACGTGATCGTCCTGCTCATCGACACGCTGCGCGCCAGCAAGGTGCATGCATACTACCCGAAGACGCGCGTGAAGACTCCGGTGCTCGATGCGTTTGCCTCCGAAGGAACGCTGTTCGAACGGCCGCAGTCCCCGGAGAATTGGACCAAGCCATCGGTCGCAAGCGTCTTGACCTCGCTCCACCCCGCGACCCACCGGACCAAAGAGGACGCATCGAAGCTCCCTGGCTCCGCTTTGATGCTCAGCGAGGTCTACAAGAAAGCCGGCTTCAAAACGGCGAGCTTCATCGCGAACGGCTACGTATCGAATGCATTCGGGTTCGACCAGGGCTGGGACCACTACACCAACTACATCCGCGAGCAGCGCACCACCACGGCCGCGAACGTCTTCGGGGAGGCCCAAGCCTGGATCGAGAAGAACAAGGATCAGCGCTTCTTCGTCTACATTCAGACCATCGATCCCCACGTGCCATACGACCCCCCCGATCGATTCTTGAAGATGTACGACCCGAAGCCGTACGACGGCCAGGTGCGCAACCGCCAAACGCACCTGATGCTCGACGAAGCCAAGAAGAACCCCAAGAAGTACCAGTTCACGGCCCGCGACAAGGAACGCATCGAGGCGCTACACGACGGGGAGATCAGCTACCACGACGAGCATTTCGGGAAGTTCCTCGGGAAGCTCCGCGAGCTCGGGGTGGATTCGGATACGCTCATCGTGGTGACATCCGACCATGGCGAAGAATTCCAGGAGCATGGCTCTTGGGGCCACGGCCACTCGGTGTACCAGGAGCTTCTCGGCGTACCGCTGATGTTCCGCTGGCCCGGCGTCATTCCCGCCAACCAACGCATCGGGCCGGTCGTCAGCACGATCGACATCGGGCCCACCGTCCTCGAAGCGACCGGGGTGCCGATTCCGGACGAGTTCGAAGGCCGTAGCCTCCTCGGCTTCATGCGCGGGGATTGGCCCGTCGGGCCCTACGTCGCGTTCAGCGACTTTCTCGACCACCGGCGCGTGATTCGGGGCGGTGACTGGAAGATGATCATCCGAGGCAATCTCTCCCAGGTCTTGTTCGACCTCCGCAACGACTACTGGGAACGCAACGAGCTCGACGGCTCTGCCAATCCCATCGCACAGCGGTACCTACGCACCCTCCATGGGCAGTTCCTCGGCGCCGAGGATCGGGGGCGTTGGCTCGCGCCTGCCGGCCCCTCCTCGAGCGGCAAGAAGCCCAGCCTCACCGAGGAAAAGCAGCAGATGACCCCGGAGCTCTGTCGCCAACTGGTGGCGCTCGGGTACATCAGCGCCGAGTGCGACGCCCTGCTCAGCAACTGAGGCGCCGCAGCGCATTGCAGACCGTATCAGGATTGGTAGCATCGGAGCCCATGCCAGAATTCAACCCCAAGTTCGAGAGTCTCGTTCAGGTCTTCAACGCATCCACCAGTCACTTCCGCGACAGAGCGCTCTTCGGCGTGAAACGCGAAGGACAGTGGGAGTGGATGACGTACGGACAATGGGGAGATCAGGTGCGACGCGTGCGCACCGGATTGGAGAAGCTCGGTGTCGAAGCAGGTGACAGGGTCGCCGTCATCGCAAACAACAGTCCCGAGTGGGCGGTTGCTGCGTACGCTTCGTACGGGCTCGGCGCTGCCTACGTTGCGATGTACGAGTCGCAGCTCGACAAGGATTGGAAGCACATCCTCGCGGACTGCGGCGCCAAGGTGCTCTTCGTCGCGAACGACGAGATCGCCGCACGGGTTCGCGCGTTTCGTGATGAGCTTCCCGATCTCAGGGAAATCGTCCTGTTTTCGGGCAAGCCTGCAAAAGGAGAACACTCATTCGGGGATTTGCTCCAGAACGAGCCATCAGAGCTGACCGACCCGGGCCCGGATGCGATTGCAGACTTCATCTACACCTCGGGCACGACCGGTGCTCCCAAAGGCGTGAAGCTTTCCCATCGCAATCTCGCCTACAACGTCAGCGCGATTCACGACGTGTTCCCGATGGAGCCCGACGATCGTTCGCTTTGCTTTTTGCCCTGGGCCCACTCGTTCGGCCAGACCGTCGAGCTTCACGGCCTGCTTTCCATGGGCGCCTCGCTCGGTCTCGCCGAGGCGGTCGACAAGATCGTCGCCAACCTCGCAGAGGTACGCCCGACGCTCTTCATCAGCGTGCCGCGTGTCTTCAATCGCATTTACGACGGTCTCCATGCGCGCATGAAAGAGGAGGGAGGGCTCAAAAAGAAGCTCTTCGAAGCAGCGGTAGACACGGCGCAGCAGCGGCGACGACTCGCCGACCAAGGCAAGAGCAGCGCGTGGCTCGATTTCAAGTTCAAAATTCTCGACGCTCTGGTGTTCTCCAAGGTGCGGGAACGCTTTGGCGGTCGCCTGAAGTACGCGTTCAGCGGGGGGGCGGCCATTTCGAAAGAGGTGGCTGAGTTCGTCGATGACCTCGGCATCACGGTGTACGAGGGCTACGGTCTCAGCGAGACCTCACCGATCGCCACGGCGAACTACCCGGGGGCGCGTAAGATCGGCTCGGTCGGAAAGCCCATTCCGGGCGTGAAGGTCGAGATCGACATCGCTGCCACCGAGGACCCGACGCAAGGCGAAGTCATCATCTACGGGCACAACATCATGCAGGGCTACCACAACCTGGACGAAGCCAACGCCGAAGTGCTCGTCGAAAAAGACGGCATGCGAGGCTTTCGGTCCGGCGACATGGGCCGCATCGACGACGACGGCTTTCTGTTCATCACGGGGCGCGTGAAGGAGCAGTACAAGCTGCTCAACGGCAAGTACGTCGTGCCCACGCCGCTCGAGGAGAAAATCAAGCTCTCTCCCTACGTGTCCAACATCATGGTGCACGGCGTGAACCGCGAGTACAACGTGGCGGTCGTCGTTCCGGACTACGAGGCGCTCAAGGGATGGGCCGAGGAAAAGGGACTCGACCCCGACCCCTCGTCGCTTGCAAAGAACGAGCAGGTACATGCCTTGATGAAGGAAGAGGTCGATAGGCTTTCGGCCGACTTCAAGGGCTACGAGAAGGTCCGCAAGATCTTCGTCGGCGAGGAAGACTTCACTACGGAAAACGGTATGCTCACGCCGACACTGAAGCTCAAGCGCCGCGTCGTGCAGCAGCGCTATGGCGACGCGCTCGAGTCCCTGTACGGGTAGCGTCAACCGCGTGACGGTTCCGCGCCGCCGATGCGAGCGACCAGCGTCGTGATCATGTAGCCGATGCCGATCAACCCGACCGCCATCATCACGTCGGTAAACGTGGGCGCGTAGAGCTCCGTCGGATACTTGTCGGGTGTAATCTCCGCGAGCATCTCGGCGGTCAGCACCTGTCCCTTGAACACTTCACCCACGCGGGGCGCCACGCCTTCCTGGAAAGGCCACAGCCCAAACACCGCGCCCACGAGTAGGCCCATGAGCACCCCCAAGGTGGGTTGTTCGTATCGTTGGAGCACGATCTTGATCAGATTGCTGACGATCAGAATTCCGACGCCCACGCCGATGCCGACGGGTAAAACGACCTCGAGGACGGGGGCGTACGCGCTGGCCAAGTCGTTGCCTCGAATGGCCTCCTTGAGCGCATCGATGGCGCTCAAGACCGGCACGTACACTCCCAATATCAGCAAGAGGTACCCGCCGCTCACCCCCGGCAAGATCATCGCGCTCGCGCCGGCAACGCCTGCGAGGAACATCACGGCGGCGCCTTCGCGGTGCGAGCTCGACCCCTGGCCGTAGATCTGCATCCAAGCGAGCGCCGCCATCACGAGCAGGCCCACGCCCATGGCGCTCCAGAACGCGCCGGTAGCCGGTCGGGCCATCTGCCAAAGGACGGGCACGCCGCCGAGCGTCAGACCGATGAACAAGCTGTACATGGCCCAGCGGTGTTGAACCACCGCGTCCTTCACGACACCGGCGCCCAAGAGTATCGCCACTGCTGCGGCAATGCCGACCAATCCCAACACGAAAAACGAGCCTTTGCGAAAGCGCAGGGCGCTCAGGTCGGCAATCGCTTCGATGAATCTCGGATAGATGCCCGCGGCCAAAAGCATCGTGCCGCCGCTGATGCCTGGAACGAGGTTTGCAAGGCCCATGAGGCTGCCGCCCAACAGGCATCGGAGTCCCCATTTCGCGCTCATCGCCTCGCTCGCCCCTGTGTTCATGCGCCCGGGTTTACGGCAGATATGCGCGCAATGCCAAACGATTTGCGCGACCACACGCCCGATACGGCGCTCCGCCTCGGACCGAGCATGGCTAGCGTACCCGGTGGATCGGACCTACGTTCTTCTGAGTGGGTCGCCTTTTTTTATTGTTCACCGTCGTACCGCTGGTCGAGCTGTATCTCTTGATCGCCATCGGTCGCGTGTTGGGACCGGTCGCGACCATCGGGCTGGTGCTGCTGACCGGAGCCCTCGGCGCGTGGTTCGCCCGCCTCGAAGGCGCGCGGGTCATTCGGCGGTGGCAGGAAGCGATGGCTCGCCAACAGATGCCGAAGGATGGCGTCATCGACGGGTTTCTCATCTTCGTGGGCGGGTTGATGCTGATCACCCCGGGGATCTTGACCGATATTGCGGGGCTCTCGATGGTCATGCCTCCGACGCGGCGCGTGATCGCGGCCTTCGTTCGCACTTGGTTCGAGCGTCAAATCGCGGCCGGGCGCGTACAAGTGTATTCGTCTGGTTACAACGAGGCGCCGCGCGGCCGTCAGGGCGTGATCGACGTCGAGGGTGAGGAAGTCGAGGTCGTCGAGCGAGGCGCGGGATCCGAGGCGTCGAGCCATTCGGACGACTCGAGACGGCTGGACAAGTAGACATCGCGCGTGCAGTCGGCTAAACGCCCCTCATGAAAACCGTCTGGTATCTTCTTGGATGCGTGGTGATCAGCACCGCGCTGATGGCCTGTAAGAGCAAAGCGCCCGCTCCCGCCGAGGAAGAGGCTCCTGCGGAGTCCGAGGCGACCGAAGGCTCGGCGGAGGAAGCCGCCGCCGAGAAAGTCGTAGCCGAAGGATCTGCGCCGAAGGACATTCCCCCGCCGCCCGACGTTGCAGCGCCGCCCGAGAACGCGCAAAAGAGCGAGTCGGGCCTGGCATGGGTGGTCTTGAAGGAGGGCACCGGCGAAGGGCATCCGAACGAATGGGATCTGGTGACCGTCGAGTACACCGGCTGGACGACGGACGGCCGCATGTTCGACAGCTCCGTCAAGCGCGGCCAGCCGGCGGAGTTCCCACTCAATCGCGTCATCAAAGGTTGGCAGGAAGGCGTGCAGCTCATGGTGCCGGGAGAAAAACGCCGCTTCTGGATCCCCGGTGAGCTCGCCTACGGTGAGCCGCGTCCCAATGATCCACACGCTGCGTTCGGCCCGCCCCGAGGCATGTTGGTCTTCGACGTCGAGCTCTTGAGCTTCAAGGAAGCGCCGAAGCCACCCGAGGCGCCCAAGGACGTGAGCGAGATTCCAAAGAACGCGAAGAAGACCAAGTCCGGTCTCGGCACCCGAGTCCTCGAGAAGGGTACGGGCAAGGAGCATCCAAAGGCGGATAGCGTCGTCACGGTGCACTACACCGGTTGGACGACGGACGGCGAGATGTTCGACAGCTCCATCGTGCGCGGATCGCCGGCCACGTTCGGTCTGAACCAGGTAATTCCAGGATGGACCGAGGGCCTCCAGCTCATGGTCGAAGGCGAGAAGCGCCGGCTCTGGATCCCCGAGGACCTCGCATACCAAGGCCGTCCGGGACGTCCGCAGGGCATGTTGGTCTTCGACGTCGAGCTTCTAGAGATCAAAAAGTAGACGATGTTTCTGCACCGAATCGTGATCTGCTGGGCGCTGTCGGCAGCGCTGTTGCTCGGTTGCAAGAGCAAGGAGGCCGCCGAAAAGCGCGTCGAGAAGACCGTGATCGAAGCCCCCGCCGCGGGGGAGCTGCCTCCTCCGCCGGACGTGGCCGCTGCCCCCGAAGATGCCGAGCGCACCGAGTCTGGGCTCGCCTGCATCGTGCTCCGCAAGGGCTGGGGCACCGAGCATCCGAAAATCTACGATACCGTGAAGATGCACCAAGTCGTGTGGAACGCCGGGGGCAAGATGCTCATGAGCACGGGCAACCGTGGCGAGCCCGTCGAGTTCAACGTGACGCAGAGCGTTCTTCCGGGACTGCGTGAAGCCATCGAGCTGATGGTGGAGGGAGAGAAGCGCCGCTGCTGGGTCCCTGGCAGGCTCGCGTTCGGTGAGGCGACGGGCGCGGAGCAGGAGCAGGCGGGTCTTAGGCCCTTGGGCACCCTCGTCTACGAGCTCGATCTCATCGACCTGAGGAAGGCGGTCGGTCTGCCGGAAGCGCCTCCGGACGTAGCGGCCGTTCCCGAGGATGCCGAACGCAGCGAGTCAGGGCTCGCGTGGCGCGTTCTGAAGGAAGGCAGCGGGGACAAGCGCCCCGGGCCCGATAGCGTGGTGTCGATTCACTACACGGGCTGGACTCCGGACGGTGAGGTCTTCATGACGACCGGCACGATCAACGTCCCGAAGAGCACGCACATGAGGTCGATCATTCCGGGTTGGTACGAGGGATTACAGATGATGGCGCCCGGCGAAAAGCGCCGCTTCTGGATTCCGGCCGAGCTCGCATACAGAGGGCAACCGGGAAGGCCGCCGGGCATGGTGGTTTTCGACATCGAGCTTCTCGCCATCGCGCCGTAACCGCGTTTTCACGTCACGCGAAGATCCAAATCGGGTGCTCGCACGTCTATGGCAAGACGATGAGGAGCAAACGATGAAGCAATCAATCGTGACCTTGGGTCTTTGCGTGATCTTGGGCTGGCCGTCCACTTCGCGTGCGTTCTGTGGGTTCTACGTGAGTGGCGCTGACGCATCGCTCTACAACGACGCGACCATGGTCGTGCTGATGCGAGAGGGAACGCGCACGGTGCTGTCCATGCAGAACAACTACCAGGGCCCGCCGGAGGATTTTGCGATGGTGGTTCCAGTTCCGGTCGTCTTGCAGAAGGAGAACGTCAAGACCTTACCGAAGGAAATCTTCGCGCGCGTGGACAAGCTCGCGGCCCCCCGGCTCGTGGAATACTGGGAGCAGGACCCTTGCGAACGCATCGCGTACGAGCTGTTTGCTGGCGCGGCGCCCATGAGCGCGCGTGCGAAAGCGTCGCTCGATGAAGCAGGGGCAGCGACCTATGGCGTCACCATCGAGGCGCAGTTCAAAGTGGCGGAATACGACATCGTCATCTTGAGCGCGAACGATTCATCGGGTCTCGACGAGTGGCTTCGCAAGAACGGATACAACATCCCGCAGGGCGCCGAAAAGGCGCTTCGGCCGTACGTGGAGCAAAACACGAAGTTCTTCGTCGCCAAGGTCGATTCGAAGAAGGTCGTGTTCGACGACGGGCGCGCGGTCTTGTCTCCCCTGCGCTTTCATTACGATTCCCCTGCTTTTGCGCTTCCCGTACGGCTCGGGCTGCTCAACAGCGCAGGGAAGCAGGACCTGATCGTGCACATTCTCGGCAAGGGCCAGCGCTACGAGGTGGCCAACTACGCCAACGCCACGATTCCAACGAACATTCGTGTCGATGACAGCGTTCGGAAGAGCTTCGGGGCGTTCTATGACGCGTTGTTCGAGCGCACCATCGAGAAGAACCCAGGCGCCGTCATCACGGAGTATGCGTGGAACGCCAGCACCTGCGACCCCTGTCCCGAGCCGCCTCTTCGGCCCGAGGAGCTGGCGCTGCTGGGCGCGGACGTGATCGATGCCGCCGACGACGATCCCTATTCGAACATTCCGGGCGTGGTTCCCCAGCGCAGAGTCCGTTCGCGTTGGCAGCTCGGTGGTTTCGTACTGACGAGATTGCACTATCGATATGAAAAAGGCGGCCTCGACGAAGATTTGGTGTTTCGCGCAGCAGGTCCGATCGTCGGCGGACGCGGAATGCCAGATCGGGAGGGGCAGCTCGCAGAGCGGCGTGCGCAAGCTTCGAGCTACGACAACTTCCAGGGACGCTACGTGATCCTGCACCCCTGGGAGGGGCCGATCACCTGCTCGAGTCCCGAGCGGGGAACCTGGGGTGGTCCGCCCGGACGCTCGATGCCACGGCCTTTTGCTGCGGGCAACACCGCGCTCGAGGGGACGGCGCCGAAGATGCTCACGCGTCAACTCCCCGGAGTCATCCGGACCGACATTCCCGAGCTCGACCTCGAGGTGGGGACCGTCGATCTAGAGCCGAAGAGCCTAGGCGCTCCTTCGGATGCGGGTGGCGCGGATTCGGAGGGTTGTGCGGTCAGTGCCGGACAGAGCGCGTCGCTCGGTTGGATTGCGGTGGGTATCGTTGCTATGTGGCTCGCCAGGAGACGCACGGTTCGGTAGCACATGGCAGAGTTCATCTTCACGATGAAGGGGGTCACCAAGGTTCATCCCCCGGACAAGAAAATCATCGAAGACCTCTATCTCTCGTTCTTTCCGGACGCGAAGATAGGGGTCATCGGCGTGAATGGAAGCGGCAAGTCGTCGCTGCTTCGGATCATGGCCGGCAAGGACGAAAGCTTCACTGGGGAGGCCTGGATTCGTCCTGGCGCCAAAGTCGGTTATTTGGAGCAGGAGCCGGACCTCGGGGATGCCAAGACCGTGCGGGAGGCGGTGGAGGCGGGGGTCGCGCCGGTCAGGGCGGTCCTCGACGAGTTCAACGAGCTCAGCATGAAGCTCGGAGAGCCGATGAGCGACGACGAGATGGCCAAGCTTCTGGACAGGCAGGGGGCGCTTCAAGACCGGATCGACGCCGTCGATGGATGGAACCTCGAGAGCACCCTGGACATCGCGATGGATGCGCTTCGCTTGCCGCCCGCCGACGCGGACCCGAAGTCGTTGTCCGGAGGAGAAAAACGGCGCGTTGCGCTCTGCCGGCTTCTGCTCGAGAAGCCGGAGCTTTTGCTGCTCGACGAGCCGACGAACCACCTCGATGCCGAGTCGGTCGCATGGTTGCAGGGGTATCTGCAGAAGTATCCGGGATGCGTGATTTTGGTCACCCACGACCGGTACTTCTTGGACGAGATCGTGCAGTGGATTCTCGAGCTCGACCGCGGCGAGGCGCATCCGTTCGAGGGAAACTACTCGCAGTGGCTCGAGGCCAAGGAAGCGCGGCTCGCCCAGGACGAGAAGAAAGACAGCACGCGTCAGCGAAAGATCGCCCGGGAGCTCGAGTGGGTCCGTTCTTCGCCCAAAGCGAGGCAGGCCAAGAGCAAGGCTCGCATTTCGGCTTTCGAGAGCCTGGTCGCCGAGGCGTCCAAGGCGCGGCGCGACCCCACCGAGATTCGCATCCCGCCCGGGCCGCGTCTCGGCACGCAGGTCTTCGAGGTGGAGGGTCTGACCAAGGCGTATGGCGACAAGCTTCTCTTCGAAGATTTGAGCTTTCGTGTGCCGCGAGGGGCGATCGTCGGCATCGTTGGACCGAATGGCGCAGGCAAGACGACCCTCTTTCGAATGCTGGTCGGTGAAGAGCAGCCGGATGCCGGTACCATCACCATCGGCGAGACGGTAAAGCTGTCGTACGTGGATCAAAGCCGCGATGCGCTAGAGGATGGCAACACCGTCTTTCAGGAAATCACCGATGGCGCGGACGAGATCGACGTCGGTGGCGGCACGGTCAAGTCGCGCGCCTATGTCGGGTGGTTCAACTTTCGCGGCAGCGATCAGCAGAAGCCGGTGAAGAACCTATCGGGAGGCGAGCGCAATCGCGTCCACTTGGCCAAGCTGCTCAAGAGCGGTGGCAACGTGCTGCTTCTCGACGAGCCGACCAACGACATCGACGTCGAGACGCTGCGCTCGCTCGAGGAGGCGATCCTGAGCTTCCCCGGCTGTGCGCTCATCATCAGCCATGATCGCTGGTATCTCGACCGCATCTGCACCCACATCCTGGCGTTCGAGGGCGACAGCCGCGTCGTCTGGCACGAAGGCTCCTACGCCGACTACGCCGCCGACCGCAAAGCCCGCCTCGGCACCGAAGCCGACGTCCCCCACCGCATCAAGTACCGCAAATTCTCCCGCTAAACGGGGACACTCTCCCCCCTCTCAACACCCCAAAATCACTGCGGTTCTCCCACGAAGATCGCAGCGACTGGCAACGGCCCTTTTTTCCTGAGACGCGGGCTCACCTCCGACGCAAATCGTTGCGATCTTTGTGGCAGGAAGTGAATAATTCTAGGGAGTTGGAGGGGAGGAGAGTGTCCCGGTCGCTTGGACTAGGAGCGAGGTGATTTCGGGCTCGAGGGCGGAGTGGCCTGATTGGGGGGCGATGTGCAGGGTGCTCCCGGGCCAGTGGCGGTGGAGCTGGTAGGCGCTTTGCGGGGGACAGACGATGTCGTAGCGGCCTTGAACGATGATCGCGGGGATGCGCTCGATGCGATGGAGATTGCGCAGAAGCTGGTCGTCCTCTTTGAAGAAGCCGCCGTTGATGAAGTAGTGGCACTCGATTCGCGCGAAGGCCTCGGCAAACGTCTCGTCACCGGTTCGTTGAATCAGCTCCGGGTCGGGCACGAGCCGGCTCGTGCTTCCCTCCCACATGCTCCACGCGCGTGCCGCGCGGATCCGCTCCGCACGATCGTTACTGGTGAGCCGGCGGTAATAGGCGCCAACCATGTCACCGCGCTCCTCCTCCGGAATCGGCTCGAGGTACGTCTCCCACGCCTCCGGAAAGATCCGGCTCGCCCCTTCCTGGTAGTACCAATCGATCTCGTCGCGACGGAGAAGAAAGATCCCCCGCAACACCATCTCGGTGACGCGTTCCGGGTGTTGCTGTGCATAGGCCAGTCCGAGCGTGCTGCCCCACGACCCGCCGAACACCTGCCATCGCTCGATCCCGAGGTGCTCCCGAATTCGTTCCATGTCGTCGATCAAGTGCCAGGTGGTGTTGTTCCTGAGCTCCGCGTGCGGCGTGCTGCGCCCACACCCACGCTGGTCGAACAGCACGATGCGGTACACCAGTGGGTCCCAAAAACGTCGGTGCACCGGGTTCGAGCCGCCACCCGGCCCTCCATGCACGAATACGGCCGGTTTGCCTCGCGGATTGCCGCATTGCTCGTAGTACACCGAATGGAGCTCATCGACGCGAAGGTGACCCGAGTCGTAAGGCTCGATTTCTGGAAACAACCCCGGCATCGAAGGCTCGCATCACAGCACGTTCGCGGACTGGCGCAACCGTCGACAGTGGCTATGTTGCCGCCCCGGGGATGACTCATACGGAATTTCAGCGGCGGCGCACGTTCGCGATCATCTCGCACCCAGACGCCGGTAAGACCACGTTGACCGAGAAGCTGTTGCTTTACGGGGGAGCGATCCATGCAGCCGGCGCCGTCAAGTCGCGCAAGGCGAAGCGGTCCGCCGTGAGCGATTGGATGGCGCTCGAGAAGCAGCGCGGCATCTCGGTGACCACGTCGGTCCTGCAGTTCGAGTACGACGACGTGCGCTGGAACCTGCTCGACACGCCGGGTCACAACGATTTCAGCGAGGACACCTACCGCACGCTCATGGCGGCCGATTGCGCGATCATGATTCTGGACGCTGCGAGGGGTGTGGAGCCGCAAACCCGAAAGCTCTTCCACGTGTGCCGCCTGCGAAACACGCCGGTCGTCACCTTCATCAACAAGATGGACCGTCCTGCACGAGATGCCTTCGCGCTGATGAGCGAGGTAGAGGAGGTGTTGGGGGTCAGCACGGTGCCGTTTACGTGGCCGATCGGAAGCGGCGATCTGTTCCAGGGCGTCTACGACCGCAGGAACGAGCTCGTGAACCGCTTCGAGCGTTCCGCCGAGGGACAATCGAAACGCGCGCAGGTGCGCGTTGCAGGGATCGACGACCCGGAGCTGACGACACTGCTCGGTGAGGAAGCCGCCCAGACCCTGCGCGACGAGGTGGAGTTGCTCGACGGCGCCGGAGAGGAGTGGGACGAGGCCCGCTTCCTCGACGGAGACATCACCCCGGTCTTTTTCGGTAGCGCACTCACCAACTTCGGCGTCGAGCCGTTCCTCCGCTCCTTCAAGAGCCTTTGCCCACCCCCTGGGGAACGAAGCGCTGCAGGCGGAATCACCGTGAGACCCAGTGACGACCGGTTCAGCGCATTCGTCTTCAAAGTCCAGGCGAACATGGACCCAGCCCATCGCGACCGGATCGCCTTTGCGCGCATCTGCTCCGGAAAGTTCGAGGGCGGCATGCGCGTGCATCACTACCGCCTCGGAAAGACCATCCGGCTGAACCGGGCCGAGCAGTTCTTCGCCCAAGAGCGAGAGAGCGTGATGGAAGCGTACGCGGGCGACATCGTAGGTCTCTACGACCCGGGGCTCTTTCGCATCGGGGATACTTTGTCGACCGACGGTCCCATGAGCTTCGATGCCGTGCCGCGATTCTCTCCCGAGCACTTCGGTCGCCTGCAGCTTCTCGATCCGCTCAAGCGCAAGCAGCTTCAAAAAGGCATCCAAGAGCTGTCCGAAGAAGGCACCGTACAGTTGTTCACCGAGCCGGGTCGTGAAAAGGATCCGGTGTGCGGAGTGGTGGGGCGGCTGCAGTTCGACGTGCTGACGTTTCGCCTGGAGCACGAGTACGGCGCGAAGGTGACTTTCGATCTGCTCCCCTATCAGCACGCGCGTTGGGTGGAGGGCGCAGAGAGCGCCGAGGAGCTCAGAGCCCGCAGAGTCCCGATGGCCGTCCTCGACCGAGACAATCGCGTAGTGGCTCTGTTTCGGGACGAATGGGAGCTCGGGCGCGCCGAGCGCGACAACGAAAGCTGGACGTTCCACGAGACGGCCCCAATAGTTGCCGCAGCCTGAATGCGCGCGTGAATTCGGCGTCCAAAACCGTAATAATGGAGACGAGGGGGCTCAATCGAATGACGAAGAACGCCATCAGAATCTGCACGGTCCTGGCCGTCTGCCTTTCGGCGCCGGCAGTGTCCTTTGCCGAATCCATCACCTACGTGATTCGAGACGACGGCAAGAGCGGCGCCACGTTCGTATCTGATGCGCCCCTCGAGACCATGACGGGAAAGACCTCGAAGGTCACCGGCAAGCTGATGATCGACCCGGCCGACATCACCCAGACCAAGGGCTCGTTCGAGGTTCCGGTAGCATCGCTGCGCACGGGCAACGATCTCCGCGACGAGCACCTCCAAGGTGACGGTTGGCTCGATGCCAAGAAGTATCCGCACATCGAGTTCGAAATCACCGAGGTCGTTCTCGGCAAGAAAGACGCGAAGGAGCTCAAAAAGAACAAAGAGACCAAGGTGCAGGTGAAAGGTAAGTTCACCGCACATGGGATCACCAAGATCGTCACCACGAAAGGGACCGTGAAGTGGTCTGACGACACCGTTCGAATCAAGGCGAGCTTCGTCGCCAACCTCGAGGACCACCAAATCTCGGTTCCGTCGATCGTTCGGTTGAAGGTCGCCAACGAGATGGACGTCTCGGTCGATCTGACCGCAGTTCCCGAATGAGCGCGCTCTACATCAGCCCAGCACGCCTGAGCAAGGGCTCGAGGGAGGGCTCTCTACCCATGAAATCGCGGTAGAGCTTCGCAGGCTCTTCGCTGTTGCCCTTGGACAAGATGGTCTCCCTGAACGCGAGCCCGACCTCCGGATTGGTGATGCCTTCCTTCTTGAATCGCGTGAAGGCGTCGGCATCGAGCACTTCGGCCCACTTGTAGCTGTAGTACCCGGCCGCGTAGCCCACCGGGTGAGCAAAGACGTGCCCGAAGCCCGCGAGCATGGCGTAGTCCTTCGGCAGCGTCGCCGGCGAATGCGCCTGGAGAATCTTCCGGCCGTAGCTGAGCACGTCGCCATCGCGCGCCGGGTCGTAGTCCTGGTGCAGGGCCAAATCGACGGTTGCGAAGCCGAGCTGTCGCATCTGATCGTTGGCGGCGCGATACGTACGCGCGAGAATCATCTTTTCGTAGAGATCGTCGGGGATCGGCTCGCCGGTTTCGTGGTGTGCCGCAAAGAGGTCGAGACCGCTTCGCTCCCAACACCAGTTTTCCATGATCTGCGAGGGAAGCTCGACGAAGTCCCAGGCGACGTTGGTCCCCGCCAGGCTACGAACGCTGACACGGCTCAAGCAGTGATGCAGCAAGTGGCCGAACTCGTGGAACAAGGTTTCGACCTCGCGGTGGGTGAGAAGCGCCGGTTTTCCTCCGACCGGCGGGTTCACGTTCGCGCAAAACAGGCCCAACTGCTTCTCGGAGACACCTTGGCGGTGCGCCGCGCTGATCAACGCATTCATCCACGCCCCGCCCCGCTTGTTCTCTCTGGGAAAAAGGTCGACGTAGAACGCAGCAATCATCGTCCCGTCGCGATCGAGAATCGCGTAACACTGCACGGCGGGATCCCAGCTACTCGCTTCGCGCTCGACGATGTCTATCTGGTAGAGCGCTCGTGCGGTGGCGAAGAGTCCCTTCAAGACACGACCGAGCGGGAAGTACGGCCGAAGCTCTTCTTCGTCGAGGTCGTACTTCGCCTTTCGTTGCTTCTCCGCATAGTACGCCACGTCCCAAGGCTCGAGCGGTGGCGCTTCGGGGCCTTCGAGGTCGCTCCGGAACCGCTCGAGCTCCTCGTTCTCGCGCTCGAAGGCCGCTTCGGTTCGGAGGCGGAGGTCGTCGATGAAGCCCCTGGCCTTGGCGCCACGTTCGGCCATGCGGTCTTCCGTCACCAGGTCCGAGAAGTCGCGGTAGCCCAACAGTTGCGCTTTTTGGCGCCGAAGCTCGAGCACGCGCCCGATGATCGGACGGTTGTCCCGCTCGCCCGCGCTTGCACGCGTGTTGTAGGCTCGCCATACGTGCTCGCGAATGCTCCGATCGTCGAGGTAGGTGAGCACCGGAATCATGCTCGGCGCGTGGAGCGTGAAGCGCCATCCTTCGCGACCCTTGGCTTTCGCGTTTTCGGCCGCTGCTTGTCGTGCGCTCTCAGGCAATCCGGCGAGCTTGCTTTCATCGGTGATGACGAGCTCGAAGGCGTTGGTTTCATCCAGCACGTTCTGAGAAAACGCGGTCGTGAGCTTGGCCAGCTCGACCTCGATCGATTGCAGCTTCGCCTTGTCCTCGGGCCCAAGCTCGGCGCCGTGCCGACGGAAATCGTCGAGCGTCTTCGTCAGAAACCGTTTCTCCGTCGGGGGAAGCGCGGCCGCCTCCTGCGTCTCCGAAAACTCCCGGACGGCCGCATAGAGTCCTTCGTTCATCGCGAGCTCGGACCAGAACGCGCTGACCTTGGGCTGGGTGGCGTTATAGGCGGCGCGCAGCGCATCGCTGGTCGCGACGCTCTCCAAGTGGTCGACCACCGTCATCGCCCGTTCGAGCGGCTCGGTGGCATCCTCCAGCGCGGCGAGCGTGTCGTCATAAGTTCGCGGCCCCGCGTGGGCCACGATCGCATCGACGGCCGCCCGTGATCGCGCGAGAAGCTCGTCGATGGCAGGCTCCACGTGAGCGGCCTCGATCTGGTCGAAGGGGATCTCGAATCCAAGTTGGATCAGTGGGTTAGGCATCGGCGTAGCCTAGCAGCGTCACCGGGTTTGCGCGGCTTGCCGGCAGGTGGTACGCAGCCGGGTCGGGCGGTAGGGTGTCCACCGCACTGGCGAGCCCGGAGAAAGTCATGGCGGTACCTACGCGTTACATCTTGCACCAAGGGCCGGTGCTGGGCGCACTTGCCCGCGCGGCCTTCGTTGCCGTGAAGAGTGCTTCCGGCAAGCCAAACAAGGCCCCGGCGCAGGTCCCCGGGCCCATCATCACGGCGAAAATCCCGCCGCGCCCGGCGGACTTGGTTCGCGACTACATCATCCACGTCGGCGGCGATCCCGCCTGGTATCGCGGCCAGGTGCCCGCTCACCTGTTCCCCCAGTGGGTCTTCCCCCTGCAGGCGCGCGGCATCGAGGGCCTTCAGTATCCGATTCAGCGCGTACTCAACGGTGGCAGCCGGCTCCAAATGAACGCGCCGCTCCCCCTCGGCGAGCCCTTCGAGCTCAAGGTGCAGCTCATCGACATCGACGACAACGGGCGCCGCGCCGTCATCCACCAGCGCGCGATCACCTCCACGGCGAGCCACCCCGAGGCGGTGGTGTCGGACGTGTATGGAATCGTCCCGCTCGGCGGCGGCGACAAGTCCGAAAAACGCAAGGACGATCGGCCGCGTGTTCCGGTCGTGTGTAAGGAGCTCGCGCGTTGGGAGCTCGGGACGCACGTCGGCCTCGATTTCGCCAAGCTGACCGGCGACTTCAATCCGATTCACTGGATCCCGCCGGCCGCTCGGGCCAACGGCTTTCGCAACGTGATCAACCACGGCTTTTCCACGATGGCGCGCGCCATCGAGGGCTTGAACCGCTCCCTCTTCTCGGGTGACGTGAGCCGTCTCGAGGCCATCGACGTGAAGTTCACGCGGCCTCTCGTTCTGCCCGCCAAGGTGGGCCTCTACATCGAAGACGACAGTGTGTTCGTGGGCGACGCGCCCGGCGGCCCCGCGTACCTGGTTGGAACCTATTCAGTGAGGAGCTGAGCCGCCATGACCGATCTCCTGCTAGAAAACGAAAGTGCCCGAAAGCTGATCAAGACTCTCGGTCTACCCATCCCGGTTCCCGAGAGGCTCGAGCGCGCGAGGGGTCCCTACGAGGAACGCCCGCTCGACGACAAGACCATCCTCGTCGGCGGGCATGGCGCGCTGCAAGCCGTGCTTGCACAGGTCCTGACCAAGGCCGGCGCCACGCCGTGGGTCGTCGGCAAGTCCGACAGCGTGCTCGAGCCGTACCTCGGTCCGGGCGAGGCTTGGGCGAGGACGCCGCGCCGGGTCGAGCCGGGCGATGCCCCGGAAGGCGAGCGGGTCGACGCCATCGTCTTCGATGGGACCGGTCTCGAAGCTCCGGACGACCTTCATCAGCTCTACGAAGTGATGCACCCATGGGTTCGACGCCTCAATCGCTCGGGTCGCGTGGTGGTGATCGGGCGGCCCGCTGGTGATGCGAGACGCGCTGCAATCGCGGCGACGCGGACCGGGCTCGAGGGATTCACCCGGAGCCTCGGCAAAGAGATCGGCTCCAACGGTTCGGTCGCCAACAGCGTGTTCGTAGAAGAAGGCGCCGCAGACCGGCTCGGTCCTGTGCTCCGTTTCCTCTTGTCGCCGCGCTCGGCGTTCATCAGCTGCCAGCCGTTTCACGTCACCAAGACCGCGAAGGGCGGCGAAGCGCCGGAGACCCACGTGTTGGGCGGAAAGGTCGCGCTCGTCACCGG
>DATIUW010000307.1:0-4741 GCA_035466435.1 Polyangiales bacterium | reverse complement strand
CGGGATGCCGAGGTATTGCCGGATGACGTTGACGCCCATCTCTTTCAGCAAGCGCATCTCGCGGTCGAGCGCATCGATGATGAAGTCGTCGGGCTTTCCCCAAAAATCGTACGTGTAGTTCTGACCGATCGGCATGTACCCCCAGTTCATGCCGAACACCATGGTGGGCTTGCCATCGATCATCAGGACGTAGCCGTTTTCGTCCTTGTAGACTTCGACGACGTTGGGACCGACCGTCGTCGGGCTCGCCGGCGCGCGAGCGCCTGGTGGAGGCACCGCGGGCCGCGGGGGCGGCGCCTCGCTCGGAGGTGTGGCGGGCACCGCGGTTCCTGGTGTGGGCACCGGTTCGTCTTGCGCTGCGGTGTCGCGCGGCGACGCGGGTGGGACCTGAGGCCCGCGCGCGTTCGGAGGCGGAGGTCTGCTCGTTTGCGGAGGGCCGCCCGCCGGCGCGGGCGATCGGGTTTCTTGCCCGAACTGTTGCGCCGCTGCGCCTGCAGACCAGAACACGACCAGGATCACCAGGGCAGCTCTCACGCCGCCTGCTCCTCAGGCAACTTGTTGCGTTGGATGATCCTCCTATACATGTGGCCTGAGGCTTTGATGATTCGCTCCTGGGTTTCGAAATCGACCCAGACAATACCAAAACGCTTTCCAAATCCGAAAGCCCATTCGAAGTTATCGAGCAGCGACCACAAAAAATAGCCACGCAAAGGAACCCCCGCTTCGATCGCGGCGAGACATGCCTGCAGGTGCTGCCTCACGTATTCACAGCGCTTCGTGTCCTCCACGGACCCATCCGGCCCCGGACCCGTAGCGTAGGCCGCCCCGTTTTCGGTCACGAACAGCGAGCGGGGCGCATAATCGGCGTTCAGACGGACGAGAATCTCGGTAAGCCCGTCGGGATACACTTCCCAGCCCATGTCCGTCAGCTCCGCTGGATCCGGGACGGCAACCGTGCGCGGTTCGTTTTGAGACTCCGGGATCCTGCTGCTCCGAACGACGGCCCGGCTGTAGTAATTGACGCCCAGGAAATCGATGGGTGTGCGAATATCCTCGAGATCACCGGTTTGCACGAAGCGCATGCCATCGGGCAATCGACCCTCGCGGTCGTGATACTCGATCACATCCTCCGGATATCGACCGAAGTAGATCGGATCGAGAAACCAACGGTTGAGCTCGCCGTCGAACTGGCGAGCTGAAATACGATCGTGCTCGCTCGGAGAAGCAGGCTCGACCTGCGAGGTGTTGAGCGTGATGCCCACTTTCGCGCACGGTGAATTCCCGCGGATGACGGGAACGGCTCGGCCGTGGCTCAACAGCAAGTGGTGCGACACCACCAACGCCTCATGCCAATTCGTTCGACCGGGAGCTTGATGTCCTTGTGCATGCCCGAGCACGCTCACACACCACGGTTCATTGTGCGTGATCCAGTGCTGGACGCGATCGCCGAGGCGCTCGCTCACCACGCCGGCGAGCTCGACGAACGCATCCACCGTCGAGCGGTTGAGCCAGCCGCCTTCATCTTGGAGCGCCTGAGGCAGATCCCAATGATAGAGCGTGATCCACGGTGCTATCCTGGCGTCCAGAAGAGCGTCGACCAGCCGGTCATAGAAATCGAGCCCGGCAGTGTTCGGCTCCCCACGACCGGTCGGAAAGATCCGCGGCCATGCGATGCTGAAGCGATACGCCCCCACCCCGAGGAACTTCATCAATGCGACGTCCTCGCCGTAACGGTAGTAGTGATCGCAGGCCACGTTGGCGTTGCTGCCGTCCTCGATGAACCCAGGTCGCGCCGCGTAGGTGTCCCAGATGGACGGCCCCCGCCCGTCGACATCGTGGGCTCCCTCGATCTGAAAGGCTGAGGTCGCCACACCCCAGACGAAATGATCGGGAAAGATTTCAGCCCTTTCGGCCATGGGGCCCTTCCACACTGATACGGGTTTTCATGACTTGATCCATTCGTTTGTTCTGGAAACAAACCAAGTCCGGCCAATTGTGTCAAGCCCGAAACGGCGTGGCTTACGGTTGCACCTCGAACGCACCGACGTCGCAGGTCGAGCCCGCACCCGCTGGACGTGGCTCGCCACGCTGATCTGCGGTCAGCGGTTCACCGACTCGATCGATGCACTCGGCTTCTGGAATCTGGTCAATCGCGATGCTGTTCTCGAGCAGGGCATGAGTCGTGGTGGGTCCACCGTTGTCCGCGAGCGGACCCAAGTCGAGCTGAGCTGCGCCGGTCCGATCGGTGTCTCGATCGAAGCCGCACGAGTCGCCGGGACTTTCGATGTTGTAGCCGCCCGAGTCGAAGGGTGAGTCCGCGCAATCACCTTCGATCAACGTGGTCCTCACGGAGCGCGTTCCTGTCTCGGGCGTTCCAGGGTAATAGATCGCGCTCGCGGTAGGCGCATCGTTTCGAGCGAACGTGCTGCTTGCGAGCGCGAGCTCCCCTTCGGTGTACATGCCGCCTCCCGTGTTCGCGGCGTTGCCCGACACGGTGGTATTCAAGAGATCCACTGCAGCGGCGGCAAGATTGATGATGCCTCCACCGGCAGACGCCGCCGTGTTGCCCGATAACGTACTGTCGGTCACCTCCAACCTACCTGCCGCGTTGGCGATGCCGCCGCCGCTTTGACCGGCCACGTTGTCGGCGACTGTGCTGCGGGTCAGCGTGAGCGTCTCGAAGTTCAAGAGGCCTCCACCGTCGAAGCCCGCAGAGTTTCCCGAGACCGTGCTCTCTATCAGCGTCGGAGCCCCTCGGTTGAAGATGCCGCCGCCCCAATCCGCGGTGCTACCAGACACGCTGCTGTTGCGCATCGTCAGCGTACCGGCGTTCCATATTCCACCGCCGCCACTGCAAACGACAGCCCCGACACCGCGGCATCCTGCGGCGGAATTCGCGACGACTGTGCTGTCGATCAGAGTCAGGTTACCCCCACGGTTCGCAATGCCGCCGCCGAAATGTGCTGAGCTCCCGGACACCGTGGTGTTCATGAGAGTCAGCGTTCCCGTGTTCCAAATGCCGCCCCCTTCCGCACAGAGCAACGCCAGGTCGTCGGTCCTACACCCGCTGTCCCGACCTGCCGTGCTCCCTTCGACCGAGCTGTTCGTCAGGGTCAACGTCCCCTCGTTGCGGATGCCTCCGCCGTTCGCTTCGACCTGGTTGCCATTGGCCACGGTGAGCCCGATCAGCTCCGCCGTCACACCTTCCGGCACGAAGAACACGCGATGTCTCCGATTGCCATCGATGATCAGCTTGCTCTCGCCGTCCAACGTCACGTCGTTCTCGATGACGATTTCGCGACCGATGGTGACCGTCGTCGGAGCGACACAGTCAAACGTGTAGGGTCCCAGTCCTTCGTCGATGGCCCCACGAATGCCGCCCTCCGTGCATGGGCACACGCTCTGCACGCACTCGCTGATGGGATCGCTCTCGGCGCCTCCACAAGCTGCCGCCAAGAAAATGCCAAATGAAGCAATGCACCGAAGTCGGACCAAGGAACGCACTCACAATCTCCCGATTCTCGGGCTGCCACTTATCTCAGCGAACACCTCATCTTGCCAAGCTGCAAACGCGAACGCTGGCGCCCTCGAGGGCAATGCGATCTGCTGCGGCCGACCGCTCTCAGCCGGCGGGTTGGCACTTTTCGGACATCTCGTCATCCAGCGCGCCGTGAGCGGCTCGATCAGGTCGTATGCTGATGTGTGCTTCCTCACACTTCGTGCAGGTCGATCCGCGCAGTCTCCTGAGAAAACAAGGTGCTTTCGTGACGACCTCGGCTTTTTTTCATTTTCGGGGTTGATCTCGGGAATTGTCCTGGAGTACTCAGGCTATCCGTCAAGTTTGTTTGTTGTCCGAACAAACTATTGGGCAAAGGAGAACTGGGATGTCTATCACACGAATTACGAGCTCTGCGGTACTGACGTGCGTGGCGATTGCCATGACACTTGCAGGCTGCAGCAGCGATCAAAGCCAAGGTGCGGAAGGGATCGGCAACGTCGACATGACCGTCACGCTCGCCACCCCGCCCGCGGGTCCGAACGAGCAGATCGACGCCGTCAACGTCTCGCTCTGGTGCGAAGGGGTCGATCCGGTCCTCGGCGTCCCGAGGCCTCCACAAAGCGCCCCCGAGACCTTCACGATCAATACCTCGACCTCGCAGGGACCCGAGCCTTACAACACCATCGGTCTCTTTGAAAAGCAGGGCTTGCCTGCCGGCGATTGTCACTTCTCGTTTACCGCCGTTTCCAATACCGGAAACACCCAGTGTACCGGCGAGCTCACCGTCGCCGTCGCCACCGATGCCACGACGTCCGGAGAAGTCGTCCTGGCCTGTATTCACACGCCCCGATATGGCGGCGTCCGCGGTGATGGCACGTTCAATCAGTGCGCAGAGTACCGCCAGATCCTCGTCACCCCGACCACCCAATCGATCGGCAACCTGGTCGACATCCGCACCGAGGTCTACGACCCGGACGGCGATGAGGTGACGGTCGCGGTGCAGACGGCGGGTGCGTGCGGCAACGTCGCGACCAACGGCTCGGCCACCGCCGCAAGCTGTGAAACGGTCAGCGGATGCCAAGCCGTCGTCAACACCGTCGAGTGTACCGACGTCGGCCTCTGCCAGGTCATCGTCGCCGTGTCCGACGACGGATTCGATAGCTGCACCGGCCTTCTGCCCGACGGCAGCAACAACAACGCCGCTCGCTCCACCATCAACGTCGACTGCACGGTCGCTCAGGG
>DATIUW010000306.1:0-3104 GCA_035466435.1 Polyangiales bacterium | reverse complement strand
CGCGAGTCGACCCGCAGACCGCATAGCAGTAGTCGTGGAGCTCGCATGCGCTCCTGAGGTCGGGGCCGGCCGTGTTCGCGTTGGCATTCTCGTTGCCAAAGGGCACCGTGCAGAGGCCCTCGCTCACACGCTCCACCGGGTTGTCCGCAATTCCCTGGCGCACCTCCGGATCGTCGGGGATGTCATAGCCTGCATCCTCGAGCGCAGCGATGAACTGTTGTGCGCTGCACCCATCGGAGTCTCTCGTGGGCGATTCTCCATTGGGGCCACGCGCATCGAAACACTCTCCCCTCTGGTCATCCGGGGCAACTTCGCCAACGCAAGGCGCACACCCGGCGTCGGTGCACTCAGGCATCTCCGGTGGGCAGTCGCTGTCCTCCAGGCAGAGCCGCTCACGGCAAGTCCCCTCGATGCACACCTGCATCTCACCCGCGCAGTTTGCGGTGGAAAGGCACGCGACGCAGCTGCCCTCGGCAAGGTCGCAGAGAAAGCCTTCTGCTTCGCACAGTGATTCAGGGCTGCACGGGAGCGCGATGCGGCCACCTACGCCGCCTGTGCCGTCCGTGCCCGCAGTCCCGGCCGCGCCGCCGGCTCCGCCTGCTCCACCCGCTCCACCACGAGCGCCCGCACCGCCAACTCCACCTGCGCCGGCCGCCCCGCCATCGGCGCTGCATCCGCCAAGGAGAAACGTGACCAGTGCCAATATTGAGAGCCCTCCAACCTGCACTCGCATCGATTCCCTTTCCGAGCGAACGACGGTCTTCTTCGCCAAGCACCCGAACGGATGACCTTAGACGAATCCATGCCCTGGGTCACTATCCGGCCGATCCCCATGGTGACCGCACCGCCGGTCGGACCACGATGGAACGCGCGCCCGAGCGCCAGAAACTAGGCTTCGATCGCGAATCGTGCTCTGTTCGAGCCCGAAGCACATGAGCCGCCCGTCCACCTATCCACCACCGGCCGTCACGCTCGAGCTCCCCGAACGCATCCAAGTGAGGCCGCGACAGAGGACCTGCGTTGCGCAGTTCACTCACGCGCGCGATTCGCATGCCAGGTGGATCCGCGCCGTGAACGCGGTCGGCGGCCGCTTCGAGCCGGTGGGCTCGCCTTCGGACGATCTCTACTGGGAGCGCGCGCAGCGCTTGCACCCCGAGGCTGGGGACCCGACTCCCGAGGCTAGAATCGCGCTTGCTGCGCTCACCCAATCGCTCAACGAAGACGCGGCACTCAACTTCATCGGCAAGATCGCAGCATGGCTCGACTGCACGCGCATGGCGGCCACACACCTGAGGATCGAGAAAGCGCTCCGTGATGCGCCGGCCATCGAGCAGACCGAGCTTCCGCCGCCCATCTTCGTCCTGGGGCTGTTTCGCAGTGGAACGACTGCCCTGCACCGGTTGCTCGGGCAGGACCCCGACAATCGGACCCTACCTCATTGGGAGAGCTTCGACCCGGTGCACACCTTGGAGGGCCCCGAGCCGCGTCAGCGAAAGCTCGCTAGGACGCTGATGCTCGCCGACATCGTTTCGCCGAGCATCAAAGCCATTCACCCCATGGACGCACACCAGACCGACGAGTGCAGGGGGATGTTCACCAACGTGTTCCGAACGCCACAGTTCAACGTCCAATATCGAGTGCCCAGCTACCTCGATTGGCTGCTCTCTCAGGACGCCGCAATCGCCTACCGTGGCTACCGTCGCCAACTGCAACTCGTACACCACCACCGGCCTCATGGAACGCGATTCGTTTTGAAGGATCCGACCCACACGTATTTCGTCGACACCATCGTGGAGGTGTTTCCGAATGCGCGATTCATCTTCATTCACCGCGATCCCGTCGATACTTTGAGCTCGATCTGCAGTCTCCACGCATATGCCAGGTCGGTCTTCAGCAGCGATGTCGACGCGGAAGCGATCGGCGCCGAATTGTCCGATAGCTACATCACGCGCTTGCTCGAGCCCGCCATCGCGACGGTCGACCGTCTCCCGGCCGGCAGAGCAGTGCACGTTCGATCCCGTGACCTCAGCCGGGATCCAATAGGCACGGTTGCGGAAGCTTATTGCAGCCTGGGCTTGGAGCTCGGTGAAGAGGCGCGCGTGGCCATGCACGACTACATGCGGGCCAAACGGCAAGACCCGAGCCCAGATCATCTGCACAGCCCTCGAGGCTTCGGGCTCGATGCCGACGCGCTCTACGAGCGTTTCGCGAGTTACTGCGCTCGCTTCGACCTCATGACGTGACACGCGAGCCCTGCTTCGGGCCGCCGCTGCATGCGGAGCTCGACGCCAGGCTTCCACTCGGCCCGGAGCTGTGCGACTCTTCGCCCGATTCGAAGCCGAGCGGAGTGAGCAGCATGTCATCGATCGCAAAGACCTTTCTCGTGTGCCTCAGCCTCGCCGCGTTGCCTCTGGCCGCCTGCGACAGCGACGAGCCGAGCGGTAGCGGGGGGACGGGAGGCGGTGGCGGGTCGGGCGGCGCGCCCATGACTTCGTCGTTCGAGTTGGAAACGGTCGACCTTCCGAGCGATGCAAAGCCCGCACATACGCCTGGCAGCCCCGGCGTGACGGTGACCAATCCAAAGCTGATCACACAGTTTGGTGGCACCGACTTCGATCTCAACGAGGCGCGCTACACGCGCTACTACTTGTCCGACCAAGCCGACACCCAACCCGATGCCATCCTCGTCCTCGTCCCAGGCTTCGAGGGAGGCGCTTCGACGTTTGCCGTGCTCGCCGAGGAGCTCTTGCGCCGAGCCAAGGACGAGGCCTCCGTGGTGGTCGAAGTTTGGGCGATCGATCGGCGCTCGAACCAGCTCGAGGACACCGCCGGGTTGGATCTCGCCGAGCAGGAAGAAGACCCACTGCTCGGCCTCGACTTCTTGTTCGGCGACCAGCTCGGCCTCGAGATGCATCCGACGCTGACTTCCGAGCTCGATCGGCGCGCGGTCTTCTACAACAGCGGAGACGACCTCGCGTTCATGGCCCAATGGACTGGGCTGGTACATTCGCAAGACATCGACGCGGTCGTCGAGCGGGCGCGGAGCGTGGCCCGCAACGCCAACGTGTTCCTCGGAGGTCATTCGGCAGGGACGGGCTACACGG
>DATIUW010000305.1:0-5270 GCA_035466435.1 Polyangiales bacterium | reverse complement strand
CATGACGTCTCCTGGTCGATGCATCGCTTGTTGTCTCAGCGCATCGGTTCGCCGGGCTACCCCTTCTACAAATCGATCGTAGGCGCTCCTACGTATCACGAGGGCCAAGCCGATTTCATAGAGGGCATCATCGTCTTGGATGAAAAGACCATCGAGTTTCGTCTGGACGAGCCTGATCAGACGTTCCTCAACGCGATGGCCATGCCATTCGCCTATCCGATTCCGCGAGAGCACGTCGAACGGGTGGAAAGGGAGGAAGGCGTCGATGCCGTCGGAAGGCATCCGGTCGGCGCCGGACCGTTCGTCTTTGCTAGCTGGGAGAGAGGGGTGCAGGTCGAGCTCGAACGCTTCGATCGATACTGGGCGCCCCGGGCTCGGCCCGACCGGATGGTCTTCCTCGAAAACATCTCCGCCGACGTCGCAAGCGCACGGTTTCGCAATGGTGATCTCGACATTCTCTACCGCCCGAGCAAGGTCAATGCTCTATTCCTCCGACAATCCGAAGCATGGGATCCGTACACGGCCGAGATGCCGAGCGCGAGCGTGTTCGCGCTCGGCCTCAATTGCGAGCTGCACCCTTTCGACGACGTCCACGTCCGTCGCGCAGTCGCATTTGCAATCGATCGCTCGAAGCTCGAGCGGCTCGATCCGGGTCAAGTAGTCGCCGCGACGCAGATCCTGCCGCCCATGCTCCCGCCCCACGATCCCGATCTCCCGACGAAGCAAGTGTTCGATCTCGAACGGGCCAAAGAAGAGATGCGTCTGGCCGGCTTCCCCGACGGCTTGGACGAACCGATCACGCTCTGGGTTCGGGGAGAAGGAGAAGTACGGGTAGCGCAGCTCTTCCAGCAGGATCTCAAGAAGATCGGGATCGACATCGAGCTGAAGCTCGTGTCGTTCGCGACGTATCTCAAGGAGACGGGCCGCCCGCGCGTCGCACAGGCTGCTTTCACCGGCTGGCACCAGGACTTTCCCGATCCGTCCAACTTCATGGACATCCTCTTCCATACCCGGTCCATTCATCCCGAAAACTCGGAAAATCGCTCCTTCTACAGCAATCCCAGGCTCGATGCGATTCTCGATCGCGCACGCGCCGAAATGGATCGCGAAGAGCGTCTGGCCTTGTACGCGCGGGCGAACGCGATCCTCGCGGCGGATGCCCCCTGGGTCTTTCTCTATTACCCGGTGGACATGTTCGCATGGCAACCGTACGTGAAGGGGTTCCGACCGCATCCCGTGTGGCTCAACGAGTACCGCAACGTATGGCTCGACCTGCCCCGCCAGCGCGTGAGTCAGGAGATTTACGAGCAGGAGCAAGCACCGTGATCCGCTTCATCGTGCAAAGGGCGTCATGGGGGCTGCTGGTCGTGTTGTCGGTCATCACGCTCGTGTTTTTTCTGATCTTCGTGGCGGGCGACCCGGCCGTCACCGTGCTCGGACCGCAGGCCCGGGCCGAGCAGATCGCAGACTTCAAAGCCAAAAAGGGGCTCGATCGACCGGTCACCGAGCAGTTCCTCGCCTACCTCGGTCTCATGCCCTGTATTCGCAGAGACTCACCGAAGTATCGCCGGGAAGACGGCTCCCGTGGTTTCTGCGGGATTCTCCAAGGAGACCTGGGCGAATCCTACTCGCACCACGAGTCGGTGTCCGACGTGATCGGACATCGCCTTCCGCGCACCCTGCTCCTCGCTTCGATGGCCGTGTTTTTCGAGCTGATCATCGGACTGACCGCGGGAATCATCGCGGCATTGCGGCGCAACCGGTGGACCGATACCTCGATCATGTTCGCCACGTTCGTGGGGATCAGCCTACCCACCTACGTCACCGGTCCCATTGCGCTTCTCGTCTTTGCCTTCTTGCTCGGTTGGTTCCCGTTCGGCGGCTATGGAGTCGACCCGCTCGACCACGTCTATCATGCGATTTTGCCCTCGATCATTCTCGCGATCGCGGGCGCGGCGACTTATGCGCGCGTGATGCGTGGCGAGCTAATCGAAACTCTGCGGCACGATCACGTGCGCACTGCCGTCGCCAAGGGCATGCCCATGCGGCAAGTGGTGGTCAAGCATGCTATTCGCAACGCGCTGCTCCCCGTCGTCACGCTGGTCGGGTTGAGCCTGCCGTTCCTGGTCGGCGGTGCGATCATCACCGAGAAGATCTTCGCCTGGCCGGGGCTCGGGCTGCTCACCATCGAGTCGATTGAGTCCCTCGATGCCCCAGTCATCATGGCGGTGGTTCTGATGTTCGGCGTGGCGGTCCAGCTCGGCAATCTCTTGGCCGATATCGCGGTTGCAGCCCTCGACCCTCGCATTCGGCTGGGAGATTAGCCCTTCGATTTGCTCTCTACTGGAAAGATCTTGCGCGTACCTTCTTGCCTTGGCGCAAGCACCCGCATCGCATCGATCTTGATCTTCTTGCGCCTCGCGTCCGGGAGCTTGATGATGCAGACGCCATCGCCCGAAAGACCCTCGATCCGGCAGAGCCCGAACTTCGGGTGCTCGATCCAATCACCTCTGGCGGGCCTGTGCTCCTCGATCGGCTCTGCTCGCGAAGAAACCTCTGCGGCCATGGCCCAGGTCACCGAAGCGGGCGCCTCTCGAGACGAAGACGTCGGCGGCTCGATGGGTCGTGACGTATCGGTGTCGGTCCAGAGCTGAAGCCCAGTCGCCGCGTCGGCGCCACGCCGAAGTGTGAGATCGTCGAACACGTCGATCCGGAGCTCCAGCGCAAACACCACTCCGTCGACCACGTGCCCGCCATAGGTCACGTCACGTCCTTCCTCTCGCAGTGACACCGTCGCGTGCAGATGCCAAAACGGCTGTCCGTCACGCTCCGAGAGATTGCCTTGCATGGAGAGCAGCTCGCAGCGCTCGAAACGATGCGCCTTTTCGTATCGCCGGCTGGTTTGATTGTACTCCGTCAGCTCGATCCACTCGAACGCTCCGATCGCGTTGATCCACGCGGTCCGAAGATCGTGCTCCTCTGTCAGGCCGAGCAATGCGTCCTGCAAGCCTCGGCCGCGAAAGACACGACCGATGATCTGTCGCGACGCGCGCGTCTCGACTGACGTTGATTCGTTCGATTTCGTCACGAGGCCGCTTGCGTGAGACGCTCTTCCTTGGCGTCGACGGCGTCGACGAAGAGCTTGAAGTACTCGCCCGCGCTGAGCAGGGCTAGCGCGAGGCTCAAATACAGGAGGACCAGACCTACCTGCGCGAAGTCGAGCTCGGTCTGATGGAAGCCGAAGTCGATCAGATAACGGTGGTGGACGATCAGCATCAGGATGGCGACCATTTGCAGGGCGGTCTTGTCCTTTCCGGTACGCATGGCCGCCATCACCACGCCCTCACTCATGGCGATCGTACGAAGCGCGGTGACCGCGAGCTCGCGACCCAGCATGATGATCACCGCGACGACGCCGAGAAACGGAAGGCGTCCGAGGTACGCGAGGAAGATGAGGGTCGCCATCACGAGCAGCTTGTCCGCCAATGGATCGAGGAACTTCCCGAGCACGCTGATCTGTCCCCACCTTCGAGCCAAGTAGCCATCGATGAGGTCGGTGAGCGCCGTGCCGATGTAGAGCATGGCGGCCCAAAAGTTGGCCTTTGGAGTGCCATCCCAGAGCAGCCACAAGACCCCTGGGATCAAGGCAATGCGAAGCATGGTCAGCAGGTTCGGCAGATTGATGGCGTCGTCCCGAATGGACGTTCGCTTGGGTGTGACCTCTTCCATGCGGGGAGGTGTACCGCAGGTTTCCCTTCGCGTCCCACCGGGATGGCGAGACCCCCCTTTGGGGTGCATCGGATGGAGGCCAGTCTCGCGTTACCCCGAGGTTGCAATGAAAACGCACTATCGACACACTTCGGGCGATCGAGAGCCTTCATGCTGGAAGTCACGCGCAATGTCGCTGAGCGGGCCCGCACGGCACTGGGAGTCACTGCGCAGAACCTCGCGACCCAGGACGTCATTGCGCTGGCGTTCCACGGGTATCTGTTCCTGCGGGTCGAGCTCGCGCCGGACAGTCCCACCGCGATCGTCGCCCGGCGGCTCGCCCTCGCCCTCTTGGTCGTCACCGCTTGTTCAATCGTGCTGACGCGTGGCGAGCTGATCCGCAGCCAGCGCGCCCGTGCGCTCACCTACCGGCTCGGTCTGTTCATTCCGATGGTGCTGTCGTATTTCGAAATGCGCACACTTCTGCCGGCGCTTCAACCGGAGCTCATGGACCGCCGACTCTACGCCATCGACCTGTGGCTTTTCGGTACGACCCCCGCGCTTTGGATGGAGGCCTGGAACGTTCGCCCCATCGTCGAGTGGCTGTCGTTTTTCTACTACGGCTACTTTTTGGTTTTGATCTTGATGATCGTTCCGTCGTTGTTCCTCGGTAAAGGGAGACGCCAGCTCGAGCTCCTTTCCGGCGCCATGCTCATCGTGGCCGCGGGGCATTTCCTGTACACCGTCGTCCCGGGCGCCGGCCCATACGCCACGATTGATTTCGACGAGCCGTTGCGCGGCGGCTTTTGGTGGGAGCAGGTCGAAGTCACCGTGGCGACCGCAGGCGCCCAGCTCGACATCTTCCCCTCCCTTCACACGGCGTTCCCGACCTACTTCACGCTGCACGCCATCGCGTTCCGTCACACCCAGCCCTTCCGGTGGCTATGGCCGGTACTGGCCTTTGTCGCAGTCAACATCGTGATCGCCACGATGTTCCTGCGTTGGCACTGGTTCATCGACGTAGCGCTCGGTGTGATGCTGGCATTTGCCGCACGCCGCTTCGCGATAGTCCTAGCCGACCGCGAGGAGCTGCGAGGCGGGTTGTACGACGGCCGGCAGCCGGTCTGGGAACCGCTCTAGCGGCTCTTCGAAAACGGCCCCGCATCCCGGAGGAGGCCTTCGGGAACGGCGATCTCGGGCGTCCGTTCCATCTCCTTCGATCGGCGCCGGAGCCACCAGATGAAGCCACCAATCATGGTGAGCGGCACCACCGTGAGGAAGATGGTCGTGTCCACGAACGCCTGGCGATTCTCTTCGAGGGGCGAGGCGCACGAGGGGCAGGCGCGCGCCAAGTCGGCCGCCCATGCGCACATCACGGCCAAAGCGATGCTCCAAGCTCGAATCATAGATACACCTGCCAATACAGGATGGGCCAGACTCCAACGACGAAGTACCAGAATATCTGCGCCGGCCAGAACGTGAAACGGTCGAGATCGCCCTGAGAGAGCCTGCGATACGTGTAGAGCAGGATGATGAAGCCCGCCAGCACGTGCAGGGCGTGT
>DATIUW010000304.1:0-4876 GCA_035466435.1 Polyangiales bacterium | reverse complement strand
TCCTTGTGCGCCGAGCTATCGGCTCGTCTTGACACCTACATAGACCTCTCGATTATGAAAAGATAGACTCTGATACGAGACTATACCTCTCAAAAACGAGAGGTTGCAGGTTAGGAGACCATGGACCTCAACGCACTCGAGCTCTTTGTCGCGGCCGCGGAGGCTGGGAGTCTTTCCGCCGCCGCCCGTCGCACGCGCGTTCCATTGCCGACGCTGAGCCGTCGGGTACGCAAGCTCGAGGACGACCTCGGCGTTCGGCTGCTGGAGCGCGGGCCACACGGCTTGGCCCTGACGCCAGCGGGCACGCAGCTCCTTGCCGAAGCGACGCCCGCGCTCGCGACGCTATCGCAGGCCGAGCAGCGGCTCTACGACTCTTCCGGTGTCGCGGGCACACTCCGGGTGTCGATCCCACCCCACTTCGAGCCGATGCAGCCTGTCTTTTCGGAGTTCTGCCGGCGATACCCAGCGGTCCGCCTCGACGTGTTCGTGACCGATCGGCGCGTCGACCTCGCCGCCGACGGGATCGACGTGGTGGTTCGGGTTGGTGAAGGTGGCTACTCCTCCTACGTCGGTCGGACGCTCGCCCGCTACCGGCACCGCGTCGTCGGCGCACCGTCCCTCGTGCAAGGCGTCGAGATCAAAAGTCCAGCAGATCTTCGTAACGTGGCGTGCGCGTGCTGGCGGACGGGCGGTTCGCCTTCGTGGACCATGGGAGATGTGGAGCTCAGCTTGCACCCTGTGCTCCTCACCAACGACTACGCGCACCTTCTGCACATGGCCGTCTCCGGTCAAGCGATCACCGAACTGCCACCGTTCATGGCTCGTGATCCGCTCGACGACGGGCGGCTTGTCGAGATCTTGCCGGACTACCCGATGCCACTTCAGACCATTCGTGCCCTCGTCATCGATACGCGAGCCTTGGCTCCTCTGGTTCGCCAATTCCTCGACTTTGCGGCGAACGCCGTCCCTCGCGCGTTGGGCGGGCTCGCCGAAGACCGCATGGCATGAGGCGGAGCCGATGCTCGATGCGTGTTACACGGCTCGGTCTGGCAAATGACGGGAACGGTGAGATCGACACACCCGACTACGCAGCCGGCATAGGGCTCGATCAGACACTCGGGAGCCGGCGGGCAAGACGATTCGGGCACACCATGTTCGCCCTTGCCGAGTTGTGCGCAATCGAGGACCATCTGCTGTGCTCGATAGAAAAGCCCTCCCATGACCCGTCGGTGGCCCGACATTCCCTTTGATTCCTGGAAAGACACCAGCGAGACGCTACATCAGTGGTTGCAGATCGTTGGGAAGTATCGTCTCGCACATACCCCGTGGCTCAACCACTCGTGGCACGCCACCTTCTATGTCACCGCTCGCGGCCTCACGACATCGGTGATCCACTGCGGCGAGACGAGCGTGCAAATCGACTTCGATTTCGTAGGTCATCGGCTCATCGCCGAGGTGAGCGACGGACGACGCTCTGCACTGGCACTCGAGCCGATGTCGGTGGCCCAATTTCATGAGCGCTTTCTGAAGCTCGTCGAGCAACTCGGTGTGGCTATCGACTTTGACGGCGCTCCCAACGAGGTCCCGGACCCGGTTCCGTTTGCGCGCAATACCATGGCCGGCAGCTACGACGCCGACGCCGTCCACCGGTTCTGGCTCGCTTTGCTAGAAGTCGACCGCGTGTTCAAATACTTCCGAACCGGCTTCCTCGGGAAGGTCAGCCCAGTTCATCTGTTCTGGGGGAGCTTCGACCTCGCCGTGACCCGCTTTTCGGGCCGCAAGGCGCCAACACACCCTGGGGGTGTCCCTGCGCTGCCCGATGACGTGACGCGCGAGGCCTATTCTCACGAGGTCAGCTCGGCGGGTTTCTGGGGAGGAGCCGGGCTTGGGTTTCCGGCGTTCTACTCCTATGCGTATCCGGCCCCGGAGGGTTTTGCCGAGCAGCCTGTGACGCCGAGCGAGGCCTACTTCGACGTCAATCTAGGTGAGTTCTTGCTCCCCTATGATGCCGTGCGCAAAGCCAACGATCCCGACCGCGTGCTCCTCGACTTCCTACAGTCGACCTACGACGCAGCCGCGCTGCTGGCCAGTTGGGATCGAGAGGAGCTCGAATGTCCACGGGGTCTGCGGCGCGTTCCCCGTGCGGTGTGATAGGTTTTGAAACGCACACGTGTTGCGTGGGGAACGCTGCGCGTCGTCTGAGTAGACGAGTCACACCCACGTCGCCAACTTCGGTTGAATCAGGTCGCAGATTCTTGTCGCGTCCGCCTTGCCCGATCAACGGAGATGTGACGGCGGGGATGGGGCGAGCACGCGCCTGGTCATCCGAAGGGAACGGGTAGGGCTCAGGCCAGAACCGTTCGGTCGAATTGTGTTGTCGAGCGGCTTCGGCGAGGCGTATATCTCGGCTGATCAAGCCAGCCCGTTCGGAGGAGACTGCGATGGTCGATCGATATTGGACGAAGCGGGCGCTGGCGGAAGCGACCCATGTCGCGCCCTTTGCCCTCGGGGCTGTGCTTTGGATCGCCGCGATAGGGTGCGACCCCGAACGATACGTGGATTGCACCCAGAATACAGAATGTGCCTATCTCGACGACGGCGTATGCATCGTTGGGGAGTGCGACGACAGTCAAGGATCCTGCGAGGAAGGTTATGCGCGGAATGGGACCCCCTGCAGCGGAGAGAACGGCGCGAGCGGCACATGTCAATCGGGAGCATGCGAAGCCGATGGCACGGGCGGCACCGGTGGAGCAGGCGGAGGCGCCGGAGGCACTGGAGGGTCTGGCGGCTCGAGTTGTGCGGAGCCGCCGGCTGGGTCCGTCATCATCGAGGACCAAGACTTCGCCGATGCCGATTGGGTCCTCACGGTCTCGCAAACCACGGGCGCGACGGTGAGCACGGATCCAACGGGTCAGCAGACGTCTGGTGGAGTTGAGAATAGCGCCTATCGCAGCATGGTTCACGAGATCACCAACCCCAACGTCGGAGAGGATCCTGGCTGCACGATGGACAGCTGCTCCTACACTCTGCAAGTCACGCACCGGTACCAGTCGGGCTCGTACACGCCAGCCAGCGACGGTCCGATCGACTACATCGACTACTCCGAGAGTCGCATCATCACCGAGCCTGCTTTCGAAGGCGCGGGGGTGGGCTGGAGGTTTGCGATTTGGCAGGGTGGAGTGCGCTACATTCTCGATTCCGCCTCCAACACGGCTTTCACTGACATCGTCTGGACGAACGAATCGAATTGCGGGCTGCGGCCGGAGGATTTCACGCCGGAGGGTCTCAATTTCGTGGATGGTTCTGAGCTCACCTTCGGCTACATTCGGAGCAACACCAACACGAGCCTCGCTGGGTCGACACAGCGAAGCGTCCACGGAATCGATGATTTTCGCGTCGTGATCGTGAAAGCCAACTAGACGATTCTGTATCGCGTGGCGCACGGCACGGTCGGCATGGTCGATTGGTACCGTCGGCTCGGTATTCCCCGACCGGCGGATGCGCCTGACACGTCACCGCCCGATGGGATCGTGCCGGAGCCGTTGCCGCCCATCGGTTGTCCGCGAACCGGCACCGTATTCCCGTGCACGGAAATCCGTAATCGAACCCTACTGTCAGCGATACGCTAACCCTACGCGGACACTTCGTTTTCCCGCGTATCACTTTCAAAAGCATGCACTCCGACCGCTTACTTAGGTACCCTGCAGTAGCCTCGAATCCACCCGGTCGCCCTGCGCTCTGGTCACTATTTGGTCACTCGGTCCGGCTCGAGAGTCAGGCCGGCGCGCGATTTCGTGCGTGCGTCGGAGCGGAGACGGGCCTTGAATACAATGCTAGAATGTAGCCTGTGAAAGATCAGCATATCCGGGAGTACGCTCAGAGAGATTGGGCGCGGGTAGCCGACTCCGATCGGAAGCATTGGGTGCTACGCTTTCGGACCGAGGGGCCGAGCGCCACCGTCGCGGCTAGTCATGCCCTATTCGAGCATGCTCGGAGTGCGCGAAGAGATTTTCCCGGCTCACGCTACGCGACGGCCGACTTGAGCTTTCAGGTGCGACTGAAGCACCTCTTGGATCGGGCGGCGCATGCCTTCGCCGTTCGCTGAGGTCCTCAGCTCACTCCGAGGCACGTTCGAGCCGCTCGAGTTGGACTGGTACGTCTTGGGCGCCCAGGCCGCGCTCGTCCATGGTGCGGTCAGAATGACGGCAGACGTCGACGTGACCGTTTTCCCGGACGAGCTCACCATGGAAGCGCTGGTGGAAGCGCTCGAAGCGAACGGTTTCGAGCTGCGTGGGGTTGAGACTGACTTCGTCCGAGAGACCCGGGTTCTTCCGCTCGTCCATCTCGAAACGGGCATCAACGCCGACGTCGTGATCGGCGGCCCCGGCATTGAAGAGTCGTTTCGATCTCGAGCGGAGCTCGCAGACCTCGGCGGAACAGTCGTTCCTGTCGCAGCGGCAGAAGACGTCGTTGCGATGAAGATTCTAGGCGGACGTTCGAAGGATCGGGAGGACGTCGTCGCGATCATTGCGGCTCAAGGGCCGGCTCTGAACTACGATCGCATACGAGCCACGCTGGAGCTTCTCGAGAAGGCACTCGATCGAAGCGATTTGGTCGTGGAGCTGGGGCGAGCGCGGGCCGAGGCGACTCGCTAGAGACCGTGTGCATCAAGAGCGGTCGTTGGTGGAGGCGGTGGGAATCGAACAGCCGGGAGCTCGCGGAGGTTGGCGCGATGTTCGATGTGTTTTATGCGCTCTGCCGTGGTCTTCGTTTCAAGGTCTCCGACGGACGCTCGCCGAACAGCTGACGGTAGCGGCCTGAAATCCGGCCGAACTCCCTCTCTCCATGCTTCATCAAGACCCGAGAAACGGAGGTC
>DATIUW010000303.1:0-5391 GCA_035466435.1 Polyangiales bacterium | reverse complement strand
GCGAGTGTAGATTCGTTCCGCACGCATCGTGGCAAGACGGAAAGCCGCTTCTGCGCTGGATGTCACGATCCGCTGCTTCTGATGTCGGGAACGATCGACGAGGAGGTAGGGCCGGACGACGATTTGGCCTATGCGGGCATCACATGTCTCGTTTGCCACAGCATCGAAGCCACGCGGCCCGACGGAAACGCGAGCTTCGACCTGACCGACGAACCGGTTTTAATCCCGGACCCGGCGAGCCCGTCGGAAATCGAAGCGCATCGGCGACGGCTCGCACTCCCACCATTGCACACGGCAGCGCTCTGCGGCTCTTGCCATCGCTCTTTCAGCGGCCCGTCGATCGGCAATGCCAGCCACCTTCCAGGCATCGACGACGTGGGCGACTGGGGCTCCTCGGTCTTTGGAGGCGGTGTCCCCGAGCATTTGGTGACCGCGACGCCCGAGAGCTGCCAGGGCTGCCACATGCCCGAAGAAGCCGCGACCGAGGCCGAGATGGCAGGGGCGAAGGACGGTCAGGTGAGCTCGCACCGCTGGGCCGCGTCCCACACGGCCATGACGGCGCAGCTTCCGGACCCGACGCACGCGCGCCAGGCCGTCGAGGCGCTCGAGGGTTCCGTGGTCGTGGATATCGGAAACGTGCGGGCCGCACAGCGTCGGTACCTGCTTCCAGAGCGCGCGGAGCTTCGCGGAGGGGAACGCATGGCGTTCGACGTCGTAGTGCAGAACGAACGCGTGGGACATCGGTTTCCAGGCGGTGTGCGTGACCTGCACGATGCGTGGCTCGAGGTCGAGCTTTGGGATGCCGCCGGAAAGTTGGTCGGCGCGTCGCGCCCTACCCTCCACGATCCAGACGCCGTGTTCTCGTTCAGGGCGACGATGCTCGATGAAACGGCAGGCCCCGAGGTCCTGCACCGCGTTGATCGCTTCGCGGCGCCGGCATTCGATAGAACGCTTTCGCCACACGATGCCCGCGCGGTTCGATATTCGATCGAGTTGCCGAAGCGTCTTGCGTTACCGCTTCGAGTCGAAGCACGGGTCATGCACCGCAAGCACGGTCTTCAGTTTCAGGCCTTTGCCTGCGAGGCCAGCCGTACCGAGCGTGGGCGCGAATTCGCAGACGGTGCGGAGCATCGGGGCAAAGTCGCGCTCGACCCGTGTGTGAAGCAACCCGTGACCCGAGTGGGAAGCGCTACTTCGTGGATGGGCCGCGGGGCGATGACTCGAACGCGGCTCGGCGGGGCCACCAGACCGACCATCGAACGCTTGCTCAGCCAAGGTCTTGCGCTCCTGCACGCGACCGAAGAGCACGTCGCCGACGCGATGCCGAGCATCGATCGGGCGCTTGCGCTGGCCCGGCGATCGGGGTCCACCGAGCAGCAGGCGCGAGCCTTGCTGCTTCTCGCACGTCTGTCGTCGACGCAAGGCCGGCTGAGGGAAGCGCTTGCGCTCACGGGACGGGCCGAAGCGCTCGTCGGTTCGCACCCGGTGCTAGAACGGGTGCGGGGCGACGCGTACGCACGCGTGTGGCGATGGACGAGGGCCGCAGAGGCATACCGACGTGTCGCCGAGGCGTCTCCGCGAGATTTGCGCGCGTGGCGCGATCTCGCTCGGGCCCACGGGAGCCTTTCCGACGACGCGAGAGCGCTCGCAGCGGCGGAAGAGGGGCTGCGTCTCGCACCCCGAGACGAAGCCCTTCTCCGAAGCCGTGCTCTGGCGCTCCAAGGCATGGGCAGCCCGGAAGCGGAGAGCGCCAAACGGCACTGGCTGGCCCACCGGACACCCGATGAACAGCCCGCGCTTCTTTCCAGTTGTGAGAAAACACACCACAGGTGCCGCAGGGACCGACAACCCATACCTCACTACATGCTCACACCGGGAACGAAAGCAATTCACGCGAGGCAGGATCCCAGATAGGATTGAGTCGATGTCCAAGCAGTATCAAAAGAAGAGCGCAGCTACGAAGAAGCGCGAGAAGAAGGGCCGTGGACCTTCGCGCAACGTGGTCGGCGGCGGACAGACCACCGGTGTCATGGGAAACATGGTGCACGGGTTTCGGCGCGCCGTCGGCTCGGACTCGTCGAAGGAAGGCAAAGGCGGCAGTCTTCTGTGGACGGCCGTGCTGGTCACGGCTGCCATCGCGATCGTCGCGTGGAACTTCGCGCGTTAGTCGCGAATGGCCTTCCACCGCAACCAGTGGTCGGCCAGCACGAGCGCTACCATGGCTTCGGCCATGGGCACGAACCGGGGTAGAAGGCACGGATCGTGACGGCCCGTCGTGCGAATCGTCGTCGCCTCACCGCTCGACGTCACCGTATCCTGCGCCCGCGGGAGGCTACTCGTCGGTTTGACCGCCGCGCGGATGACGACGGGCATTCCGCTCGAAATGCCCCCGAGCATTCCGCCATGCCGATTGGACCGGGTGACGATTTTGCCCTTTGCATCCGCCTCGAAGGGATCGTTGCTCTGGCTTCCGCGGAGCTTCGCGACCGAAAAGCCGGCGCCGTACTCGACTCCCATCACGGCCGGTAGGCTGAACAGCGCTTTGCCCAGGTCGGCCTTCAGCTTGTCGAACACCGGCTCGCCCAAGCCGGCCGGCACTTCATAGGCGACGATCTCGGCAATGCCGCCGACGGAGTCCTGGTCCTTACGCACCTTGCCGATCAGCTCCACCATCTGCGAAGCGGCGACGGGATCGGGACAGCGGACGATGTTCGGCTCACCGTCGGGAAGCCTTTCCACGCGATCCAGCGTGACCCGTCCCGTGATGGACGCCTCGATGTGTCCGATCTGCGTCACGTATCCGACCACCTCACCGCCGAACGCGTGAGACAGGAGCTTCTTGGCCACGGCCCCCGCCGCAACTCGCGCCACCGTTTCACGCGCGCTGCTTCGCCCTCCGCCCCGGTAGTCGCGACGGCCAAATTTGGCATCGAAGGTGTAGTCGGCATGTCCCGGGCGGTAGACGTCCTTGATGTTGGTGTAATCCCGTGACCGTTGATCCTCGTTGCGGACCAGGATCGCAATCGGGGTACCCGTGGTCTCGCCTTCGAATACGCCGGAAAGAATCTCGGGCGCGTCGGCCTCTTTTCGTTGGGTGACGATTTTGCTCTGTCCGGGTCGTCTTCTGTCGAGATCGGCAACGACGTCTGCCTCGGACAGGGGAAGGCCTGGCGGGCACCCGTCGATGATCACCACGTTGCCAGGCCCATGACTCTCGCCCGCGGTCGTCACGCGAAAGAGTTGGCCGAACGTGTTACCAGGCATGCACGCTCACTTCTGAGAGCCTGAGTTTCGGCCGATCGCTCGTCCCACGAAAAACGGCCCCATGTGCTGTATGTACTGCGACGTCTGTACGGTGCCGCGCATCGCCTGAACGACGTGAGAAAGCGGATGGAGCTCTGCTCCGATCAACCCGATCACGAACTCGTTGTCGTTCGCGTCCAGACCATGACAGGCGAGACGAACGTCGTGCGCCAGGTTTTGTTCGCCGTAGGCGCGGCCGATCGTCGCGTGCTCGCGCAGGATGCCGCCCTTTTGCTTGGGCTCGAGTTGCTCGAATGCTCCGCTCCTACGCAGCGGATACCAAACGGCCCAGTTCCATTCGGGGTTGAGCACCGTTTGCTTGGGCCGATCGAGAAGCCAAAACGCCAGGTCGTTCTCGTAACCGCTGCTGTACGTGCGTCCGATCATGGTGAGCTCCGGGCGCAGGACCCAGCTCCGCATGGGCTCCGATTCGAACAGCGGCCGAACCGAATCGACGAAGACCGCCGGATCATCCCCGAAGGTCAGCAGTGCGATCCCGCGCGGGTCGTTCACGTCTGCGTACACCACCGAAGGGATGCCAGCCTCTCGGAGAGCCGAGAGCAAAGCCTCTTGGTTCGCGGAAATCGAAGCACCGGTGGGCACCTGAAAAACCAACAACTGCATGAACAGCCGGCGATCCATGATCTGAGGCTGTCCGTCCTTGGGAGCACCGCGCTCCCTGGTGTCGATCTGAGGCAAGCCTTCCGGGCTGCCGCCTTGATGTCGTCCCGAGTGACCCATGGGACGACTCATAGCGCTTTTACGGCCTCCCTGCACAGTGTAGGCTCGGTTGGCGATGATGCGTGCATTCAAGATCCTCGCCGCGGTTCTCGTCCTGGGGATCTTGGCCCTGGTGGTCGTGGCCTATTCGCTTCACGAGCCGAGGCCCGAAGGCCGGCCGGGCCCCGAAGCCGATGCGCTCGCGAGGTCGATGGAGGACGCGGTCGACAAAGAGGCCTGGGATCGTACCGACGTCGTCCGTTGGTCGTTCTTCGACGAGCACCACTACGTCTGGGACAAGAGTCGTGGTTTGGTGGAGCTTCGTTGGGGCGAATCGCGCGCGTTGTTCCGAACCGCAGATCGAACCGGCCGCGTGTGGAGCGATGGAACGGAACAGGCTGGCGAGGACCTGGAGCAAGCCTTGCGAACGGCCTATTCGTACTGGGTCAACGATTCCTTCTGGTTGAATCCCGTCGTCAAGCTCTTCGATCCGGGTGTCGAGCGCGCATTGGTGAAGCTCGAAAACGGCCGAGACGGCTTGTTGGTCACCTATACCTCCGGCGGGGTGACCCCAGGGGACGCGTATCTCTGGATCCCCGGACCCGACGGTCTTCCCGAAGCCTGGCGCATGTGGGTGCAGATCATTCCCATCGGGGGCATCGAAACCACGTGGGAAGGATGGGTCGATCTCAGCACTGGTGCGAAGATCGCGACGCAGCACGAGGCGGCCGGACATCTGATGACCTTCATCACCAATCTGGCCGGGGCTCGGAGCCTCGAAGCGCTCGGGGCCGAGCCGGAGCTGTTCGATCCGATCCTCGAGCAGTGAGAATTCGTCATGCCGTGACGGGTCGCGTGACCGCAAAAACACCCATCACGACCAGCAACGCGCCGAGAATGCTCAGCGGATTTGGATACTCACCGAAGAGGAGGATTCCCCAGGTGTAGGCGAGGACGATTTGCAGATAGGTGACTGCCGATGCGCGGCTCGCAGTCTCCAGGCGAAGGCCCTTGGTGATTTCGATCTGGCCGAGCTGTGCGGCGACACCGATCCCCAGCAACAAAAGCCATTCCACCCCCTGCGGAACGACCACGCCTTCGAGCGCCAAGACGGGGAGCGATGCAGGGCCCGTCACTAGAGGAAAGTAGAAGACCACGACCATGTGGTGCTCGGTGGCGCCGAGGCGCCGGATGACCACGTAGGCAACGGCCGAGAACACCGCCCCCGTGAATCCAATGGCCACTGCGATCGGATCCAGTGCAGCGCCCTGCTCGAAAAGGAACGTGGGCTGCGCCACCAACACCACTCCGACCATGCTGAAGACCGTCGCGACCACCTCGATCCAGCGCAGCGGCTCCTTGAGCGCA
>DATIUW010000302.1:0-1599 GCA_035466435.1 Polyangiales bacterium | reverse complement strand
TTCCCTGCGACTGTGACTTCGTGGGTATCGAAATTGATCTCCGCCTCCCCGAACGACAAAGTATGCGCTTTGGTGTGGTTCCCCGAGACCTGCTCCCAGCGTTGTCGTCGAAGCACGGAGCGCACCCTCGCGAGTAGCTCGCCGAGCTCGAAGGGCTTGACCATGTAGTCGTCAGCGCCCACTTCCAAACCGCGTACGCGGTCTTCGGGAGCGGACCGCGCCGTCAGCATGATCACCGGCACGAAATTGCCCGCCTCACGAAGCTTCTTGCAGAGATCGAAGCCATTGACGTCGGGCAGCATCACGTCGAGAACGATCGCATCGTAGCCAGCGGGATCGAGCAGGCGTTGGCCTGCCTCCTTCGCATTGGCCGCGACGTCCACCCGGTAGCCCTCGAGCTCGAGGTTCAGCTTCAACCCCGCCGCGAGGTGGTCTTCGTCCTCGATCACGAGAAGTCGCCGCTCGTCGGGCTCGTTCGTCACGTGCTCACCGTCATGTGCTCGCCACGTGGGCGATGGGAAGCTCTACGCGCATGATCGTTCCTCGCCCCTTTCCCTCGGAAATCGCCTGCACCTTGCCCCCCAACTGTTTCACGAGGGCCCAAACGACGTAAAGCCCCAGCCCGGTGCCCCGTCGCTGGCGAACTTCCTGATCCTCCACTCGGTAGAAACGGTGAAAGACCCGCTTCAGATTCTTCCTGTCGATTCCGATCCCGTGATCCCGGACCTCGAGAAGCACCTTCCCATCGGAATCTCGCCGTCCGATCACCTCGACCCGCGCAGGTCGCGCGGAGTACTTCACAGCGTTGTCGATGAGATTCTTCAAGACGATTTCCAGGGCAGCACGATCGGTCGTGACGATCAAATCGGGGTCGACCTCGATGCGCAGCTCGTCCGGCTCCAACTTGTGACGAATCCGAACTACCCTGGCGCACTCCTCAGCCAGATTCGAGAGTGGCACGTCATTCAAGCTCAACATCGAAGAGCGCGCGTAGGAAAGCCGGTTCGCTTCCAAGACGTCGTCGATGAAGGCATCGAGCCGGTCCACATCCTCCAGCATCATGACCCTGAGCTTCTCGCGCGACTCGCCATCGAGACCTTCGCGCCCGAGCGTCTCCAGACACAACTGAAGTGATGCGAGCGGACTCTTCAGCTCGTGCGTCACCGAGTCGATGAACGTGTCTTGCTTCCGCACCTCGATGATTCCCCGCGCGAGCGACACGACGAACAGCACCAAAACGACGATGATCAGCACGAAGGAGAGCGCTCCGAGGACGAGCAGCCAAACGTCTCCCGCAACGTCGGCCGACCGGCTTATTTTCTGCCCGAGCAAGAATGACCAGCCCACGAGCAGCGCCATGCTGAGCAAGACGGTGATCGAGCCCAGCGTGATCGGGATCGAGATGGAAGAGCGGATTTTTCGACGACGTGCCATGGATCGGATGCGGCTCACTTTCGCCGCAAGAGGCGCCACAGGTTCTCCTCCTGCCATTGCTCGGCAGCTCTGTGATACTCGAAGCTTCGTTCGCGGTTGCGAAACGCGCTCGTATGATAGTGGCGACGGCCTCCTTTTACGACCGCTGGCATCGCATGATGGAGC
>DATIUW010000301.1:0-10644 GCA_035466435.1 Polyangiales bacterium | reverse complement strand
CGAGACGAAAGCTGGTGTGACCAACGAGTTGAAGGAGGCGGCCATCGTCGTAGCACCGCCGGTCGCAGTGATCACACGGATGGTCTTCGATGCGGCTCCGGCCCAGGCCTGGCGCAGCTTGATGTTTTACGAAGAGATAGGGACGCGGCCGCCGATCTATTTGCGACTGCTGTTGCCGGTTCCGATTCGTACCGAGGGCAAGACCGCGCAGGTGGGCAACGAAGCGCGGTGCCTGTACGAGGGCGGCTACCTTCTCAAGCGCACGACGAACATTCAACCCAGTCAGCTCTACGAGTTCGAAGTAGCCGAGCAGAGCCTTTCGATCGGCGGCGGGATGCGGTTGTCCGGCGGTCGCTACACCTTGCGCGATCTCGGAGACGGCCGCACCGAGGTTTCCGTCGAAACTCGCTACACCAGCAACAAGCGCCCCCGTTGGCTTTGGAGGCCGATCGAGGCCATGGTGTGTCACTGGTTCCACCGCTACCTCTTGGCTTCGATGCGGCGCAAGGCTGCGTCGGGCTGACTCCTCCCTCGAAAGGACACACATGCCGGAGCTCATGCCGCCGTACTGGTTGATTCGCATCGCAGTGGCCGGGGTGTGGCTCTACGAGGGTCTTTGGTGCAAGCTGCTGCGCGGAGAGCCGCGGGAGCTGGAGGTGGTCAAGGCCGTCCCCCGCTACGGGCCGCGCTTCGGGGTACCGTTTCTGATGACGCTCGGGGTAGTCGAGGTCGGGCTGGGGCTCTGGGTGTTGAGCGGCGTGGAACCGTTGCTCTGCGCGCTTGCCCAGACGGTGCTGTTGGTCACCCTGAACGTCAACGGGTTGATCTGGTCTCGACACTTGATCCACGACCCGAAGGGCATGCTGGTCAAGAACTTCGCGTTTCTCGTCTTGGCCTGGGTTTCGGCGGGTATCCCGGCCGAAGCAGGGACGTGAGCAGATGACCGCAGCCGTGACGGTGTGGGAACGGGGCCGCCTGGACGCGCGGGTCGGTCCGAGGCAGGTGCTGTTCGGGCGCATGTACGAGGACGCGTCGATCGAGCTCGATGCGTTCCGCCCTGGTGGACGCGTCTTTTGCATCGCGTCGGCGGGCTGCACGGCCATGAAGCTCGCCCCGCAGCACGACGTCGTCGCCGTCGACATCAATCCCATCCAGCTCGCCTATGCGCAGCGTCGCATCGATGGCGATCCGGGGTTCCGCGGCAGAGCGGAGCGCATCATGGATTTCTTGCGGTTCTTCGCACCGCTCGCTGGTTGGTGGCCCTCGCGGGTGCGCGCTTTCGTAGAGCTCGAGGATCCAGCCGAGCAGATCGAGGCCTGGCATCGTGAGTTGAATACCTGGCGCTTCCGCACCGGTCTCGATCTCCTGTTCTCGGTGACCGCGCTGCGATCGGTCTATTCTCCGCGTTTGCTCGATTTCCTGCCGAAACGCCTCGGCGCCGTGATGCGTGCACGGATGGAGCGATGCTTCGCCCGACATCCGAACCGCACCAACCCCTTCGCGCGATCCCTCCTGCTCGGGGAGCTGACGGCTGCCGCGCCACCGCCCGAAGCCAGCGGCATCCAGCTCGTCAACGCAGATGCAGCCGACTTTCTCGAGCAGCAACCTCCGGGAAGCTTCGACGGCTTTACCCTATCCAACATCCTCGATGGAACCGACGAGGCGTACCGGCAGAGGCTGTTTGCCGCCGTGAGGCGCGCTGCCGCCCCCGATGCCGTCACCGTGTTGCGCAGCTTTGGTGATGCGGACGCCGACTCTCCCTGGAACCGTGCCGAGAACGACCGCGCGATGCTCTGGGGCAGCGTCCTCGTCCGGCCGGTTACGGAGATTTGACGACAAAGTAGCCCTCACCTCTTTCCCGACGGGCGGGAGTTGTGGGATCCTGGGCAGCGTGACGTTCGTGATTCGACCGGCCGAGAGGGCCGACCTGGAACGCATCGAAGCGCTCGTGGCGCAAGTTCGAGCTGGCCTCACCTCGCTGACAGTGGATCGCGAAACCCTTCGCCAAAAGATCGCGAGCTCCTCGGAGTCCTTCGTCAAAGACACACGCCAACCGGCCAACGAGGAGTATTTCTTCGTTCTCGCCGACGATGGTCTCGGGGAGATAGCGGGCATGTGCGCGCTCAAAGCAGCCGTCGGCCTTCAGGATGCCTTCTACAGCTATCGCATCGGGACCGTGGTGCATGCGTCCAAGGAGCTCAACGTCCACCGGGTGCATCCGGCTCTCTATCTTTCCAACGACTATACCGGCTGCACCGAGCTCACTTCTCTGTTTCTCGGGCCTGCCCATCGCGGCAAGGGACTAGGTACGCTGCTCTCCAAGTCGAGGCTTCTCTTCATGGCAGAGGCGCCCTACCGTTTCGCGGAGAAAGTCATCGCGGAGATCCGCGGCATTTCGGACGATGGCGGCAGGTCGCCTTTTTGGGACGGCCTCGGGCAACACTTCTTCTCGATGGACTTTCCGACGGCCGATCACCTCGTCGGAAGCGGGCACAAGTCGTTCATCGCAGAGCTCATGCCGAAGCACCCGATCTACGTGGTATTTCTTCCGCAGGAAGCGCAGGAAGCCATCGGCAAGCCGCATCCCAATAGCAGGCGGGCGATGGAGCTGCTCGAAGACGAGGGTTTCCACTACGAAAACTACGTCGACATCTTCGATGGCGGGCCGACCGTGGAGTGCCGTCGTGACGAGATTCGGGCGGTCCGCGCGAGCAAACGGCGTTCGGTCCAGATCGGCTCCGTCGAGCCTGAGAACGCCACCGCATGCCTGCTCGCGAACACGCGAGTGCAGGACTTTCGGTGTTGTGTTGCCCACGTCGTCCAGCGCGAGCCCGACCAGATCGTTCTCTCAGAGGAAACCGCCGGCGCGATGCGGATTCGCCCAGGCGAGCAGGTGCGGATGCTAGAATCTTGATCGAGGTCTGATGTTGCAGCTTCACATCGCAGGCGCCTGGGAGGAGGGACTCGGCGCGGAGCTGCGTTCGTTCGACCCGTCGGTGGGAAGCGTCGTCTGGGAAGGGCGCGGAGCCAGTGAGACACAGGTCGATCAGGCCTTCCGAGCGGCCCGCGACGCCTTCCCCCGCTGGAGCGGCCTCGGGCTCGAGCAGCGCATCGAGATCATCCAGCGTTTTGGCGTCTTGCTCGAGAAGCACCGTGAGGCGCTCGCGGGCACCATCTCGCTCGAGACTGGGAAGCCGACCTGGGAAGCACTGACCGAAGTCGACTCGATGCGCGCGAAGATAGACATCTCGGTGCAAGCTAGAGCCGAGCGTGCGGGTGCATCCGAGCGCGACTTGGGCGAGTACCGCTCCGTCGTACACCACCGTCCACACGGAGTGCTTGCGGTGCTCGGCCCGTACAATTTTCCGGGCCACCTGCCGAACGGCCACATCGTACCCGCCCTGATCGCCGGCAACACCTCGGTGTTCAAGCCTAGCGAGCACACTCCGTGGACCGCCGTCGAAACGACGCGGCTCTGGGAAGAAGCAGGGCTCCCGCCAGGCGTGCTCAACCTGGTCCTCGGCGGCAAGGAAGCCGGCGCCGCCACGGTCGCCCATCCGGAGCTCGATGGCTTGCTGTTCACCGGCAGCGCTGCGGTGGGGCATGCGCTCCACCGACAGCTCGCCGGCTCTCCCGAGAAGATCCTCGCCTTGGAGATGGGCGGAAACAACCCGCTCGTCGTAGACCGGGCCGCTGACATCGACGCTGCGGTCTACATCATCGTGCAATCGGCGTACGTCACCGCGGGCCAACGATGCACGTGCGCCCGAAGGCTCCTGGTGCCAGCCGACCCATTCGGCCGGGAGTTGGCGAGCCGGCTGGCCGAGGTGACGGGCAAGCTTCGGGTTGGTAGGTTCGATGATCCGGAGCCGCCTTTCATGGGCCCCGTGATCTCCGAGCAAGCTGCGAGCGATTTGGTCGACGCGCAGGCGAAGATCATCGCGCTCGGCGGCGAGCCGATGCTCACCCTCCGCAAGCTGAAAGAGGGCACTGGCTTCGTCTCACCGGGACTGATCGACGTCACCCGCGTAGCCCGTCTGCCCGACGAAGAGCACTTCGGTCCGCTGCTCCAGCTCGCGTTCTACGACGATTTCGAGACGGCGCTCGAGATGGCGAACGAGACGCGTTTCGGGCTTGCTGCTGGTCTCATCGGAGGCGAGCGAACGGAGTGGGAACGTTTCCGCGACCGGATTCGCGCTGGCGTCGTCAATTGGAACCGACCCCTCACCGGGGCAAGCAGCGCGGCGCCGTTCGGCGGCGTCAAGGCAAGCGGCAATCACCGACCGAGCGCTTACTACGCCGCGGACTACTGCGCGCATCCGGTCGCCTCGCTCGAACAGGACGTGCCCACGCGTCCCGTCGAGCTGCCCCCCGGGATGAAGCTTTGAGCGCGCACGAGGTCAATTTCGACGGAATCGTGGGCCCCACCCACAACTATGGGGGCCTCGCCCGAGGCAATCTCGCCTCGCAACGAAACGTGCACGCGCCGTCGAATCCGAGAGCCGCGGCAAAGCAGGGACTCCGCAAGATGAAGGTGCTCCATGATCTCGGGGTGCTGCAGGGCGTGCTTCCTCCCCAGGACCGGCCGGCCGTCGATGTGCTTCGGAACCTCGGCTTCGAAGGCAGCGACCACGAGGTGCTCCGAAGGGCCCAGAGGGAGAGCCCTTCACTGTTGGCCGCTTGCGCGTCTGCCTCGAGCATGTGGGCCGCCAACGCGGCGACGATGTGTCCGAGCGCCGACTCGCGAGACGGAAAGGCTCACTTCACGCCCGCCAATCTGAGAAGTCATTTTCACCGGCAGATCGAGGTCCCAGCGACCTCCCGACTGCTCCGCAGGATCTTCGCCGATCCGGAGACGTTCGTTCATCACGGGCCGTTGCCACCGGCCGCGCCATTCGGTGACGAGGGCGCGGCCAACCATTCGCGTCTTTGTCGCGAGTACGGCGAGCCGGGCACACAGCTCTTCGTCTATGGACGACGCGCAATGCGCCCGGGAGCGCCAGGTCCGTCGCGGCATCCCGCCCGCCAGACCCTCGAAGCCTCGCAAGCGGTGGTCCGTCTTCATGGCGTCCCAGCGGCGCGTGTGGTTTTTGCGCAGCAGCAGCCCGCGGCCATCGATGTGGGCGTGTTCCACAGTGACGTCATCGCAGTCGGGAACCAAAACGTCTTCTTCTTCCACGAGGAGGCCTTCGTCGATTCGACCCGCATCGAGGAAGAGCTGCGGAGCAAGTCGGATTACGAGCTTCATCTGATCGAGGTCGCTTCGAAGGACGTCCCAATCGAAGACGCGGTGGCGTCTTATCTGTTCAACAGCCAGCTAGTGTCGCTCCCATCAGGTCAGATGGCGCTCATCGTACCGGCCGAGTGCCAAGCGTCGGCACGCGTCTGGAGCTATTTGCAAGCGCTCCGAGACAGCGACCCCTTCATCCAGCGCGTCGAGGTGATCGACGTCCGGCAAAGCATGGAAAACGGGGGAGGACCAGCCTGTTTGCGCCTCCGAGTCGTGCTCACGCCCGAAGAGCTGGAACGAATCCACGGGCCGGTGCTCTTCGATGACGTCCTCTTCGAAGCGCTCGACGACTGGATCGGGCGACACTATCGCGACCGGCTCGACGAATCGGACCTGGCAGACCCATCACTGCTCGACGAGTCCCGCGCAGCCCTCGACGAGCTGACGAAGATCCTGGCGCTCGGCTCGCTGTATGATTTTCAACGCTGAGACGCTGCAGCGCATCGACTTCTTGGTCGAGCTCGAACGGCGTCGTCTCAAGGGCGTTGAAAGAGCGACTCGGGGAAGCCGTTGCCGAATCGAATCATGACCAAAATGCTACGCGGAAGGAACCGTGAGGTTAGCGCCGGCGTGTGTTTTCTCCGGGATTTTTCGAGCCCACCATTTTTCTGGCATGGGCGCCATGGGGCCTCCATACTCGCCCACCATGTTCGATCGGCGACTCCTTGCGGACGATATTCGGGCGGGCATCGTCGTTTTTCTGGTGGCGCTTCCGTTGTGCCTCGGCATTGCGCTGGCGTCCGGAGCCCCTCTTTTCAGCGGGATCATCGCCGGAATCTCCGGCGGTATCGTAGTCACTACGTTCAGCGGCTCCCGCCTCGGTGTGAGCGGCCCGGCTGCAGGGCTCGTCGTGATGGTCGTCGCCGGAATCGAAGCCTTGGGCTTCGAGGCCTATCTGCTCGCCGTGGTGTTTTGCGGGATCGTGCAGCTCGCCGCCGGTTTCATGAAGGCAGGCGTCATCGCTCACTATTTCCCTTCGAGCGTCATCAAGGGAATGCTGGCCGGCATCGGAGTGATTCTAGTTCTCAAGCAAATTCCTCACGCGCTCGGCTATGACGAGTCCTGGGAGGGCGAGCTCGAGTTCTTCCAAATGGACGGTCACAACACCTTCAGCGAGATCGGCTATGCGTTCTCGTCGCTGAGCCCTGCTGCGATCCTGGTCACGTTCGTCTCACTCGCCATTCTGCTCGCTTGGGACCACCGATGGCTCAAGAACCGGCGAGTCATCAAGGCATTGCCCGCACCCTTGGTCGTGGTCGCGTTCGGTATCGCGCTGAGCTGGTCACTGACGAAGCTTGCTCCCGACTTCGCTCCACCCCCCGAGCACCTGGTCGCCGTGCCCGTGTCCTCTTCGTTGGGTGAGTTCTTTTCGAACTTCACGCGTCCCGATTTTTCGTACATCACGAACCTCGAAGTGTACACGACGGGTTTGACCTTGGCGCTGATCGCGAGCATCGAGACCCTCCTCTCGGTGGAGGCCATCGACAATCTGGACCCGGAAAAGCGCGTCACCCCGACGAACAAAGAGCTCAAGGCCCAAGGCATCGGAAACATCGTCTCGGGCTTGCTGGGCGGCCTGCCCGTGACGCAGGTCATCGTTCGAAGCTCGGCCAACGTGAACTCCGGAGGCAAGACGCGCTTTGCATCGTTCTTTCATGGCGTGCTCCTCTTGGTCTGCGTGGCGTCCATCCCGCAAGTGCTGAATTTGATCCCGCTAGCGAGCTTGGCCGCGATCTTGCTCGTGATCGGTTACAAGCTGGCGCGTATCGAGCTCTTCAAGCAAATGTGGAGAGAAGGAATCTGGCAGTTCCTCCCCTTCGTGGTGACGGTCGTCGGCTTGGTGCTCACCGATCTCTTGACCGGGATCATGCTCGGCATGGCAGTCGCCGTCTTCCACATACTCATCTACAACTACCAGCTCGACTTCTATCGCGAAGAGATTGCGCCCGGTCGCATCAGCATCCGGCTGACCGAGCACATGACGTTTCTCAACAAGGCGGCACTCAAGCGGATCCTCCGCGAAATCCCAAAGGGCGCGGATGTGACCATCGACATGACCAGGACGAAGATCCTCGATCACGACGTGCACGAGATCATTCAGGACTTTGCTGCGCATGCCGAGGCGGACGGCATCGACATGAAGATCATGGGAAACGCCGGACCGAAGATCGCCCTCACCGGGCCTCCGTCATCGGCGCACTGATCGTCGGAAGCGCAAAACCAGGCTTCCACATCCCATCGGGCTACGATGCACACGAAGCCCATGGCTGAAACCCGTCGTCTCGAGCGTGCGATGTTCATGGTGGCGTTGATCGTCGCAGGCGAAGCGGTGTTCAGTCTCCCGTTTCACGTCACTCGCTTCTTTCGTCCGACCGTTCTGCAGGTGCTGGGGCTCACCAATACCGAGCTCGGAGCCGTCCAAGCTGCGTACGGCGTCGTCGCCATGCTGGCCTATTTTCCTGGCGGTCCGCTCGCGGATCGCTTTCCAGCACGGCGCTTGCTGACCCTATCCCTTCTGTTGACCAGCCTCGGCGGCCTCTACTTTGCGACCTTTCCGCCCTATCGAGGGCTTTGGGTATTGTTCGGCTTCTGGGGCCTGACCACGATCTTGTTGTTCTGGGCGGCGCTGATCAGAGCAACGCGCGAATGGGGAGGCGAAGACGAACAGGGACGCGCGTACGGAATCCTCGATGGTGGACGTGGATTGTTTGCTGCAGCGCTTGCCGTCGCGGCCGTCTATCTTTTTCAGGCGCTCCTTCCTGCAAACCCGGACGCCGCCAGCGCGTTCGAGCGTGCACGGGCGCTCCAGGGGATCATCTACGGTTACGCGGGCACGACGGCCGCCGCCGCACTTCTGTGCTGGCGTTTCGTTCCCGCGGAAGACCGTCAAACCTTGGATCGGGCTAGTGCCTGGGCACATCTTCGCACCGTGCTGCCCATGCGCGCGGTATGGATTCAGGCCGTCATCGTCGTATGCGCATACGTGGGCTACAAGGGCATCGACGACTACTCTCTTTTCGCGGTGCAAGCGTATGGCTTGAACGAGGTCGAGGGCGCGCGCGTTTCCGCAATGAGCGCGTGGGTTCGACCTGTCGCGGCCGTCGGGGCCGGCTGGCTCGGCGATCGAATCAGCTCTTCCCGTGTCACGCAGGTGTGCTTCGCACTGCTCGTCGCATCGTACACCTGGTTTGCGCTCGCTTCGCCCGGGCCCTCCATGGTGTGGGCCCTCTACCTGAACGTGTTGATCAGCTGCGCCGCGGTCTTCGGGCTTCGAGGCGTCTACTTCGCGTTGTTTCAAGAGGCGTCAGTCCCACTGCCGGCCACGGGCACGGCGGTCGGGCTCGTCTCGGTCCTCGGCTACACACCGGATGTCTTCGTGAATCTCGTCGCCGGTTGGCTCCTCGACCGTTCCCCAGGGATTGCAGGACACCGCCACTTCTTCACGTTTCTAGGAATCTTCGCGTTGACGGGATTGATTGCGACCGTCGCGTTTCGTCGGGCTACGGCAAAAATGGAGCGCACCACATAGCTGAGCAAAGCTATGGTCCCGCAGCCCGAGAGATGCGTCGGCGCATTCGGATGCTCGGCAAGAGCACGCTCGGTCCGATCCGCACGTGGATTTCCGCGATGCGCTCGAAACCAAGCGCCTCGTAGAATCCCTCGGCGTTGAGGCTTGCCCAGCATTCGAGCGCCGTGCACCCGATGGCGGCTGCATCGCTCTCACACCACTCATAGAGCGCGCGCCCGATGCCTTTTCCGGTCCAAGCCGGGTGGGTGGCGAAATGACGAATGTGCGCGAGCCCATGCTCGATCAGGTCATCACCAGGACGTTCGGTGCTCCATCCTCCACAGCCGACGAGCGAGCCCTTGGCCGATTCCGCCACGTAGAATCGACCGGACTCGAGCAATCTGGGATTCGCTTTGGTCATGCGCGCCAACGCCGGCGTGAGGACGGCTGCGGGGTACGCCTCTTTCATGAGCTCGGGGTAGCAGGCGGTGAGCAGAGCGCTCACTGCTTCTGCATCATCGACAGTCGCCGTGCGGATCGCATACTCACTCATGGCACGTACAGGGAAAGTCTACGGGGTTTGCAAACCCGCGCTGCCCAGATTGTTAGCACATCACGCGTGACATGGTGGAGACGACGGAGAAATCGCAGACGCGACCGAGTTGGATGAAGCGCGTGTGGAGCGCCTTCCTCGGAGGGCTCGGATGGCTTCTTTCGCCCCTCTCTTGGTGGAACGATCTGCTGGTGAACGTGCCGCTCGCGTATTTGTTTGCCGTGCCTTTCTCCTTGTTCGACGAGCGTCTCTACGTCCCAGCCTTCGTCCTCGGATACTGGATCACGAACGTCCTGGGCTTCGTTCTGTTGCACAAGGGAGTCGTGGGTGTCGTGAGCTCGAGAAAATCGACCTTGAAGAAGGACTTGGTCGTAGCCACCGCATATACGGTAGTCATCGCGACGGCTGCTTTTCTCGGCTGGCTGCCGTCGCCCGCTTCCCTCTTGGCACAGTGGCGTGAATGAGGAAGGGGTTCTACCGCGTTCGACGCGGGGGCCGTGGAATCAACACGGGCGTTTCTTGCCGATACTTGCGATAACTCTCGTAGTCGCCCCAGCGTTCTTCGGCCCTTTTCTCCAGGATGGGGATTCCGCTGACTTTGGTCAGGAGGAAAATCACGAACAAAGGGGAGATCGCCGTCACCCATTGCCAGCCCGTCAGGGTGGACGAGGCGATCGTGAAGATGCCGATCCAAAGCACGATTTCACCGAAGTAATTGGGATGCCGTGACCATGCCCAGAGCCCCGTGTGGACGAAGCGTCCGGGGTTGTGTTCGCGAAAGCGACGCTTCTGAGAATCCGCGATCGCCTCGATCGCGAATCCAGTACCCCAGATCAGGATGCCTAGGAAGTCGCGCCAACCAAACGGTCGTGGCGACTCCGTCGTGATCGCCGCCAGGGCCGCCGATGCAGTCAGAAAGACCCACAGCCCTTGTAACGTCCACGCTACGAAGAAGCGAGCTGCGCTTGGTTTGATGTCGTCGAATCGGCTGTCCGACCCTTCCGAGCGAATACGACGCAACAAGAACGTACCGAGCCGCGCAGCCCAGACGAGGATCAGCAGCCCGAGAATCATCGAGCGTAGGTCGAAGGATCGGGAAACGATGATGGCAAACCAGACCACCATGACGTAGGTGAGGCTGCCGGTGACATCGTAGAACCGCTCGGTTTGCTTTGCATATGCCGGTATGAACGCGACCCACTGCACGCCGAACGCAAGCGCTGCGCACACCACGACGACTGGAACGCTGGCGAGCGTGGCGCCACCACGGCTTGCGGCCCAAGCCACGCCGAC